>DASTYQ010000060.1:0-4993 GCA_035764775.1 Gaiellaceae bacterium
AACGGAACCAAAGGAGACGAAAGTGAAGAAGTTCATCGCTGTTCTGTCGAGCATCGCTGCGCTCACGGTTGTCGTCGTCGCCAACGCCGGTGCCGAGAGAGCTGACGTACCCCAGACATCCGTGTCCTCGGCTGGAGTCGAGCTCGAGTGGGGCACCGGAACGCAACCTAGGTATGTGCCCTCGCGCTCAGGGGCGACATTTGCGACGCCCTACCGGGGCAGGGGTCCGCTCTTCGAGCTTCGCTGGGGCGATGGCGAGCCTCCCGAGCTCGTCCGGCTCGACGCGAAGTGATCGGTGCCCTCGAGGGCCCGCGCGCCGCGGGCCTCTCGAGGCTCCTCCGCATCGGATGCTCCGCGTCGCGGATGAGTCGTACGCCGCCGTAGAGGTGCGCGCCGGCGCTGCGACGCGGGGCTTGCAACCGGCAACGACAAAGCACAGGAGCGACGGGACTCGAACCCGCGACCTCCGGCGTGACAGGCCGGTCTGGGTGCTCCCGGGCTGACCGGGGATAGGCGGGGATTCTCGGCGTGAGTGGGCCTTTCCGGCTCTGCCGTTGCGGGGATCCGCGGGTGCAAGCGGGAGCTTCCGGGAGCCTCCTGCGGGATCAGCGCGGGATGGCGCGTTGCCTCAATCGTAAACCAGCGGGACGACTGCGCGATGAGGTCGGCGTCTCGTCCCTGATCGTGAGGCACCCGACGAGCCGGCAAGCGCCGGCTCGCAGGGCGAGAGCCCGTTGAACCTACGTGGTGGGCGAGAGGAAGCCGCAGAGCGCGGCGATCTCGCCGTCGAAGGTGAAGTCGTGCTGTCCGGCCTCGAACAGCATCGCCCCGGTTGCCACGTCGAAGACGATACGGCCGGCCTCGAGGACGAGGATGCCCGCGCCCGGGACGCTGATCCTCGTGAAAGCACCAATGATTGTCCGCACCGTCGGTGAATCGGCGTCGATGTAGACGTTGATGCTGTCGTTCTCGCTCACGGTCTTCCCGTTCGCGGAGAGCGTCGCGTCGACGCGGACGTGCCGCTGGACGTCGCCGTTGTCGAAGGTGATGGTCGTCACCGTACGGCTGTCAGTGATCGAGATCGGGAAGCTGCACAGGTCGCCGACAACGAAGGTGTCGGGGCCGGACGAGATCGTCGTCTTCGTCGGCGCGTCGGCCAGTGCCGTCCCAGCCAGCACGAGGGGCGCAAGAACAACGGTCAGGAGAAGTCGGCGCATCAATCCTCCTTTCGCGAGTACGCGACGGAGGTTCGCGCGCGGACGCTGCACTGTCTTCCTGGCTAGCCCTGAATGACGCGACGTTCAGGGCTACCCAGGAAGCCCACGGGCTAGCGTGACACCTTCCTCCGCCAGGGATGAGCCGTGAAGTTGTACGCGCGGTCGACGCAGCGCTCCCGGACCTTCATCCAGACGAGGTCGTCTCCGCGGAGCGCCCACTCGTAGAAGCCCGGCCCGTAGCCTGCGCAGGCGCCGCCGGCCGGCTCTTCGGCAACCGCAATCTGCCTACCGCGCACGCACGCGGGGCTGAGATCGATCTCGTTGCCCTGTGGCGCGAGCACCACGAGCTTGTGGCCGGGCCCAAGCGTTAGCTCCCACGTGCCGACCTGCATGTCGGCCACCTCGGGCGGAAGCTCGTCCGCCTTTGTCTCCGTCGTGTACGTGCCGGCAAGATTGGCGGGCACGGCACCGCACTCGGGGTGGGTCGTCGAGGTCGGCACCGTTGGGATGGCTGGAGTCGAGCCGCTCGCGTCCGACTCGTCGTTGCCTCCGCAAGCGGTGGCGCTGAGCACGAGCAGTGTCGTCGCGAACGATGTCAACAAGGTGATGCGGACCGTGGCGCGTCGCATCTTCAGCCTGAGTATGAGCGGCGTCGACGCGTTGGTCTTCCGGGTCAGCCCTGAGCGGGCCGGGTTTCAGGGCGAACCCGGAAGGCGGCTGTGGGACGATTCGGTTATGCGACGGACGGTTTTGATTGTCGACGATCATCCACCGTTTCGGACGCTTGCTCGCACGCTGCTCGAAGCGGATGGGTTCAGGGTGGTGGGTGAAGCCGACGACGCAGCATCCGCCGTGATCGCTGCCTCGGAGCTACGGCCCGATGTGGTGCTCCTCGACGTCTACCTTCCCGACGGCCGTGGCTGGGAGATCGTCCGGGCGGTCAGTGAGGCGGGCGGCGGCTCGGCCGTCGTGCTGACCTCGAGCCGCGACGTCTCGAGCTTTGGCCGGCGGCTGAAGGCGAGCGGCGCCCGCGGGTTCGTCGCCAAGGACGAGCTGTCGGGAGCGGCGCTGGAGGCGCTCATGTGATGAGGTGGGTGCGGCTGGCGCTCTGGCCCCTCGGTGCGCTCTGGGTTGGGTACGTCGCGAGCGTTCTCGCCGACACAGGCAACGTCTGGTACTACGTCCTCGCCCTGCTCGGCGTGGGCGCCGTCTTCATCTCGCTGGGGCTCGTGACGTGGGAGCGCCGGCCGCAGAACTGCGTCGGCCCGCTCATGGTCGCGATCGGCTTCGCCTGGCTCCTTCTTCCGCTGCGGTATTCGCGCGACTCGTTGGCGTGGACGCTCGCGTTGGCGCTGCCGACGCTCCACCAGGCGCTGCTCGTCCACCTCCTGTTCGCTTATCCGACGGGGCGAGTCCGATCGCGCTTCGAACGCGCCCTCGTCCTCCTCGTATACGCCGTCTCCGTCGTCGGCTCGCTCGCAGTGGCGATGTTCCAGCGCGACGCGCCCTCGCTCGGCTACTCAGGGCCGAGCAACCTCGTCCTCGTCAGCACCGACGTCGACGCATGGCGGGTGCTCCGCGAGTGGCTGTCGTACGCACAAGCAATGCTCGCGGTTCTGATCCTGCTTGCCGTTGCGCGCCGTTTCGTGCTCGCGTCTCCGCCCGCCCGGCGGCGGTTCGCGCCGCTGCTCCTTGGTGGGATTGTTGCCGCCCTGCTGTTCACGACGGGCTACACGGTGCTCGGCTACACGTCGGCCTTCCTGCCAGACGTGGTCTACGACTGGCGAGGGTTCGGACGTTGGCTCGTTGTCGGGGCCTACGCACTCCTGCCCTTTGCGTTCTCGATCGGGCTCCTCCGGGAGCGGCTCGCTCAGTCGGCCGTGGCCGACCTCGTGGCGGATCTCGGGCGCTCGCCGTCGGCTGCGGACCTGCGGCGCGGCCTCGTTCGCGCCCTCGGCGATTCATCGCTCGTGCTCGGTGTCTGGAGCGATGACGAGCAGCGCTACGCGAATCTCGAAGGGGTGCCGGTTGAGCTGCCGACCGACGACCCGCGTCGGGCCGTCACGATGCTGGAGCACGATGGGAGGCGGCTCGGCGCAATCGTCTACGACGCGGCGCTGCGTGACGACCCGGGACTGGTCGAAGCTGCCTCGGCGGCAGCTCGCCTTGCGCTCGAGAACGAGCGTCTACGGGATGAGCTGCGCGCCCAGCTCGCAGACGTGCAGGCCTCGCGTGCGCGTATCGTCGAGGCGGGCACGGCGGAGCGCCGCCGGCTCGAGCGCGATCTTCACGACGGCGCCCAGCAGCAGCTTGTGCGCCTCTCTCTTCTCCTCCAGCTCGCGCGCAGCCGTGCCGGCGGTGATCGCAACGAGCTGCCGGCGCTGCTGTCCGAGGCGGGCGATCTCGCCAAGCAGGCGCTCGGCGAGATCCGCGCTCTGGCGCAGGGTCTCCATCCTGCGATCGTGACTGAGGAAGGTCTTTCCGGTGCGCTCGAGTGGCTGGCGGAATCGGCGACGCTACCGGTCCGTGTTCTCGAGGCGCCGGAGGAGCGGCTGCCCGAGTCGGTCGAGATGGCCGCCTACTTCGTCGCCAGCGAGGCGCTCGCGAACATCGCCAAGCACGCGCAGGCCCGCTCGGCGACCGTGCAGGCGAGCAGGCGCAACGCAACGCTCGTGATCGAGATCGTCGACGACGGGGTCGGGGGCGCAGACCCATCTCGCGGCTCGGGACTGCGCGGCCTCGCCGACCGGGTCGCCGCGCTCGACGGACGGCTGGGGATCGAGAGCCCGCCGGGCAGCGGCACCCGCATCCACGTGGAGATTCCATGCGCGTAGTGCTCGCCGATGATGCGGTCCTCGTCCGCGAGGGCGTCGCCCGTCTCCTCGCCGAACACGGCTTCGACGTCGTCGCTCAGGCGGGGGATGCCGCTGAACTGCTCGCCGCGGTCGAGCGTGAACTGCCGGACGTCGCGATCATCGACGTCCGCATGCCACCGACGCAGACCGACGAGGGACTTCGCGCGGCGGAGCAGATCCGCGAGCGGCACGCGGGCGTGGGTGTGCTCGTTCTCTCGCAACACGCGGCCCCGCCCCAGACGCTCCGCCTGATCGGCAACAGCGCCCGTGGCGTCGGCTACTTGCTCAAGGAACGGGTCTCGGACATCGCCGAGCTCGCCGCCGCCGTCCGGCGCGTGGGCTCGGGCGGGACGGCGGTCGACCGCGACGTCGTCGCGCAGCTCCTCGCGCGCTCCCGCGAGCGCGACCCGCTCGAGGAGCTGACCCAGCGCGAGCGCGAGATCCTCGCGCTGATCGCGGAAGGCCGCTCGAACCAGGCGATCGCGTCCACACTCTTCCTTGGCATCAAGACGATCGAAACGCACATCAAGTCGATCTTTCGCAAGCTCGACCTGGCGCCCGCGCCCGACGATCATCGGCGCGTCCTCGCTGTCCTCGCCTACCTCCGCTCAGCGTAGCCCCTCCGCAAGCAATCTCGAGTCTCCGGGCTAACCCGGGACGTCTCGCCGGTTCAGGGTTGGCCAGGAAGACGCGACGCAGCCGCTGCTCGATCATCGCTTGGTCTTGAGAAGAGCGAGACGAGGCGCTCTAGCCGAATTGCAAGGGAGGAAGACGTGAATCCGATCAGAGTTGTCCTGAGCGTGACTGTTCTGTTGATCGCGGTCGGTGCCGCGGCAGGTGGTGTGCGACTTGAGACGTCCGCCGCGCGGCCGCTCGTTGCGGAGCAGGCCGGTTGCGGACGCGTACCAACCGACCTCGCCG
>DASTYQ010000061.1:0-3444 GCA_035764775.1 Gaiellaceae bacterium
CGGACGAAGCGACAGCGCTCGCAGCACGAGAACGAGCTGCTCGGCCTCGCGTTGCTGGCGCTCGGCCTCGAGCTCGCGGCCATCCTCTACCTCGGACTCGACGGCGGCGCCGTCGGCTCCTGGCTCGCGGACGTGCTCACCGAGATCGTCGGGAACGCGGCGTACGTGCTTCCGGTTGCCCTCGCCGGACTCGGAGGTCTCCTGCTCGCGCGCAGCGACCTCCTCGACGTGCGGCCGTTCCGGCTGGGCGTGGGGGTGAGCTTCCTCGGGCTCATGACGCTGCTCGGCAAGGATTCGGGCGGGTGGATCGGGATGGCGATCGGCGGCACGCTCGCGGCCTTGATCGGCCAGACCGGTGCGGCGATCATCGGCGGGGCGCTTCTCGTCGGCGGCCTCCTGCTCGTGACCGGGGCCTCGACGGGAGCGATCCTTCGTCGCACGGGACACGCCGTGAGGCGCGCCGGGACCGGCGCGCGTCGCGCCTTCGAGTGGCCTTCGAGCGAGTCGCAGACCGAGGAGGACCTCTTCGTCGCCGAGCCGGCACCAGCTCGCGCTGCCGTCGCGACCCAGCCACGGCTGCTCGACGGAGCGGAGGCGTATCCCGACGTCGTGGGCGCCGGCCATTCGCAGGAATCGACGCTCCTCGTCGCGGACGAGCCGGAAGACGAGCTCTCGAGCGTCGAGTCCGTCTTCGAGACGACGGCCGAGCATGCCGAATACCGGCTGCCCGACCGCGCGCTCCTGAAGGCCTCGCCGACGACCGCTGCGTCGAAGGCGGACACGAGCGCGAAGACCGCCGAGCTCCTCGTCCGCACCCTCTCCGAGTTCGGCGTCGAGGCGACGGTCACCGGACAGATTTCGGGCCCGCGCGTGACGCGCTACGAGCTCCAGCTCGCTCCCGGGACGAAGGTGTCGAAGGTCGCCGGTCTCAAGGACGACCTCTCGTACGCGCTCGCGACGACCGAGATCCGCATCCTCGCACCCATCCCCGGAAAGCAGGCCGTCGGCGTCGAGGTCCCGAACCTCTCGCCGAAGCTCGTCACGCTCGGCGACATCTTCGGCGACCTCCCGGCGAGCGCGAGCCCGCTGTCCGTCTGGCTCGGCAAGGACATCTCGGGGAACGCCGTGTGGACCGACCTCGCCCGCATGCCGCACCTCCTCATCGCGGGCACGACCGGATCCGGAAAGTCGGGCTGCATCAACACGATCCTCACGTCGACGCTGCTTCGCTCGACGCCGGACGAGGTGCGGATGATCCTGATCGACCCGAAGCGGATCGAGCTCGGCTACTACGAGTCGATCCCGCACCTGCTGACCCCGGTCGTCTCGAACCCGAAGGAGGCGGCAGTCGTCCTCATGAACGTCGTGCAGGAGATGGAGCGCCGCTACGAGCGCCTGTCGTTCGTGCGTGCCCGCAGCCTTCCCGAGGCGAACCGGGCGTTCCGGGCGCGTGGCGAGGCTCCGCTCCCGTACCTGCTGGTCGTCATCGACGAGCTCGCCGACCTCATGATGGTCTCCCCGCAGGCGGTCGAGGACTGCGTCATCCGCCTCGCGCAGAAGTCGCGTGCGGTCGGCATCCACCTCGTCCTCGCAACCCAGCGCCCGTCGGTGGACGTGATCACCGGGATGATCAAGGCGAACGTGCCGTCGCGGATCGCCTTCGCGGTCTCGAGCCAGACGGACTCGCGCGTGATCCTCGACGGAGCTGGTGCCGAGAGCCTCCTCGGCCAGGGCGACATGCTCTTCAAGCCGCTCGGCACGTCGCGTCTGCAGCGCCTCCAGGGCGCGTACGTGAGCGAGGAGGAGGTCGCCCTCGTCGTCGAGCAATGCCGCTCGCAGCGCGAGCAGGATCTCGACGAGTCGCTCCTGGAAGCCCCCGAGGCCGCCTACGAGGAGTCCGACGAGGAGGGGGAGTTCGACCCCGACGAGGATCCGTTGCTGGACAAGGCGATCGAGATCGTCGTGCAGACGCAGACCGCATCCGTGTCGCTCCTCCAGCGCCGCCTGCGCGTCGGCTACACGCGTGCAGGCCGCCTCATCGACATGCTCGAGCGACGCGGGATCATCTCCGGCTACGAGGGCTCGAAACCGCGCCGCGTGCTCGTCTCCGAAGCGGACCTCCACACCGTCTGAGAGAGGGCGAAACGCGTTAGGCTCCGCGCGTGAAGTGGACTCTTCACAAACTTGTGAGGGCGTCCAACTTGCGGTTAGATCAAGCGTCCAATCAGGGCGGCAGGCTTACTCGTAAGGAGGGCATGTGAAAGTACGTACCAAGGCAGTCGCCGCACTCGCGGCGACGATTGCGGCCGTCGCCGCCGTAACCGGCCTCGTTGCCGGCACGGGCACCGCCGCGCAGGATCAGACGGTGGTCAAGGTTGCGCTCGTGACTGATACCGGCGGCCTGAACGACAAGGGTTTCAACACTCTCGCCGGCCAGGGTCTGGCGAAGGCGAAGAAGACGCTCGGCAGCAAGCTCGACACCCGGATCTACATCACGAACACGGACGCCGACCGCACGCCGAACCTCCAGCGGGCAGCGCAGGACGGCTACCAGCTCGTGATCGGCAACGGCGTGCTCTTCACCTTCGGCCCGCTGGACACCGTGGCGCCGGCGTTCTCGAGCACGAAGTTCCTCGGTATCGACGTTGATCTCAACGCCGTCAAGGGCAAGCCGAAGAACATTCGCGGCGTCCAGTTCAGGGAGCAGGAGGCCGGCTGCCTCGTCGGCAACATCGCCGCCCAGGAGGCAAAGCGCTTGCCTGGGCCGGACATCATCTCGGCCGTCGGTGCCAACAAGGTGACCGCCATCGTCCGCTTCTTCGCCGGCTACCAGTTCTGCGCGAAGCGGGCGAACCCGAGCGTCAAGGTCATCACCCAATACGCCAACGACCCGACCTTCAACGACCAGGCGAAGTGCAAGGCGACAGCGCTCAGCCAAATCGCGCGCGGCTCGAAGGTCGTCTTCCAGGTCGCCGGCGGCTGCGGCCTCGGAGCCCTCGACGCTGCGAAGCAGAAGAAGGTGTGGGCGATCGGTGTCGACGCCGACCAGGGCTTCTTCGGCCCGCACGTGCTGACGAGCGCGACGAAGAAGGTCCAGGTCGCTGTCGAGGACGCGATCGTCGAGTTCGCGAAGAACCCGGCGGCCTTCAAGACCGGTTACAACGCCAACTACACCGCGAAGAACGGCGGGGTGGGGTACGGCAAGCTCTCGAAGGCGCTGCCGAAGAAGGTAGCGGCGCGGTACACCGCGTCCAGCGCGGCACTGCTGAAGCTGATGGCAAGCGGCAAGCTCAAGCCACCGTCCAAGTAGGACTAGGACAACCAGGGGGCGGGTCTTCCCGCCCCCTGCGTCTTTCTGCCAGATTCGGGTTCGACTTCCGGCGGCGAGGAAGTCGAAATAGGATTGCCCGGATGAGCGAAGTCGCTCCGGTTCTCGAGCTGCGG
>DASTYQ010000062.1:0-2536 GCA_035764775.1 Gaiellaceae bacterium
GGATCTGGTCGGAACCTTCGAGCCGGGTGCGTTCGAGGCACGGCTGGTCGGCCTGAACGGGGCGCGAGTCGCACAAGGACGTGACTTCGGGGAAGACGGGACTGTGCGCTCCGAGAGCCTCGTCGTCCTCGACGAAGCGGCCGTCGGCGCGCTGGTCGACGCTCTGGAGGATGCGGAGTTCCGCGTCGGGTCGGTGGAGGAAAAGCCGTACCGACGCAAGCCTGCCGCCCCCTTCCGGACGTCGACGCTGCAGCAGGAAGCGAGCCGGAAGCTCCGCTTCTCGGCGCAGACGACGATGCGGCTCGCGCAGCGGCTGTACGAGAACGGCCACATCACCTACATGCGCACCGACTCGGTCAACCTCTCCGAGAGCGCGCTGACCGCCGCCCGTGCCCACGCGACCAAGACCTACGGCGCCGAGACCGTGCCGGCGAAGCCGAGGAGATACCAGCGAGCGGTCGCGAACGCGCAGGAGGCTCACGAGGCGATCCGCCCGGCAGGCGACGCCTTCCGGGCGCCGGCCGAGCTCCGGCAGGAGCTCGCTCGGGACGAGCTCGCTCTCTACGACCTCATCTTCAAGCGGACGATCTCCTCGCAGATGAACGACGCGGAGGGCCAGACCGTCGTCATCGAGCTGGAGGGGTCGACGAAGACCGGCGGCGAGGCCGTCTTCCGCGCGTCGGGCACCGTGATCACGTCGCCCGGTTTCCTGCTGGCGTACGAGTCGGGGCATGATGAGCCCGAAGGCGACGACGAGGAGCGCCGCCTTCCTGCGCTGACGGTCGGCCAGACGCTGTCGGCGAGGACCCTCGAGCCGCAGGGCCACGAGACGACTCCGCCGGCTCGCTTCACCGAGGCGAGCCTGGTCAGGGCGCTGGAGGAGCGCGGAATCGGCCGGCCGTCGACCTATGCCTCGATCATGGGGACGATCCTCGACCGCGGCTACGTCTTCAAGAAGGGGACCGCCCTCGTCCCGACGTTCCTCGCCTTCTCGGTCACCCGCCTGCTCGAGGACCACTTCGGGCAGCTGGTCGACTACGACTTCACGGCGCGCCTGGAGACGGATCTCGACCGGATCGCGGCGGGCCGCGAGGCCAGGATCGACTGGCTCCGCTCCTTCTACTTCGGGAACGGAGGCCCCGGGCTGCACGCTCTCGTCACCGACCAGTTGGACGCCATCGACGCGCGACTCGTCAACTCGATCCCCATCCCTGGCAGCGACATCGTCGTCAGAGTCGGTCGGTTCGGCCCGTACCTCGAGCGAGGCGACCTGCGTGCGAGCATCCCGGACGACATCGCGCCCGACGAGCTGACGCCCGCGAAAGCGGAGGAGCTCCTGTCCCAGCCCGCGGGCGAGCGAAGCCTCGGCCGTCACCCGGAGACGGGCCGCGAGATCGCCGTGCGGGACGGACGGTACGGGCCCTACGTCACCGAGGTCCTCGCCGAGGGCGAGGAGGACAAGCCGCGCACGGCATCGCTCTTTTCGTCGATGTCACTCGACTCCGTCACCCTCGACGACGCCGTCCGGCTGCTCACGCTGCCTCGAACACTCATCGGGGCAGGCGGCGAGGAGATCCTCGTCTCGAACGGGCGCTACGGCCCCTACGTGAAGAAGGGGTCGGAGACGCGATCGCTCGCATCCGAGGAGCAGCTGCTGACCGTCACCGCGGGGGAGGCCGAGGCGTTGCTCGCGCAGCCGAAGGTCCGACGCGGTCGCGGCGCCGCGAAGCCGCCGCTCAGGGAGATCGGCACCGACCCGGGCAACGGCAGGCAGGTCGTCGTCAAGGACGGTCGTTTCGGCCCCTACGTGACCGACGGCGAGACGAACGCGAGCCTCCGGAAGGGTGACACCGTGGAAGCCCTGACGCCCGAGCGGGCGTTCGAGCTCCTCGCCGAAAGGCGCGCTAAGAGCGCGTAAAGCCGCCTTCGGGGGGGTTTTCGCCGTCCGTCGAACGGGTCATGATCTAACTGCCTGCGACGCGCCCCGTCTCAGGTTGTGTGGGTCTCCGGGCTCCGGACGTCCGCGCTCCGAAACCGCAGCCGCCTCGAGAGCGGAATACCAGGAGGGAACGCGAACGTTTACGAGCTTGTGACACCTCTCGGTGGTGGATCGTCGTGGAATCAACCCGAAAATCTCCCTACACTCCGTAAGTTTGTTGCTGGACTGAACGACCGAAGCGAAAGGACTGAAACAGCACTTTGACGCAGAACCAGCTCATCGAACTACTCGAGTCCGAGCATCTCAAGGCGCTGATCGAGCGCGCCGAGGAGCACGGCGGCCATCTCGAGCCCGCCGAGCTCGAGGCGTTCGTGCTCGAGCACGATCTCGGCGAGGACGAGGCCGAGCTGCTCCAGCGCGAGCTCGAGGCGCACGGGATCGAGATCCCCCAGGCCGACGGCGAGACCGCCAAGGTGGCGGCGGCCGCGGAGAAGCCGCAGTACGAGGCGGGTGCAGTCTCCGGTGCCGCGGACAGCCTGCAGCTCTTCCTCGCGGACGTCGGGCGCCACAAGCTCCTCACGGCCGCCGAGGAGGTCG
>DASTYQ010000063.1:0-6827 GCA_035764775.1 Gaiellaceae bacterium
GCCGAGCCCGGTGCCGCCGAAGCCGCCGTTCGCGATCGAGTACAGGCTCTTCACGAGCTGATACGAGGCGCAGTCCTGCCTCAACTCGAGCTCGCCGTTGAGCGCGCAGTACACCTTCTCGTCCGTCCAGGGATGCAGCCAGATGGTGACCCGGCTCTGGACGTGGTCGATGGCGTTGTAGAGAACCGTGGCGCCCCCGACGAACAGCGCGAGTCCGGCGGCGACGAACAGCGCGCGGCCGGTCGCCGCATACAGCATCGCGAGGAAGATGCCGAAGTTCAGGAGCGCACTGCCGAGATCGTTCGTCTGGACGATGACGAGCATGGCTGCGCCCCAGATCGCCACGAGTGGGCCGAAGTCCTTCAGCCGGCCCTGCGCTACCGCCTCCCGCTTCTCGCGGAGATAGCCGGCGAGGAAGAGGATGAGGCAGATCTTCGCGAGCTCGCCCGGCTGGAACTGGAGCGGGCCCACGCTCACCCAGAGCCGCACGCCGTTCACGCGCTCGCCCAGTCCCGGCACCGAAGGGAGTAGCAGGAGTGCGACCGCCGCGACGCCGAAGAGGTAGCGGTACGACTCGAGCACGCGGTAGTCGTGCCGGAGCGCGACGAGTGTCGTGCACAGCACACCGACCCCGACCGCGACCCAAACGGCCTGCCGCCCGCCGTCCTCGCCGTCGAGGCGGTAGATCATCGCAATCCCGAACGCCGTCAGCACCGCTGCGAGCGGGAGCAGCGCGCCGTCCGCGTACGGCGTCGTTCGTCGCACGACGACGTGCGCGGCGAGGTAGAGAGCAAGGAAGAGCGCGCCCCAGGTGACCGCGCTCGCGGAGACCTCGGCGTCCCGGACGATGGTGACGCTCGCGAGCGCGATGCCCGCGAGCAGCGCCGCGACGATCAGTCCGGCGAGCTCGCGGCTGCGAGCGCTCACTTCGAGATTCCCCAGTACAGGACGAGTACGCCGACGCCGACGACGGCAGCGATGAACGCGAGCGCCGCGAGGCGGCCGCCCGGACCCGCCCCGTGTGTACGGACGTCGGCGTCCACGGCCGGATCCGGCCTCCCGGCCGCAGTCTGCAGTCCTGGCTGACCGTCGGTCTTCGGCTCGACCTCGGGCTCCGCGTCCGGCTCGCCCTCGACGAGCTCGAAGAGGACGACGGTGATGTTGTCGTCGCCGCCCTTCGCGTTCGCGGCGACGACGAGCGCATCGGCAGCGGCCACCGGGTCGCGGTCCGCCGCGAGGATCGTGGCCGCGATCTCCTCCGCGCCGAGCATGTCCGTCAGGCCGTCCGAGCAGAGCAGGTAGAGATCCCCCAGCTCCGCCGGGACGGCGACGACGTCGGCCTCGATGTCGCTCTCCGTCCCGACCGCGCGTGTGATCGCCGAGCGCTGCGGATGCCGCTCGGCCTCCTCGGGCGTCAGGACGCCGCTCCGCACGAGCTCGGCGACGAGTGAGTGATCCGTCGTCACCTGCACGAGCGTGTCTCCGCGGAGCCGGTAGGCCCGCGAGTCTCCGACCTGGCCGAAGATCACGCGGTCCTGTGCCGCGTCGACGAACGCGGCGGTCACCGTCGTCCCCATCCCGGACGTGCCAGGGTCGGCGACCGAGCGTTCCCACACCTTTCGGTTGGCCTCGTCGATGACGGCCTCGAGGCTGCCCTCGTCGATGACCGAGCTGCGGCTGTCCTTCAGCGCCGCGGCGGCGATGCCGGCCGCGATCTCGCCTGCGCGCGCGCCGCCCATCCCGTCCGCGATGGCGAACAGAGGCGGCTCGAAGACGAAGGCGTCCTCGTTCCGAATCCGTCGCCGTCCCGTGTCGGTGACGGCTGTGGCGCGCCCGATCTTCACGCCTGCACCTGCAACTCGGTCGCGCCGATCTTGATGACGTCGCCCGCCTTGGCCGCGCGCCCCTTCTCGAGCTTCGACCCGTTCACGAAGGTGCCGTTGGTCGAGCCGAGATCGTCGACCCAGGCGCCGTTCTGCCGCGGCTCGATGCGTGCATGGCGACCCGACACGAACTCGTCGCGGTCGAGACGGATTCCGCTCTGGGCATCGCGTCCGACCACAGTCGGGGCCGACACCTCGATCGTCGCTCCCTCCTGCAGCTCGGGGCTCGAGACGACGAGGAGCCGGGTGGCGGGGAGTCCATGCTCCGCACGCAGGGCGGCCGCCTCGGAGGCACCGAGGATGATGCTCTCCTGCGGTGCCTGGTCCATCCCCTTCGCCGCCGAGCGGACGACGAGGACGATGAAGCCGTACAGCAGAACGAGGAACGCGATCTTGAGGATCAGAAGCGTCTCGTCGGTCTCGAGCGCGACGAGCGCGAGCATCACGACGGGACGGAGCGGCCGAACACGATCTCCGTCGATCCCATCGTGATGCGGTCGCCGTCGCGCACGCGCGAGCGGTCCGTGCGCTTGCCGTTGACCTCGAGTCCGTTCGTCGATCCGAGATCGAGGATCCAGTAACCGGCTCCCTCCTGTCGGAGCTCGGCGTGCCTGCGCGAGACGTTCACGTCCGCGATGCGGACGTCGGCCTCCCGTGAGCGCCCGAGGATCACGCTCGGCTTGGTGACCTCGTGGGTGCGCCCCGCGACCGTGAGCGTCACGACCTCCTTGACCGGCTCCGGAGGCGGCGCCTCAGGCGTCGCGGGCACGGGAGTGCGGTAGATCATCGTCTGCGCTGGCTGCTCGACCGGAAGCGCGGGTGGAGGCGGCGACGCGGCAGCCGGCTCACCCTCTGCGGCGACGAGCCTCGTCGCGATCCCGAATTCGCCGACCGCAAGGTCGTCGTCGGTGGTGACGAGCACGCGGGGCGCGTCGAGGAGGGCGTAGCGCTCGCGGCGCGCGTGCTCGGCCAGGTACTCCTGGAGCTCACCGACGAGAGCCTCCTCGTAGCCGTCGAACTGGCGCCGGTCGTCGGGTGAGAGGTACAGCGTGTACTCGTTCGGGACGTACACGTTCGAGACCGAGACGTTCCGGTGGTCGTCCATCTCCTTGACGAGTTTGCGCGCCAGCTCGATGGGCTGGACGTGGGTCCGGAAGGCGCGCCCGAACACACCTTCGAAGAGGCCCTCGATCTTCGCTTCGATGCTGCGCAGCACGGCCATGAGACGGGGACTTCCGCGACGAGTGTAGAGATCGCTCCGGTAAGGGCGGCTACGACATCCGGCGCAGCAAGCCGGCTGAGAGACCGGCGATCGCCCATGCTGCCAGGCATACGAACGCACTGACGAGACCGGCACCGGCGAGCACCGAGGCGGCGACGAGAACGAAGCCGATCGCGACGACGCCGAAGGGGTGCGCCCGGCGCGCCCACAGCAGGAGAGCGGCGGCCACGCCGACCGCGACAGCAGCCAACGCCGTCGCCGGGTGCGCCACGAGCCAGCTCCAGAGTCCGGCTCCGGCATCGGGCACGGGCGTCCGGGGCTCGATGCCCAGGGTCCCGGCCGTCTCGTCGGCAACCGGGAGCCCGCTTCCGCCGAGGGCGGCAAGGAGAGCTGCCGAGAGGACCGCCAGTGCTCCGTGCGCGGCGCGGCGCGCGCTTCCTTGCGCGCGCTGCACGACGAGCGGGACGAGCGGGAGCAGCCCCACCGTCGCGAGCACTGGACCGGTCACGAAAAGGAGACCGTGCCGCCCATCTCGCCAGTTCAGGAGCAGCCAGCCCATCGCGAACGCGCCGTAGAGGATCGCGGCGCTCTCGGCCACGTTGCCGATCGGGAACACGGCTGCACCCAGTGCGAAGGCGAGCCCGGCGCGCGGGTCGATCCACGCGGCGACAGCCGCTGCCGCCACGATGGCCGCGACGAGCAGCGGAGGCCAGAACGGCAGCAGCGTCGCGGCGGCGAGTGCCGTGATCGCGGTCAGTGCCACGGGGAGGACGCGACGTGCGTGCCGCCGGGCAGGTGCGACGTTCTCCTCGACCCTCTTCGTCGGACGCTCGACGCGTGTTGGTCGCTGGCGCTTCTGTGGTGCCCGGAGGGCGTTTCGCAGCTCGGCGGCGAAGTCTGACGCGCTCGGACGGCGCGCAGGGTCAAGCGACAGCGCCGTGTCGACGGCGGCGACGAGCCTGCGTGGAAGCCCGCGGCGCTCGGTGGCGAGGGGGGGCGCGCCTTCCTGAATCGCGCGCGCGACCTCCTGAATCGGCACGCCCCAGAACGGGTGCCGCTCGCTCAGCGTCTCCCAGAGCAGGACGCCGACCGACCAGACGTCGCTCTGTGGTGTCGCGTCGCTCCCGTCCAGACGCTCGGGCGCGATGTAGGCGAGCGTTCCCGGGACGTCTCCAACGGCCGTGAGCGTGTCGGCTCCGTCGAACTGCGCGAGGCCGAAGTCGAGGAGGCGGATCGACAGGTCGTCGCGGTCCTCCACGAGGATGTTGGCGGGCTTCACGTCGCGATGGACGATCCCGGCCCGATGCGCGTGCGCGAGGGCGTCGAGGACCTGCGCGGCGATCTCGACTGCGTCGCGGTCGTTCAGCGCACCCGCGCGAATCGTCTCGCGCAGCGTTCGTCCCGGCACGTACTCGTACGCGATGTAGACATGGCTCGGGTCGTGGCCGACGTCGTACGCGCGAACGCAGCGGTCGTGCCGAAGGCGGCGTGCCGCCAGCGCCTCGCGCTCGGCGCGGGCCGCGGCCTTGCCCTCACGCGCGATGATCTTGAGCGCGACGTCGAGCCCGTTCCGCTCGTCGAGAGCGAGCCATACGGAGCCGGATCCGCCGGTCCCGAGCGGACGCATGGGGCGATAGCGCCCGAGAACGAGCTCCTGGGTGGATGGGACAGCCGCGAGGGACGACACGCTCCACACTCTTTGCCGCGCGTCGGAGGACTCCTTGGTCCGGAGGCCGGAAATCGGAGATTTCCGCGGCCGCGAGAGTCAGCGACGCTCGCGGTCACAGACGAGCCGCCGGCTTGGTCGCTCGTTCCTTCAACGACCGGGGTCGCTCCTACGCCTCGTCTAGCATCCCCGAGGCGGCCGCATGAGTACGCGCGACGACGACATTCTCGATTTCGACTTCTTCGACGACGAGGACGCGCCGTCGTGGGAGGACCCCGAGGGCTCCGAGGCTCCGCCGCCGGGCACCGAGCGCGGTCGGAGGCGGCGTGGCTCCGGCTTCCAGCCACCGCGAAATCTCACGCCGCTGCTCCGCCTCGTCGGCCTCATCGCGCTCGCGATCCTCGTCGTCGTGCTCCTCGTCGTCTGGGTCGAGGGGTGCGCCGCGGACGCGAAGCTCGACCGCAACCGCACCTACCTCGCCGACATCGGCGCGATCGGGAACGCGTCGGCGAGGCTCGGGCAGCAGCTTGCGACGACGCTTACGACCCCCGGCCTGAAGCAGGAGGACCTCGACGCGAAGCTCAACGGCTACGCCCAGACGGCGGAGAACCAGATGCAGCAGGCCGAGGACCTGAATGCGCCCGGGCAGATGGTCGTTCCGAACGCAGGAGCCGTCGAGGCACTGCGCTACCGGGTGAACGGCATCCGCGGACTGCAGGCGGCGTTCAGGGAGGCGGCCGACGAGACGGATGCGAGCATCGCGGGCGAGCAGCTCCTCGCCCAGACGCGTCGGCTGCTCGCGAGCGACATCATCTGGTCGGACTCCTTCCAGGAGCCCGCCGAGGTCGTCCTGCAGGACGAGGGCATCAAGGGCCTCGACGTCCCGTCCTCCGAATTCATCACCGCCGATGAGCTCGTCAGTCAGAGCTCCCTCGCGGCAATCTGGACGCGTGTCCAAGGCGCGGCGGACGGCGGCACGACCTCTGGTCTGCACGGCAGCGGAATCGCCTACGTGAAGGCGCTGCCGAGCGGGCAGCTTCTCTCCACGACCACGGAGACGACCATCAAGGTGACGGACGAGCTGAAGTTCGAGGTCGGTGTCGAGGACACGGGAGAGAGCACCGAGGTTCGGATCAAGGTCACGCTCACCATCCCGAAGCAGCCCGACGCGATCGTCAAGACCGCCTCGATCCCGATCATCGACGCGGGTGAGACGAAGGCGGTCGTCTTCACGGTCGGCGCGCTCGTCCCGTTCGGCGAGCAGACGTCCGTGAAGGTCGACGTCGACCCGGTGCCCGGCGAGACGAACACCACCAACAACACCGCCGAGTACCCGGTCATCTTCACGCTGTGAGCGCGGCGCTCGCGGTTGCGGTGGCGGCCTGCGTGGTCGCCGCATTCGCGCTCGTGGCCGTCGTCTGGCTGTGGCAGCGCATGAGGCGCGTGCGGAGCGCACAGTCGGTGATCCTCGGTAGTGGCAGCGGCGACCTTCTCGAGTTCGCAGTCGCCTTGCAGGCGCGCATCGACGACGTGCACCGCGCGGTCGACGAGGTGGCGGCGGGGCTCTCTCGCGTCGACCGGCGCGTCGACGGCTCCGTGACGAACACCGCGGTCGTTCGCTACGACGCGTACGAGGGAACGGGCGGTCAGCAGTCGGCCTCCGTCGCCCTCCTCGACGCGACCCGCACTGGAACCGTCCTCACCGCGATCCAGGGCCGCGACTACGCGCGCATCTACGTGAAGGACCTCGACCGCGGTCGCTCGTCCGTCGCGCTCTCCCCCGAGGAGCAGGAGGCCGTCGACCGGGCGATGGCGCGGTAGAACTGGGCGACGCGACCGAGCGACGCCACGCGGCTGACCGTCAGGCGGCTGCGATCGCCGCTTCGAGGCCCGGCAGGTACTGGCGCCACGTGTCGGGCACGCGCTCTGTCGCCAGCTTGATGAAGAGGACCGGAGTCGGCGGTCGCGGCGGAATCCGCAGCTTCATGCTCGTCTCCTCGAGCAGCCGGTCGCCCTTGCGGTGGTTGCACGGCGCGCACGACGTGACGACGTTCTC
>DASTYQ010000064.1:0-29068 GCA_035764775.1 Gaiellaceae bacterium
AGGAAGCGTCCTCTGCCGCGCGCGCGATCTCGCGAAGCATCCGGAAGTCGAAGGCGTTCAGGACGTCGGAGCGATCGAGACGGACCGTCGCGCGCGGCGGGGCCTTCTCGTAGACGATGCTCTCGAAGCCGAGCTCGGCGGGATCGACAGGCCGCGGGTGCGCGGGCTCCGTCACTCGATCGACGCGAAGTGGACGTGAAAGGGAAGTCCCATCGCCATCGCGTCCACACCGGTCTTCGTGAACTCCGGAGTGCGCGCGGCCGCCTTGAAGGCGTCCATGTCGGGGAACTCCCACTCGGCGTAGTAGGGATGGAGCGGCTCGCCCGCCGGTGAGCCGAACACCTTCCCGTGGCGAAACACTGCGCCCTCGACCTGGTGACAGAGCTCCGCGTGCTGCGCGTAGCGCTCGGCGTCGGGCTCCTCGTCGTACACGATGAAGACTCGGATCACGTGCGCGCTCCTTCCTCGGTGACGCCGTGGAGCGTATAGCGTCCTCGCGTGAGCTCGACCGCCTTCGCCGCGCTGCTCGCGTTCACCGCGGGCCTCGGCGGAGCGGTGCAGATCGCCGTGCAGGGACGGCTCGGAGAGCGCGTCGGAGCGATCGAGGCCCTGGCGACCGCATCGCTCATCGGCGCGCTGCTCGCGCTCATCGTGCTGCTGGTCGCGCGTCGCTCGCTGACCGGGCTCGGCGACGCGTTCGGCTCGCCGAAGTGGATGCTCCTCGGCGGCGTGATGAGCGCGCTGATCATCTTCGCGATCACGATCGCCGGCCCGCGGATCGGGATCGTGGCGACGACGTCGGTGCTCATCGCGGCGCAGTTCACGCTCGCGGCGGTGATCGACCGGCTCGGCTGGTTCGGCGTCGAGCGGATCGCGGTCGGCTGGTCGCGCGTACTCGGACTTGCCCTGCTCTGCATCGGTGCCGTCCTCACCCTCCGTCGGTGAGTCTCGACCGCCTCGAGCCCGCGCTCGTGTGGGAGCGCTTCGGCGAGCTCACGAGAATCCCTCGTCCGTCCAAGCAGGAGGACGCTGCACGCGAGTACGTGCTCGCGTGGGCGAAGGCGCGCGAGCTCGAGGCGGCGACGGACGTGGAGGGCAACGTCGCCGTTCGCGTACCGCCGTCGCCGGGACGCGGCGCGGCGCCGGCGGTCGTCCTCCAGGCGCACCTCGACATGGTCTGCGAGCGGGAGCCCTGGAGCGAGTACGACCCGCGCGAGGGCCGGATCCACGTCGTCGTCGAGGGCGACTGGGTGCGCGCCGAGGAGACGACGCTCGGCGCCGACAACGGCATCGGCGTCGCCGCAGCCATGGCCGCCGCGGACGATCCCGCGATTCACCACGGCCCGCTCGAGCTCCTCTTCACGGTCTCCGAGGAGCAGGGCCTCGACGGAGCGAAGGCGCTCGACCCGTCGCTCGTCTCCGGCCGCCTGCTCGTCAATCTCGACGGGACGAGCGACGAGTCGCTCACGGTCGGCTGCGCGGGCAGCGATCACACCTTCCTCAGGCTCCCGCTCGGCCTTCACCCGATCCCCGCGGACGCGGTGACGCTGCGGATCGCCGTGTCCGGGGCGAAGGGCGGTCACTCCGGCGAGGACATCGCACGCGGACGAGCGAACGCGATCAAGGTGCTCGGTCGCGTGCTCTCCGTCGCGCACGCCGCGGCTCCGTTCGGCCTCGCCGAGTTCACGGGCGGCGTCAGCCGCAACGCCATCCCTCGCGAGGCACACGCGCTGATCGCGGTGCCGGTCGGAGACGAGGACGCGCTCCGCGGCGCCGCCGAGGCTGCGCTCGCATCCGTCCACCGCAGGTACGCCGGCACCGACGACGGGCTCACGCTCGCCGTCGACGCGGCCGAGGCCGACGCCGCATCGTCGCCGGACGTGTCGAGAGCGGTGCTCGACCTCGTCGCCGCGATCCCGACCGGTGTCGTCGCGCTGACGCCGGGCCTCCCCGGTGTCCTCGAGACGAGCACGTCCCTGACGGTGGCGCGGACGACGGCTGGCACCGTGGAGCTCGGATCGATGGCGAGAAGCTCGAACGCCGCGGCACTCGACGACCTCGCTGCCACGATGGCAAGCCTCGCGCGCCTGAGCCACGCCGAATCCGAAGTGCGCCGCTCGTATCCACCGTGGGAGCCGCGGCTCGACTCACCCCTGCTGCGGACGGCGTCGAGCACATTCGCGCGTCTGTTCGGAGCGGAACCGGGCCGAACCGTCGTCCACGGCGGTCTCGAGTGCGCCGTCCTCGGACAGAAGCTGCCGGGTGTCGAGATGATCTCGATCGGGCCCGAGATCGTCGGCCCGCACGCACCGGGCGAGCGGCTCAGCATCTCGAGCACGCAGCGCGCATATCGGCTGCTCGGCGCGCTGCTCGACGATCTCTCGGGCTAGGCGCCGCGGCGGCAGCGCCCTTCGAGAGCGTCGCCGTCGAGAACCGAAGTGCGCCCGCGGGCGAGCGCCACCGAGCCGAGCTGCTCCTCCTCGCGCAGCACGCGGTTCACCGTCGCGCGGGACGTGCCGGCCATGGCGGCGATGTCCTCCTGGGTCAGAGGCACGACTCCGTCGTCGTACATCGCGGCGAGCTCGACGAGGCGGCGCCGAACGCGGGTCTCGGCGTCGACGTAGTGCGCCTCGACGACCCTGTCGGTCGCGCGACGCAGCTGGTCGGCGAGAAGGCGCAGGAGCACGTCCTTCACGCCCGGGTGCTCGCGTTGGAGCCGGGCGAAGTCGTCGCGGAACACCGAGCGCGTCTCGCCTGCCTCGAGCGCCTCCACCGTCGCCGAGCGCCGGGCGTCGTCGGGCTCGAGGAGCGCAAGTTCGCCGAAGCTCTGACCCGGGCCGAGCACGTCGACGAGGACGCTGTCCCCGAGCGGGGTGAGGACGCGCGCGCCGAACCGCCCGCGAAGGACGAGGTGCAGCGAGTCGGCGGGGTCGTCGCGGTGGAAGACCACCTCACCGCGGACGAACGTCCGTCGCCGCGCGATCGAGAGCAGCTGCCGCACGTCCTCGCTGGGCAGATCCGCAAGCAGCCGCCACTCCATCGCGCGAAGTCTGTGTAACGGCGGTGACATTCGCAAGGTCGCGCCCGCGAACGACACGACAGCGCGCGGCTCCTACGCTCCTGGCATGACGGATCGAACGAGAAGGGAGCACACCATGAAGCGCCTCGCCACCATCGGAGCAGTCATCACCGCATTCGCGATCGCACCGTCGGTCGCAGCCGCGGCGAACGCGGCCCAGTCCAAGCCTCAGTTCAAGGCACAGGTCGTCGGAGCGCAGGTCGCCAAGGCACAGCGCGTCCAGGTCGCGCTCTCCGTGCAACGCCATCGCGTCCAAATCGCGCAGGCCCAGAGGTGGGCAGACCTCCGGGCGCAAGTCCGCTAGATCCTTCTCACCGATCCATCCCGGGAGGGAAGGGGGTCGCCGCGGGGGACTGCGGCCCGCCTCTCGTCTTGTTCAGAGGCCGACGATGTCGTCCGGCCTGACCGGGGCGCGCGTGAGCTCACGGCCAGTCGCGTCGCGGAGCGCGGCGACGATCGCGGCCGTCGAGACGACGGTCGGCGGCTCGCCGACGCCCTTGACGCCGTACGGCGCGTCCGGCTCCGGGTCCTCGACGAGCTCCGAGTCGACGGGCGGCATGTCGAGGAACGTCGGGACGAGATAGTCCGTGAAGCTCGCGTTGGTGATCACGCCGTCGCGTGTCTGGATCTCCTCCATGAGCGCGAGACCGAGACCCTGCGCAGTTCCGCCCTCGATCTGCCCCTCGACGGCAACGCGGTTGAGCGCGTTGCCGACATCCTGGGCCGTGCCGATCCAGACGACGCGGGTGAGCCCGAGGTCGACGTCGACCTCGACGACGACACGCATCGCGGCGACTGCCAGCGCGACGTGGGCCTGCCCGTCCGTGATCTGACCCGTCTCCGGGTCGAGCGGGAACGTGCGGGGATGCCGGTAGACGCGCTCGACGTCGACCGCGCCGCCACCGGAGCGCTCGCGCTCCTCGAGCGCGGCGCGGCACGCAGTCTGGACGGCGCCGGCGGCCATCCATGTCATCCGTGACGCCGAGGACGACCCGGCGGACCCGACGCGGGCGGTCGAGCCGGAAGCCAGCATCACCTCGTCGGTGCCGAGCTCGAGCCGCGCCACCTGCAGGACGACGTCGCTCACGCCCTGCCCGACCTCGGCGGCGGCGCAGTGGACTTCCGCCGACCCGTCTTCCGCGAGCACGACCCGCGCGGTGCAGTAGTCGTCGAAGCCCTCCGAGTAGCAGATGTTCTTGAAGCCGACCGCGAACCCGACGCCGCGCCGGACGCCTTCGCCCCGGGTCGTGTTCCCGGCTCCGCCGGGAAGGCGTACGACGTCACGCGGGAGCGCCTCCGGCTCGGGCATCGGCATCGCGGCGGCTCGCCGGATCACCTCGCGCGTCGGCAGCGAGCCCATCACTACCTGCCCGGTCGCGAGTGTCCCGCCCGGCTCGAGCGCGTTCAGCAGCCGCAGCTCCACGGGGTCGATGTCGAGCGCGGCGGCGAGCTTGTCCATCTGCGCCTCGGCGGCGAAGCACGTCTGCACCGCGCCGAATCCGCGCATCGCTCCGCACGGCGGGTTGTTCGTGTACACCGCGAGCCCGTCGATCTGCACGTTCTCGACCGCATATGGCCCGGCGGCGAACGAGCACGCGTTCGAGATGACCGCTGTGGAGCTCGACGCGTACGCGCCACCGTCGATGAGGATCCGCATCCGGACCGCGACGAGCCGTCCCTCGCGCGTCGCGCGATGCTCGGCCCAGATCCGCGCGGGATGCCGGTGGATGTGGCCGACGAACGACTCCTCGCGGTTGTAGACCATCTTCACGGGACGTCCCGTGCGCAGGGCGAGCAGCGCGGCGTGGATCTGGATCGAGAGGTCCTCCCGCCCACCGAACGCCCCGCCGACGCCGGCGAGGTGAATACGCACCTGGTCGGCCTCGAGCGCGAGGCAGGGTGCGACCTGGTCGCGGTCGACGTGCAGCCACTGAGTGGCGACGTGGATGTCGACCCCGCCCTCGCCGTCCGGGATCGCGATCCCGGACTCGGGACCGAGGAACGCCTGATCCTGCTGGCCGACGTCGTAGACGCCCTCGACCGCGACGTCCCCCTTCACGTCGGGGTCTCCGCGGCGGATCACGAGCGAGCGGACGACGTTGGGCCGCGGGTCGTCGCGGTAGCCGTGTCCCATCGTCGGCCGGTCGGGATGAAGCGGCTCCAGCTCCGTCGCACGCTCGGGGTCGGTGACGGGCTCGAGAGGCTCGTACTCGACGCGTACCGCGGCGGCCGCGCGGCGTGCCTGCTCCGGCTCCTCGGCGGCCACGATCGCGATCGCCTCGCCGAAGTAGCGGACGCGGTCGATCGCGAGAACGGGCTGATCCGGGAACTCGAGTCCGTACGTCTTGGTTCCCGGCACGTCGGAATGAATGAGCACCGCGTGGACGCCAGGCATCGTGAGCGCGTGGGAGACGTCGACGCCGAGGATGCGCGCGTGCGCGTGAGGGCTGCGAACGGTGTGGCCCCAGAGCATCCCCGCGGCCCGCAGGTCGCTCGAGTAGGCGAACTGTCCCGTGACCTTCGGGACGGCGTCGGCCCGGCGCGTGCGCGAGACGGCGCGCCCGACCTCGAGCGTCCTCGTCGCACTCATCGCCGCGCCGCCTCGTGGACGGCGTCGAGGA
Source organism: Gaiellaceae bacterium (assembly GCA_035764775.1). Lineage (GTDB taxonomy): Bacteria > Actinomycetota > Thermoleophilia > Gaiellales > Gaiellaceae > GMQP-bins7. The sequence continues at coordinate 5,701 of DASTYQ010000064.1, forward strand.
TCTTCGCGTACCCCGTGCAGCGGCAGAGGTTCCCCGAGAGCGCCTCGCGGATCTCGTCGCCGCTCGGATCGGGGACGCGGCTCAGAAGGTCCGCCGCAGCGACGACGAAGCCCGGCGTGCAGAACCCGCACTGGACGGCACCTGCGGCGGCGAACGCGTGCTGCACGGGGTGCAGCTCTCCCTGAGCGAGCCCCTCGACCGTCACGACAGCGTGTCCGTCGGCCTGCGCGGCGAGTACGAGGCAGGAGCACACGAGCTTGCCGTCGAGGAGCACCGAGCACGAGCCGCACTCGCCTTGCTCGCAGGCATTCTTCGACCCGGGGAGCTCGAGCCGGTCGCGGAGCGTGACGAGGAGGCTCTCGCCTGCCCAGACGTCCGCCTCGCGACGCTCGCCGTTCACGGTCAGTTCGATCCTCATGCAAGGCACCTCTCGAGTGCCCGTTGTGTGAGCACCCGCAGCGCATGGCGACGGTACGCGGCCGTGCCGCGGACGTCGTCGATGGGGCTCGCCGCCTCGGCGACCTGCTCGGGAAACGAGTCCACCTGGCCGAGCGGCGCGCGAACGAGGCGCGCGACCGGGGCAGAGGAGCCGAACGCCGCCCGCAGCTCGCCGCGCTCACGGTCGACGACGAGCGCGAGTGAGCAGACTGCGATCACCATCGCATTGCGCGGCCCGACTTTCATGAACGTCTGCGGCTGCCCGCTCGGCTCGACATGCACGGCGGTGATCAGCTCGTCGGGCTCGAGGGCGTTTCGCTTCACTCCGACGAGGAACTCGTCGATCGGGAGACGGCGCGTGCCGCGGACGCTCGCGACCTCGACCTCGGTACCCTCGATCAGCAACGGAGGAAGAGCGTCGCCTGCGGGCGATGCCGTCCCGAGGTTCCCACCGATCGTCCCGCGATTCCGGATCTGCGGCGACCCGATCGTGCGCGCTGCCTCGGCCAGCGACTGGAAGTCCTCGCCGAGCCCCATCGCCTCCGTGTAGGTCAGCCCCGCCCCGAGACGGAGCCCCCCGTTCTCGCGAGACCAGCCACGTAGCTCGGCGACCTCGTTCAGGTTGAGGATCGCCTCCGGTCGCGTGCGGTCGAAGTTGAGCGCGACCATGAGATCGGTCCCGCCCTGGATGGGGACGGCGCCCGGGTGGTCCGCCTTGAGCCGGAGCGCCTCGTCGAGCGAGCGCGGAGTTACCACGTCCATCACCCGCAAGCGTATTAGCCTCTCGCAGATGGACGACCTCCAGCGCCGTCTCGCAGTTGCCCGAGGGGACGCGCCGGCCGACCTCGTCGTGCGAGGCGGGAGGGTGTTCTCGGTCTTCACGCGCGAGTGGCTCGCCGCCGACGTGGCGATCGTCGACGGCGTCGTCGCCGGGCTCGGGAGCTACGTGGGCGAGGAGACCGTCGACGCGTCGGGCAGCTACGTCGTGCCCGGCTTCGTCGACGCGCACCTCCACCTCGAGACCCCGAAGCTCATGGTCGACGAGTTCGCACGGCTCGTGCTCCCGCTGGGGACGACGACCGTCGTCGCCGACCCGCACGAGATCGCGAACGTCCTCGGCGTCGACGGCGTGCACTGGCTGCTCGACGCGACCTCCGGCCTCCAGCTCGACGTCTACTTCATGGCCTCGTCGTGCGTCCCGGCGTCCCCGTTCGAGTCGCCGCGTCGCCCGCTGACGCCGGGCGATCTCGAGTCGCTGATGCGCCGGCGGCGAGTGCTCGGGCTCGCCGAGATGATGAACTTTCCCGGCGTCATCGCCGGCTCCCCAGCCGAGCTCGAGAAGCTCGGCCTCGAAGGCGCGAGACACGTCGACGGTCATGCACCCGGTGTCCTCGGCGCCGAACTGCAGGCCTACGCGGCGGCCGGCATCCGCTCCGACCACGAGGCGCTGACCGTGGAGGAGGGCCGCGAGCGGCTGCGCGCCGGAATGTGGCTGCTCGTCCGCGAAGCGTCGATGGCGCGGAACCTGCTCGCCCTGCTTCCACTCGTGGAGGAGTACGGGCCGTGGCGGATCGCGTTCTGCACCGACGACCGCGATCCCGACGACATCGCCGACGACGGCCACGTCAACGGCATGGTTCGCAAGGCGGTGGCGGCGGGTATCGCCCCTGAAAACGCGCTGCTCATGGCATCCCACCACCCCGCGCTCTGGCACGGCCTCTCCCGGCACGGCGCGGTCGCACCGGGATACCTCGCCGACCTCCTGCTCCTCCCGGATCTCGTCGGCTTCCAGCCGTCGCTGGTGCTGAAGCACGGACGCCCGATCGAGGAGGTCCCGAGCGTCGAAGTCCCCGAATGGGTGCGCCAGTCGGTTCGGATCGCGCCGATCACGCCCTCGGACTTCGCGATTCCCTGGAGCGGCAGCGGGACGATGCGCGCGATCGGCCTGGTCGAGGACCAGGTCGTGACCGAGTCGCTCGAGCGTGACCCGGTCGTCGAGAGCGGCCTGGCGGTCGCCAGCGCCGAGCACGACCTTGCGAAGATCGCCGTCGTCGAACGGCACCTCGCGACTGGCCGAATCGGGCTCGGGTTCGTGTCCGGCTCGGGGCTCACGCACGGCGCGCTCGCGTCGAGCGTCGCGCACGACGCCCACAACCTCGTCGTCGTCGGCATGTCGGATCGGGAGATGGCAGCCGCGATCGAGCGACTCGCCGATCTCGGGGGAGGCATCGTCGTGGTCGACGGGCTCGACGTCGTCGCGGAGCTCGCGCTGCCCGTCGCGGGACTCCTCGCGGACGCGCCACTCGCGGAGGTGGTCGAGCGGAGCCGCGCATGCAACGAGGCCGCTCGCGGTCTCGGGTGGACCGGGGCGACGCCGTTCCTCACGATGTCGTTCCTCGCGCTCTCGGTCATCCCGAGCCTCAAGATCACGGACCGCGGACTCGTCGACGTCGACCGCTTCGAGATCGTTCCTCTGGCGCTGTGAGACGACTCTTCGCAGGCGGCTGGATCGTCGCCTGCGACGAGGCGGGGACGGAGCACGAGTCGGGGTGGATCACGGTCGAGGACGGGATCATCGTCGCGCTCGGCTCGGGTGAGGTGCCCGACGCCGACGAGCGGGTCGACCTGGCGGGCGCGGTCGTCACACCTGGGCTCGTCAACACCCATCACCACCTGTACCAGACCCTCACGCGGGCACGGGCGCAGCAGGCAGATCTGTTCAGCTGGCTGCGCGAGCTCTATCCGGTTTGGGCGGAAATCGATGCGGAGGCGGAGTACGCGGCCGCGCGCACGGGTCTCGCCGAGCTCGCCCTGTCGGGCTGCTCGACCGTCTTCGACCATCACTACGTCTTCCCGCGCGGGAGGACCGGCCTCGTCGAGGCGGAGGTACAGGCGGCCAGCGAGCTCGGCGTTCGGATTGTCGCGTCGCGCGGGTCGATGGACCTGGGCGTCTCCGACGGCGGCCTTCCACCCGACGAGCTCGTCGAGGACATCGACGCCGTGCTCGCAGACACCGAACGGCTCGTCGACGAGCTGCACGAGGCGGAGGCGGGAGCCATGGTCCAGATCGCGGTCGCGCCGTGCTCGCCGTTCTCCGTGACGAAGCGGCTGATGACCGAGTCCGCCGAGCTCGCACGAAAGCGAGGGCTCACGCTGCACACACACCTCGCGGAGACGGTCGAGGAAGGGGCGTACTGCATGGAGCTGTACGGCGCGACGCCGGTCGAGTACCTCACGGACCTCGGCTGGCTCGGCCAAGACGTGTGGTGCGCACACTGCGTCCACATGTCCGCGGACGACACGGCCGATTTCGCAGCTTCCGGAACCGGAGTCGCACACTGCCCGACGTCGAACCTCCGCCTCGGCGCCGGCGTCGCCCCCGTGCGTGAGTACCTCGATGCCGGAATTCGCGTCGGCCTCGGTGTCGACGGCTCGGCGTCGAACGAGCGGAGCGACCTCCTCGCCGAGGTGAAGCAGGCACTCCTCGTAGCCCGCGGTCGGGGCGGCCCGGCCGCGCTCACCGCCCGCGAGGCGCTCGGAATCGGCACGCGCGGCGGGGCGGCGGTGCTCGGCCGCGACGACATCGGGTCGCTGGAACCGGGCAAGCGGGCCGACTTCGCCGTCTGGCGGACGGACGTGCTCGAGCTCTCCGGCGCCGACGACGCCGTAGCCGGCCTCGTCTTCTCGGCCCCGCACGGAGTCGACAGGCTCGTCGTCGAGGGCGAGGACGTCGTCCGCGGCGGAGCCCTCGTCAACGCCGACGCGGCCGAGATCGCGCGTGCCCAGCGGGTGCAGGCGCAAAGATTCGCGTCGTGAGCGTTTCCGTGTCGACCCACGTCCTCGACACCGGCTCGGGCCGGCCGGCCGCGGGCGTCAGGGTCGAGCTCGTCCGCGACCGCGAGGTCATGGTCGCGGGCGAGACCGACGACGACGGACGCGTCGCCGAGCTCGCGACCGGCCTCGACCCCGGGCGCTACGCCCTCGTCTTCTGGCCGCCGTCGCCGTTCTTCACCCGCGTGGAGCTCGAGGTCGAGCTCGAGGAGGGGCACCACCACATCCCGCTCCTGATCTCGCCGTACGGATGCGCGAGCTACCGCGGCAGCTGAGCGCCGACGAGCTCGCGGAGCTCTTCGAGGGGCGCACGGCTCTCGTCGAGCAGCTCGACGGAATCGACAATCCGCTCGAACACGCCGAGGACGTGCTTCTCGCGCTCCCCGACGACGACAAGATCGAAGCGCTGAACGCTCATCCGCCGATCGGCAGGACGAAGGGCCTCTCCACCCGCTCCGCGCTCGAGCAGGGATCCGACACGGATCCCGCGGTGCTCGCCGAGCTCGCGTACCTGAACCAGGTGTACGAGGAGAAGTTCGGCTTTCGCTTCGTCGTCTTCGTCGCAGGACGCCCGCGCAGCGAGATCCTCGAGGTGCTGCGCGAGCGGATCGCGCGAACGCAGGACGAGGAGCTCGAGACGGGCTGCCGAGAGCTCGTCGCGATCGCGAGGAATCGTTGGATCCATACCTGAAGGACGTCCTCGACGTCCTTCTCCGGATGCTCCACGTGGTCGCCGGGATCGCGTGGATAGGCGCCTCGTTCTACTTCGTCCGCCTCGACCTCACACTCCGTGCTCCAAAGCGCCGCGAGGATGCCGAAGCCGGCGTCGCGGGCGAGTTCTGGGGCGTGCACGGCGGCGGTCTCTACCACTCGCAGAAGTACCGGCTCGCTCCGGCGGAAATGCCGGAGCCGCTGCACTGGTTCAAGTGGGAGGCCTACACGACGTGGCTCTCCGGCTTCGCGCTGTTCGTCCTCCTCTACTACGTCGACGCCGACCTGCGGCTCGTCGACCCGACGACCGCCGACCTCGACGAGTGGCAGGCCATCGCTCTCAGCCTCGCGGGAGTCGCAGTCGCCTGGCTCGTCTACGACGTCCTCTGCCGCACGATCGGGCAGCGGAGCCAGGCAGCACTCGCGGTGATCGGCACCGCACTCGTCGCGCTGGCCGCATGGGGTGCAGGCGAGCTGTTCGCGCCCCGGGCGGCCTACCTGCAGGTGGGCGTGATGCTCGGGACGATCATGGCGGCGAACGTCTTCGTCGTGATCATCCCCGCACACCGCAAGCTCGTCGCGGCGATGGAGGCCGGACGCGCGCCCGATGCCGCGCCGCTGCTCGAGGCGAAGAACCGGTCGGTGCACAACAACTACCTCACCCTGCCGGTGCTCTTCACGATGCTCGTCGGGCACTTCGCATTCGTCTTCGGCGCGGAGGACGCGTGGCTCGTGTTCGTACTCATTGCTGTTCTCACCGCGCTGATCCGCGTCTTCTTCAACCGCTGGCACGCGGGAAAGCGGGAGTGGTGGATTCCCGCGGTGACAGTGGTCGCGGTGGTCGGCCTCGCGCTCTGGCTCCAGCCGGACGAGACAACACCCGCGACGGAAGGGACCGTGACGTTCGAGCAGGTCGCGCCGACCATCGCGATGCGCTGCGCGCCATGCCACTCGGGCGCATCCCCGCCGCTCGGGATTCGCCTCGAGACCCGCGAGGAGATCGAATCGCGCATCGACGACATCGAGCGCCAGGCGGTGCAAACGCGAGCGATGCCGCCCGGAAACTCGACCGGGATCACCGACGACGAGCGCGAGCTGCTGGGCGCGTGGATCGCACGATCGCGGTAACGCGCGGCGAAAGGAGAAGCCGCTCGAAGCCTCGGGATCTACTGCGGTAGATTCGCCCGGTGCTCGAGATCACTGCCTCCGGCTTCTCTTTCACCGCCCGGTTCGAGGAGGAGGCGGCTCCCGACACGGTCACCGCGTTCCGGCGCATGCTCCCACTCGACTCGAAGATCATCCACGTCCGCTGGTCGGGGGAGGGCGGCTGGATCCCGATGGGCGACCTCGACGTGGGCATCGGCCCCGAGAACGCGACGCGCTACCCGAGCCCCGGCGAGCTGATCTTCTATCCGGGCGGCGTCAGTGAGACAGAGCTCCTGCTCGCGTACGGCTACGTCGCGTTCGCGAGCAAGGCGGGCGCGCTCGCAGGGAACCACTTCGCGACGATCGTCTCCGGAAACGAGAACCTCCGCGAGCTCGGCCGCCGCATGCTCTGGGACGGCGCCCAGGACATCTCGTTCACCGAGACGTAAGGCGTTCGAGCGCGTCGGCGAGGACGTCCACTGCCAACGCAACGTCCTCGTCCGCGGACAGCTCGTCCGGCGAGTGGCTCACGCCCCCGTTGAGGCTCCGCACGAAGAGCATCGCCGCGTCGACACCGGCCGAGGCGAGGATGCCTGCGTCGTGCCCGGCGCCCGAGGGCAGCTCGACGACCGGAAGCTGCCGCACCGCGATGGCAGCGCCGAGCGCCTCCCGAGCCGAGCCGGTGAACTGCGCCGGATCCACGCGGTAACTCGGCTCGAATCCGATCGCGGCAACGAGCTCGTCGAGGCGCCCGACGTCGGGCGCCCGCGCGTCCAGGCTGAGCCGAACGCGTGAGGGGATGACGTTCGCGCCACCCGGCTCGACGTCGACCTGTCCGATGGTCGCGACCGCCCCCTCGATCCGAAGGGCGGTGTCGCGGACGCGCAGGATCTCTGCAGCGGCGGCGACCAGCGCGTCGTTCCTTCCTGACATCGGCGTCGTCCCCGCGTGCCCGGCGCGACCCTCGACCACGACGTCGCCGCGCGCGTAGCCGACGATCCCCGTCACGACTCCGAGCGGCGCATCCGCAGCGGCGAGCACCGGGCCCTGCTCGACGTGGAGCTCGAGAAACGCTCGCGGAAGCGGCGTGCCGGCCGCAACCAGCGCGCGACTTCCGACGCATCCCACCTCCTCACCGCGAAACACGACGACCGACCCCGCTCCGACACCGTCGACGGCCTCGATCGCGGCGACCACCCCGAGCGCGCCGTCGAAGCGGCCGCCTCGGGGGACGCTGTCGAGGTGCGACCCGACCCAGACGTCGGCGCCGCGCGCCGAGCGACCGAGCAGATTGCCGTGGAGGTCGACCTCGATCTCGAGCCCGGCAGCCGAGAGCCACGACGTCGCGAGTGCGTGCGCCTCGTCCTCGGCCGGAGACGGATGGGGCCTGTTAGCTCCCGGGCCGCCCCCGATCGCATACAGCTCCTCGAGACGCTCCGAGACCGTCATGCGGCGGCAGTATGGCGTTCCTCACGGAGCGTTCCGAGCAGCCACCAGCCGACGAGCGGGAAGAGCGCCGCGAGCCCGAACGCCGCCTGCCAGGACGTCGCCGAGACCGTCGCCGCGAACGCGACCGGAACCACCACCCCGGACGCAGCGAGGGCCGTCTGCTGAATCCCGATCGCAGCACCGCTCCGGCGACCGCCGAGCTCGGCCGCGATCGTGAAGGACAGTCCGTTCCAGGCCATCGAAACAGCCGTCGCGACGGCGATGGCAGGCACGAGGATCCAGGCACCTGACGTCGCGGCCAGGGCGACGAGCACGAGCAGCACCGCCACCGCCGCTCCGATCAGCCGCAGCGGCCGAACGCGCGAGCCGGAGACGTCGGACCAGTGGCCGACCCCGATCCGGAGACCGGCGGCCAAGATCTGGGAGACCGCGAGCACGGCCGCTGCCGCAGCGGTCGAGAAGTCGCGCGAGTCGTGCAGGAACAGCACGACGAATCCCATGAGGACGACCTGGGGCACGACGTACAGACCGCTCGCGCCGCACACGATCCAGAGCCTGCGGTCGCGCAGAGTCGACTCGACGTCTCCCGCCTCGAGCTCGTGCTCTGCTCCGGAGCGCAGGACGAGCGCGCCGGCGACCGCCCCCACGAGCACGAATCCGGCGAGGAACAAAAAGCCCGCTCGAGGGTCGCCGAGAAGCGGAATGACGACCGCAGCGATGACGCCTCCCACCGGCACGGCCGTCTGCCGGACGCCGAGCGCCAGCCCTCGCTCGTCGCGGGCGAACCAGCCCATGACGGCGCGTCCACTGCCCGACTGCACGCTGCCGCCGAAGAGACCGGCCAGGAAGAGAGCCGCCACGAGCGACTCGAAATCCGGGGCAGCTGCCGCGGCGAGCAGCGAGACGGCACAGGCGGTGAGACCCGCAGCCAGTGTCCACCGCTCACCGAAGCGGTCCGCGGCGAAGCCCCACGGGAGCATCGAGAAGGCGAGACCGATCCACTCTGCCGCCACCCCGAGGCCGACCTGCGTGAGGCTGAGGCCGTACTCGTCGCGAAGCGCGGGTGCGAGCACGGGCACCGCGAACCCGAACGTCGAGAAGGCGGCCTGGGCGACCGACCCGGCGGCCAGTACCGCCCACCGGTAGCGGGAGCGCGCTACAGCGCGCGGTCGGTCGCGACGGCCATGGCGAGGAATCTATCCCGGTGTCGCCGTGGGGAGCAGGGCTGGATCCGTCCATGGGCCACCGGCGCGCTTCGCGAGATCGGCGAACGTCACCCCGCCGAGCAGCGTGATGGTCGCGTCGCGAACCTCCTCCCACACGTCGCGCAGCGTGCAGCCGACCATCATCGGGCAGGGCTCCGGGTTGTGGCGCGTCGCGCAGCTGATGGGCGCGAGCGGACCCTGGAAGAGACGCACGATGCGCTCGAGAGTGATCTCCCCCGGGTCCTTGTTCAGCCTGTAGCCACCCGCAGGGCCGCGTTCGGAGCGGACGACTCCTGCGGTCCGCATCGTCGGCATGACCTGTTCGAGGACCGACTGCGGCACAGCGGTTCGCCGTGCGAGCTCCTCGAGCTTGAGCGGCCCGCCGTTCTCGAGCGAGAGGGCGAGGATCGCCCGCGTCGCGTAGTCCGTCCTTCTCGACACCCACATCCGCCGACCTCCTCGCCGGTTCCTGCTTGACAAGCAGTCCCAGGATTCTCTACGTTCTTGGCCGATTTTGTAAGTCGACAAAGTTTGTAGGGATATTCAACCAGAGGAGACCCATGAGAACGCCCATCGCCGTCATTGCAGCCACCTCCGTATTCGCGGCAACGCTCGCGTCGACCGCGAGCACCGGTTCCGCCGCGCCCGGGAGCAGGACCGGCACGAAGCTCTCGCTCGTCGCCTACTCCACTCCCCGCGAGGCGTACGGAAAGCTCATCCCGATGTTCCAGAAGACGGTGGCCGGCAAGGACGTCGACTTCACGCAGTCCTACGGGGCATCGGGCGAGCAGACCCGCGCCGTGAAGGCGGGCCTCGACGCGGACATCGTCGCCCTGTCGCTCGCTCCCGACATGGACGAGCTCGTCGCGGCCAACAAGGTCGACGCGAAGTGGAAGAAGCAGTCGTTCAAGGGCATGGTCACGGACTCCGTCGTCGTCTTCGTCGTGCGAGACGGCAACCCGAAGAAGATCAAGTCCTGGAACGACCTCATCCGACCCGGCATCGACATCGTCACGCCCAACCCATTCACCTCGGGAGGCGCGCGCTGGAACATCATGGCCGCGTACGGCTCGTGGCGGAAGCAGGGCAAGACCGACAAGCAGGCGCAGGCGAACCTGCTGAAGCTCTGGAAGAACGTCGTCGTCCAGGACACGAGCGCACGTGCCGCGCTCAACACCTTCAACAGCGGGAAGGGCGACGTGATGCTCGCCTACGAGAACGAGGCGTACTTCTCGCGCATGCAGGGTCTCGACCTGCAGTGGGTGATCCCGAAGACGACGATCCTCATCGAGAACCCGATCGCGGTCACCAAGGACACGGGCGACAGGAACACCGCGAACGCATTCCTGCGCTTCCTCCGGACCCCCGCGGCGCAGCAGGTCTTCGCCGACTACGGCTCCCGGCCGGTAGTCAAGAGCGTCGAGAACGCGAACCGCAAGAAGTTCCCCGTCCGGCCCGGTCTCTTCACGATCGACCAGCTGGGACTCGGCGGCTGGGGCGCGGTGCAGAAGCGGTTCTTCGATCCGAAGGCCGGCATCATGGCGCGCTTCCAGCGCATCGTCGGCGGGAGCACGGGCTGACGGACCTCGCCGTCACCAGGCCGCGCGCCGCGCGGGTCTCGAGGGACAGGACAAGCACCGCCCTGTCCCTCGGCTTCGTCACGACGTTCCTCATGGTCTTCGTCGGCCTTCCGCTCGCGGCGCTCATGTGGGAGGCGACGAGCGAGGGCACACAGTCGTTCTGGGACGCCGTGTCGAGCCCGGAGGCGGTCGCGGCGCTCAAGCTCACCCTTGCGGCGTCGCTCGGCGTCTCGCTCCTCAACGCCGTACTCGGAACGATCACCGCCTGGGTGCTCGTCCGGGACGAGTTCAGGGGAAAGGTCGCCGTGAACGCGATCATCGATCTCCCGTTCGCGCTTCCCACGATCGTCGCGGGCTTGACGCTGCTCGCCCTCTACGGCCCCACGTCCCCTGTCGGGATCGACGTCGCCTTCTCGCGGACGGCGATCGTCCTGGCGCTCCTGTTCGTGACGCTCCCGTTCGTCGTGCGCACCGTGCAGCCCGTCCTGCAGGAACTCGACCCGGAGGTCGAGGAGGCCGCGCACTCTCTCGGCGCGTCGCGCGCGCGAGCGTTCGTCCGCGTGATCCTCCCCAACATCCTCCCGGGGATCCTCTCCGGGGTCGCCCTCGCCTTCGCCAAGGCGGTGGGCGAGTTCGGCTCGCTCGTGATCATCACCGGGAACATCCCGTTCGAGACCGAGGTCTCGTCCGTTCACATCTACGGGCGTATCGAGAGCGGCGACCCCGCGGGAGCGTCGGCGGTCGCGGTCGTCCTCCTCGCGATCTCCTTCCTCACGCTCCTCTCCATCGGCGTCATCCGGCACCTCGCGACCAGGCACGACCGATGAGGGAGGCGGCGTCCCGCCTGGGCCTGCGCTCGATCGCTCTGGCGTACCTCGCGGTGATACTCGTCGGTCCCCTCCTGATCGTGTTCTGGCGGACGCTTCAAGATGCGTCGGCCGCATGGGACGCCCTCGCGACGCCCGAGACGATCCACGCGTTCAAGCTGACGCTGATCATCACGGCGATCGCCGTGCCGGTGAACACGGTCTTCGGCATCGTCTGTGCCCTCGCGATCGTGCGCAAGCGCTTCTGGGGCAAGGGCCTGCTGAATGCATTCATCGACCTTCCGCTCGCGCTCTCGCCGGTGGTCGTCGGCCTCTCGCTCTTCCTCCTCTACGGCGAGGACGGCTGGTTCGGAGGCTGGCTGAACGGGCACGGAATCGAGGTGCTCTTCGCGCTCCCGGCGATGGTGATCGCGACCATCTTCGTCTCGCTGCCGTTCGTCGCCCGTGAAGTCGTCCCGACGCTGCGCGAGATCGGCGACGAGCAGGAGCAGGCGGCGTTCACGCTCGGCGCGAACGGGTGGCAGACGTTCTGGAAGATCACGCTGCCGTCGATCCGGTGGGCGGTCATCTACGGCGTCATCCTCACGACCGCACGCTGCCTGGGCGAGTACGGAGCCGTCGCGGTGGTCTCCGGCCGGCTCCAGGGCCAGACCGAGACCGCAACCCTCCGCGTGCAGGAGCGCTGGGAGGCCTTCGACGTCGCGGGCGCCTACGCGATCTCGATCGTGCTCGCGATGATCGCGATCCTCGTCCTCGTCGCCATGACCCTGATCAGACCAAAGGAGGAACGAGCCTGATGTCCATCCTCGTGCGCAACGTGTCGAAGCGGTTCGGCGACTTCGTCGCCCTCGACGACATCTCGCTCGAAGTCGAGTCCGGCGCGCTGACGGCGCTCCTCGGGCCGAGCGGCTCGGGCAAGTCGACGCTGCTCCGCATCATCGCCGGGCTCGAGAGCCCCGATCAGGGCGCGATACTGCTCGCCGGCAAGGACGCAACCGCACTCGCCCCCCAGAAGCGCAACGTCGGGTTCGTCTTCCAGCACTACGCAGCCTTCAAGCACATGACGGTTCGGGAGAACGTCGCCTTCGGGCTCAGGGTGCGCAAGCGCCCGACGCACGAGATCGCCGACCGCGTCGACGAGCTGCTGAACCTCGTCCAGCTCCAGAACTTCGGAGACCGCTACCCGGCGCAGCTCTCCGGAGGACAGCGTCAGCGCATGGGCCTCGCCCGCGCGCTCGCACCCGAGCCGCACGTGCTGCTCCTCGACGAGCCGTTCGGCGCCCTCGACGCGCGCGTCCGCGCGGAGCTGCGCGAGTGGCTGCGCCAGCTCCACGACGTCGTGCACGTGACGACGGTGTTCGTCACGCACGACCAGGGAGAGGCGATGGAGATCTCCGACCAGATCGCCGTCATCAACCACGGCAAGCTCGAGCAGGTCGGCAGCCCGCACGAGCTCTACGACGAGCCCGCCACTGAATTCGTGATGACGTTCGTCGGGGACGCGCAGCCGATCGGCGAGGTCCTCGTCCGACCGCACGATCTCGAGCTTCTGCCCGAGCCCGTCGAGGGTGCGGTCGGGGCCATGATCGTGCGCGTGACCGTGCTCGGACGCGACGCGAAGGTCGAGCTCCACGATGCGAACGGGGCCGAGATCGTGGCCCTGATGACGCGCGACGAGTTCGAGAGTGGGGGCTTCTGGCGCGGACAGAACGTCTGGCTGAGCCCGAGGCGCGAGCGCGTCTTCGCCTAGGGGCGGCGCTCGAACAGCGCCGCGACGCCCTGGCCGACGCCGACACAGAGCGTCGCCAGGCCGTAGCGACCGTCTCGGCGACGGAGCTCGTGGAGCAGGGACACGACGAGCCGCGCGCCGCTCATCCCGAGCGGGTGCCCCAGGGCGATCGCGCCGCCGTTGACGTTGACCTTCTCCTCGTCGAGACCGAGCTCGCGAACGACGGCGAGGCTCTGCGACGCGAAGGCCTCGTTGAGCTCGAGGAGGTCGAGCTCCCCGGCGTCGACGCCCGTACGCTCGAGCAGTTTCCGCACGGCTGGGATCGGCCCCACACCCATGACGCGAGGATCGACCCCTGCTACCGCCGAGCCGACGAACGTGCCGAGCGGCTCGCTGCCGAGCGCCCGCGCACGCTCGTCGGTCGTGATCACGAGCGCGGCAGCGCCGTCGTTGATGCCGCTCGCATTCCCGGCCGTGACCGTGCCGTCGACGCGGAATGCGGGCTTGAGCTTCGCGAGCGCATCCGCGGTCGTCTGCGGCCGCGGGTGCTCGTCGACCGCGACCTCGCCGACGGGCACGAGCTCGTCGGCGAAGCGGCCGGCCTCGTGTGCGGCAGCCCACCGCTCCTGCGAACGCAGCGCGAACTCGTCCTGATCCTCGCGCGACACGTTCCAGCGCTCGGCCACGTTCTCGCCCGTCTCGCCCATCGACTCGAGCGGGAACAGCTCCTCGAGCCGTGGGTTCGGGAAGCGCCAGCCGAGCGTCGTATCCCACACGGTCTGGTTGCCGCGAGGGAATGCCGCCTCGGGCTTGCCCATGACGAGTGGCGCGCGGCTCATCGACTCGACGCCGCCCGCGACGACGACGTCGGCGTCGCCTGCGAGCACGGCGTGGCACGCGGACACGACGGCCGAGAGCCCCGACGCGCACAGCCGGTTCAGGGTGACGCCCGCAACGGAGTCCGGAAGCCCGGCGAGGAGCGCTCCCATGCGCGCGACGTTGCGGTTGTCCTCCCCGGCCTGGTTCGCACAGCCGAAGTAGACGTCGTCGACGGCCGCCCCTTCGAGGCCGGAGCGTTCGACGGCCGCAGCGATCGCGATCCCGGCCAGATCGTCGGGCCGGACACCGGAGAGCGCGCCGCCGTAGCGACCGACCGGTGTGCGCACCGCAGAGACGACGACCGCGCGCGCCATCAGCGGACGAAGTCGATCTGGACGGGAGCCGGGAATGCGCCGAGCGTCTCGCCGCGGCGCAGGAGCTCCGTCACGGCCTTCCGGCCCTCGTCGCCGTAGTCCTGGGTCAGCTCGTTCACGTACATCGAGACGAATCGGTCGGCGACGGCCTCGTCGATTCCGCGCCCGAACGCGAGCGCATACTCGAGCGCTTCGGCTCGATGATCGAGTCCGCACTGGATCGCGTCACGGAGCACCTGAGACACGTCGCACACCACGTCGTCTCCGAGGTCGCGCCGGACGACGTTCACCCCGAGCGGGAGCGGAAGCCCCGTCTCCAGCAGCCACCACTCGCCGAGGTCGAGCACCTTCACCAGGCCGTAGTCCTCGAACGTGAGCTGTCCCTCGTGGATGAGAAGACCTGCCTCGGCTCGGCCCGAGGCCACCTCTTCGGGGATCTCGTCGAAGGGCAGCTCGCGATGCTCGAAGGCGTCGAGCACCAGGCGGAGCGCGAGGAACGACGTCGTCATCGTCCCGGGGACGACGATCTCGAGCGCGCGCAGGTCGTCGAGCGACTTCGGCTCACGCGCCACCACGATCGGCCCGTACCCCGATCCGATGCTCGCGCCGTGCGGCAGGAGCGCGTAGTCCTCCTGCACGAACGGGTAGGCGGCGAGCGAGATCGCGGTGACCTCGAGGCGCCCGGCGCGCGCCCACTGGTTCAGCGTCTGGATGTCGCCGAGGACCTGCTCGAACTCGTGGCCGCGCATGTCGACGAGATCCGTGGTCAGCGCCCAGTACATGAACGCGTCGTCGGGATCGGGACTGTGACCGACGCGAATCAGCACGAGGCGCCGGACGCTAGCACCGCTTTCGTGGCTAGCGGTTGAAGAACCAGCGCTCCAGGAGCGGAAGCACTTCCTTGCGCGTGAACGGCCGCGCGTCCGCCGGCCGGCCGTCGCGTTCGAGCACGTTGACGTCGTCCTCGAGCGCCTCGTTGGCGCGATCGAGCGCGTCACCCAGCTCGAAGCCCTCGAAGATCAGGTCTTCCGGCCGTGACTCGTCGGACTCGCGCAGCTGAGGGTTCACTGCCCGGCCGACCGCCCAAACGCCCCCTTCGCGCCGCTCGATCCAGATGAGGATCCGCTCCTCCTCGCCGACGTCGTCGACGCCGACGAGCATCCGCTCCGCATAGCGACCTTCGCGCGAGCTCTTACGCATGCACCGGGATACAATCGCGTCTCGTGTCGGGGTTCAAGAACATGTTCTCGTTCCTGTTCTCACGAGGCTCCGCCGAGGAGCACGTCGCGCGATACGTCGTCCGCGAGCACGAGCGCGGCCGTTCGCTCTCGGAGACGCTCGAGGACAAGTACGTCCAGAACCGTCTGACGCCCGAGCAACAGCGAAGGCTGCTCGACCGTCCGGAGATCCTCGAGGCCTTCGGCCACGACGTGCTCGAGTCCGCGAAGGAGTCTCTGCCGACGTAGGCCGACAGGCCCGGCCCCCTACAGACTCGTTCCGACGCCCTTCTCGCGCGCCAGGCGGACGGCCTCGGCGCCGAGAGCGACGTCCCACGCGGCGAGGCCGTTCGACTTGAAGACGACGATGTCGTCGTCCGCCTGACGCCCGACGAGCTCTCCGGAGACGACCTCGTGCAGCTCGTGCACCTCGAGCCAGTCGAGCACTCCAGCCTCCACCGGCTCGACGAGATCGCCGGACTCGAGCTTCGCCTGCTCGAGCCAGTCGCAGCAGACGAAGCTCGCGCGCTGCAGGACGGCGTTGTCGAGCTCGCGCTTGGTAACGACGTTCGCGCCGGCCGCGACCACGAGAGCACCCGCCGCGAGCCACTCCCCGCGGAGCACGGGATCGCGTGAGCTCGTGATCGTCGCGACGACGTCTCCCTGGGCCGCGTGGCGGTGGCTCTCGCCGGCTTCGGCACCCGTGCGCTCGCAGAACGCCGCGAGCCTGTCCGGCGTGCGGCAGTACGCCACGACGCGCTCGATCGACGGAACCGCCGCCCGGATGCATGCGACCTGCGTCTCGGCCTGGTGGCCACAGCCGATGACGCCGAGCGTGCGTACACCGCTCTTCGCGAGATGTCGAGCCGCGACGCCGCTCGCCGCTCCGGTTCGGAGCTGTCCGAGGCGGTCGGCTTCGATGACCGCGACGAGCTCCGAGGTCTCCGAGTCGAAGAGGCAGACGACGAACGTCGTCCCCACCGGCGTCGCGGCGTACAGCTTCCCGCCTGCGACCCTCAGTTCCGCGTCCACCGCAGCCATGTCCGCGAGCGCCCCCTCTGGAAGCCTGAGCCGGCGCCGCGGCGCGATCTCGACCTCGCCCGACGCCATCCGCCGGAAGCAGGCTTCGACCGCCTCCACGGCGACCGCCGGGGACACCAGTTCGGAGACTTCGGATTCCGTCAGGTAGAGCGGCACCCAGCGCCAAGTCTAGGAAGCGCTCGGCGACGGTCGTAGACTCGACCCCCTGACCACCGACGACTACCTCCAGCTTCCCTTCCACGAGCTGCTCGACCGCGTGTCCGAGGACGGACTCGCGCCGGGCGCCGGCTCGGCGGCCGCGCTGACCGTCGCATTCGCCGCGCGACTCGTCGTCATGGTTGCGCGCTGCTCCACCGAGTGGAAGGACGCGCCCGGCGTGTCGGCGCAGGCGAGTGCCATCAGCGATCGGGCGCTCGAGCTGGCACAGTCGGACGGACAAGCGTGGGACGCCGCACTCCTCGCCCTCCGTGACGCCGAGGCCGGCGCCGGCGCGGATGCGAAGCGCGACTTCGCGCTCGAGCGGAAGCTCGAGGCCGCCGCGGCGGCGCCCCTCGAGATCGCGTCGCTCGGGGCGGACGTCGCTGCGCTCGCCGCGGCCGCAGTGGACAGCTGTGAGGCGACGTACCGGGCGGACGCATCCGCCGCGGCGTCGCTCGCCGCGGGGGGATCGGCCGCCGCCGCCCATCTCGTCCGCGTGAACCTGGGCATGCGTACGGCCGATCCGCGGCTCGCGCACGCGCTCGCCAGCGAGCAGGCGGCGCGCGAGGTCGCGGAGCGCCTCGGCGAACCGCCTCGGTGAGCCGGTACTCGTCAGTCCCCGACGCCGAGCTCGTCCGCGCGTGCCGCACCGGCGACGCCGACGCCTGGAACGAGCTCGTCGAGCGCTACTCGCGCTACGTCTACGCCATCGCGGTTCGGGGCTTCCGCCTCTCCGACGACGACGCCGAGGACGTCTTCCAGGACGTGTTCACACGGATCTACCTTCGGCTGGACGCGCTGCGCGACGACTCGGCGCTTCGGCCGTGGATCGCCCAGCTGACGCGACGACGCTGCCTCGACGCGCTCTCGAGCAAGGGTCGCGAGATGCCCGCCGAGGAGGAGGCGCTCACGGTCGAGGAGAGCGCCGATCTCTCCGACGTCGAGGAGGCGTTCGCGGTCCGCGAGGCGTTGGGCGGCCTCTCCGAGAACTGCCAGGACATCCTCGACCGCTTCTTCGCCCGGGATCAGAGCTATCGCACGATCGCCGAGGAGCTCGAGATTCCGTCGGGGACGATCGCGAGCCGAATCGCCAGGTGCCTCGCCCGGTTGAGGGACGCGATGGAGTCGAAGCCATGACCGCGGCCGCGAAGCGGGCGCCTCTTAGGACTGCCGGAAGCGAAGGATCGACGCCGCGAGCGTCTTTGACTCTCGCGGCCAGAAACCCGCGCCAGCGGGTTTCTGGCCTGCGGAACAACAAAGGGAAGAAAGGACGGTCCAGAAGGGTCTAGGGGTTAGATGAAGCGCTTCTCCACTGAAGAGCGACTCGCTGTGCTCCTCCGGATCCTGCGTCCCGCCCCGGCTGGCTGGGTGCGGGCGGCGCAGGAGTTGCCGGCCGCGCGCCTTGCATTCGACGAGATCGTCGCCCGGGCCGAAGCGGACGTCGCCTTCCGCGCCGCGCTCCTCGCCGATCTCGAGCAGGCGCTCACGGTTGAGGGCTACGAGCCCGACCGCCGCGTCCTCGACGAGATCCGCGTCCGTCTGACGAACAACTGAGCAGGAAGGGACCCTGCGGCTCTGGCGTCGTAGAGTCCCGTCGCGTGCAGGACGTCGAGACACACGCCGCGGATGGCGCCAAGGCGTCGCTCCCGGCCTGGAGCCTTCCCAAAGACGCGGTCGACCAAATCGCGCTGCCAACCGACTGGCCGGAGCGCGTCACACGCGAGTGGGCGCTCGACGGCGCGACCGGTAAGGGCATACGCGTCTGCATCCTCGACTCCGGAGTCGATCCCACCCATCCGAGCGTCGGCGAGCTCGAGAGCGCCGTCGCCATCTCGATCGACGCGAACGACGAGGTCGTCGCCGAAGAGGACACAGGAGGCGACGTCTCCGGCCACGGCACTGCCTGCGCCGGGATCGTCCGACGGCTCGCTCCGGAGGCCTCGATCTCCAGCGTGCGCGTGCTCGGAGCGGGCTTCACCGGCAGCGGCAACGTCCTGCTCGGCGGGCTCCGCTACGCGATCGAGCAGGACTTCGACGTCATCAACATGAGTCTTTCCACCACCAAGAAGCCGTTCGCGACCGTCCTCCACGAGCTCGCCGACAGCGCCTACTTCAAGCGCACGGTGCTCGTGGCCTCCGCGCACAACATGCCGGTCGAGAGCTACCCGTGGAGCTTCTCGTCGGTCATCTCCGTCGGGAGCCACGAGGAGCCCGACCCACTTACGTTCTTCTACAACCCGAGCCCGCCGGTCGAGTTCTTCGGCCGCGGAGTGAACGTCGAAGTGCCGTGGCTCGGGGGCCGCACGCTCACCGTCTCGGGAAACAGCTTCGCGACGCCGCACATCACCTCGATCTGCGCACTGGTGCTGTCGAAGCACCCCGAGCTGACACCCTTCCAGCTGAAGAGCGTCCTGTATCTCACCGCGAACAACGTCGGAGGTGGCAGATGACCGAGCAGCCGGACCTACGGGCGGCCGTGGCCGCCGGTGTCGTCGGCTCCGAGGAGTCGTTCCGCGCGCTTCTGGGCGCAATCGTCGAGGTGGCGCGCTCGATTTTCGGCGCGAAGGCGTCGTCGATCCTGCTCCTCGACGAGGTGGAGGAGGAGCTCGTCTTCGAGGCTGTCGTCGGCGAGGGCGAGGACACGCTGCTCGGCACACGCTTCCCCGCCGGAACGGGGATCGCAGGCTGGGTGCTCGCGACGCGGACGCCACTCGTCATCGAGGACGTGCAGAACGACCCGCGGTTCGCGAGCGATGTCGCGGAGGGGACAGGCTACGTGCCGAAGGGCCTCATGGCCGCCCCACTCCTCCACGAGGAGGGCGCGCTGGGCGTCCTATCGGTTCTCGACCGCCCCGACCAAACCCTCTTCAGCCTGCAGGAGATGGAGTTGCTGGGCCTCTTCGCGAACCAGGCTGCCATCGCGGTCGATCTCATGCTCAAGGCACGCGAGGCCGAGACCCTCCTGAGTGGAAGCAGCGACCTCGAGGTCGTCGCTCGCCTTGCCACCGCGGTCGGAGCGCTCGAGGACGAGCGGCGAGATGCGGGCTTTCGGCTACTCGCCGAACTTGCCGACACTCTCGGCGCCTAGTCCATCCAAGAGTCGTTCCGAAAAGGAAGAAGGGGCCCCAAGCCGTTGGTCGACTCGGGGCCCCTTAAAGCTTCGGCTCGCAATACTGCTACTTCTTGTCCTCGAACCCTGTCGTCGTCTCGAACCCTGACGGCGTCTCGAACCCGTGAGCCTCGACGTCCGGCTCCTGGTCGCTGGTCGCCTCGAAGCCCTCAGCACCTTCAAAGCCCCGAGGCCCTTCAAACCCGTGAGCCTCGACGTCCGGCTCGTCAGTGCGAATGTCTTCAGCCATTGCGGAGTCCTCCTCCTCTGTGGTTGCGCGGCACCTGTCCACTAGACGATCGACACGCGAAGAATCTTCCCTCCCGGACTTCATTTGTGCAAGACACCATGAGATGCTCTCGCGGTGCTGAGGCTCAGGTTGCGATTCAGGGAGTCGCAAGCCGCATTCGCCGCGGTCTTCCGCAACCAGGATCTCCGCCGATTGGAGCTCGCCTGGGCATGGTCGATCGTCGGACACTGGGCGTACATCGTGGGCGTGTCCGTCTACGCCTACGACGTGGGTGGAAAGGCGGCGGTCGGCCTGATCTTTGCCTTGCGGCTCGTGCCCGCTGCCCTGTTGGCACCGTTCGCCGGCTTGCTCGCCGACCGTTACCGACGGGAGCTCGTGCTTCTCGTCTCGACCATGGTCAGGGTGGTTCTCGTCGGAGCGGCGACTCTCTGCGTGCTCTTGGATGCCCCGCCTGCCGCGGTCTATGCACTCGCGGTCGCGACTGCGATTGCGACGGTGCCCTTCCGATCCGCGCAGGCGGCGTTGATGCCTACGCTCGCTCGGACCCCCGGTGAGCTTACGGCCGCCAATGCGGTCGCAAGCACGATCGAGAGCCTGGCCATCTTCGTCGGTCCGATGCTCGCCGGCCTCGCGCTTTCGGTTGCCTCGACTGCCACGGTCTTTGCGCTCAATGCCGCGGCGCTCATGGTCGCCGTGGCCCTTCTGGCACGGCTCCACGTTCCTCACGTCGAGAGGCAGCCGGAGATCGAAGCGGGGACGATCTTGCACGAGGCGGCCGCGGGCTTCCGCACGATCGGACGCGACTCCTCGCTCCGTGTCCTCATCGGACTCTTCAGCGCGCAGACGTTCGTCGCCGGTGCGCTGCAGGTCTACATCGTCGTCATGGCATTCGAGGTGTTCGACCGCGGGGACGCGGGCGTCGGGTTTCTCAACTCGGCGATGGGCGTCGGCGCACTGATCGGCGGAGTCGCGGCGCTCTCGCTCACCGGCGCAGCTCGACTCAGTCTGCCGTTTGCGCTTGGCGTCCTCGGCTGGGGCGTTCCGCTGATCCTCCTCGGCGCAGGGCCCCAGTTGGGGATCGCGCTGATGCTCTTCGTCCTCGTCGGAGTCGGAAACTCGGTTGTCGACGTCGCAGGGTTCACCCTCGTGCAGCGCGCCGTTCCGGACCGAGTGCTTGCACGCGTGTTCGGTGTCATACAGATGCTCTGGTGGTTGTCCCTCGCCCTGGGTGCGCTGGTGGCGCCGGTGCTCGTCGGTCGGCTCGGCATCGACACCGCGCTCGTTGCTACCGGCATCTGCCTCGTCCTCTTGGTCGCCCTTCTTTGGCGACCTCTTGCCGTGATCGATGCCGGTGCGATCGGCCCTGAAGCGACGGAGCTTCGGATCCTGGCCTCGGTCCCGATCTTTGCCCCGCTCCCGGGCATGTCGCTCGAGCACGTCGCCGGCCGCCTCGTCCCGCTTCGCGTCGATGCCGGGACCGTGATCGTCCGCGAAGGTGACGCGGGCGACCGCTTCTACATCGTGGCGGAGGGCGAGGTAGATGTCACTCAGTCGGGCGCGAAGCTGACCACCCTCGGCACGGGTGGCTACTTCGGCGAGATCGCGCTCCTGCGCGACGTGAGCCGGACCGCGACGGTGACGGCTCACACGAACGTCGTTCTCTACGCCCTCGACCGTGACGACTTCTTGGCCACCGTGACAGGGCATCCACAGAGCGCCGAGGCAGCCGAGACCGTCATGGCCGCGCGACTGGCTGGGCCGGCGTCGACCGGGTACCGGTCCGTGACGACGTGACTGACCGTGAAGCGGCGGACGTCGTTGCCCGGATCAGCGGCATGCGCCCGGCATGATTCGAACAGGCGACCTCTGCCTCCGCAGGGCGGAAAAGCATTTGCGCCGTTAGTTTCGGTTCGCCCGAGAAGCCTTTAGTTATGCGGATTCGCGGCGCCTCGGTGCCAGCAGCTCCGCATGGCTATGCGATGTAGCCCTGGAGCGTTTAGGTGTGGAATAGGCGTGACGGAACCCGGGTTCGCCGCTCAGATCGAAACGAGCCGAGTCGATGTTTTTCGGCCGCGAGCTGACCGACGCTGCATCGACTCGCGCTCGAGGTCGAGCCGCCAGCAGCTTGCACGATGAGCTGATTGACACAAGGCGATGCGATTCATAGGGTAGGCGTCCACCTTCAATGGGGGAGGGGCGATTCATGCGAATCCGGCTCGTCGTCGCGCTTGTCGGAGCGTTCGTTGCTCTTGGCGCGGTCGGTAGTGCGAAGGGAGATCCGCTAAACGACGGAGCGATAACACTCACGTTGTACAACTGCACCGGCCCTGCGGGGACGCCATCCACATTCCAGGGCACGAAGGTGCTCAGCGGGGCCAACAGTCTTCATCTTCTCGATGGAACCACCATCTTCCGGCGGACAAGCATCTTCGATCCCGTAACTGAGGTTCTCTACACGTGGGGACTGCAAAACAACGACCGGCCACTTGTGACGTGCACTGTCGTCGACCCCTTCACGGGCCATGTGCTCGTGGTGTCCGGATTCTTCGCTCCCGTAGGAGACGACGGGGCTTAACACGCCACGCCTACGCTCTCGTTGCTCTCGTTCCGTGAGAAGGACCACTCCGAACCGGAGGCAGTGGTCCGGGGCGAGACAACATCGGTACAGGGAGCCGCAGGGCGTGGACAACTACCGCCTCGCGGAGTCACGGCGAGGCAAGTGGGAAGGCTCCAGTGAATGAGACGCGAGGCGAGAAGCCGACTGGACGTGCTCAGACCCACGTCAGACGCTCGGGCACCTGAAGCCGGAACGTCTGCGCGGCTGATGGTTCCGTGACCGCCGAATCCCTCCCGCCTCGCTCGATGCCGGTACCCAGTCGCTCGCGCTCAGAAACGGGATCATGGCTCAGCCCGTCAGCTCGGGGCCGAAGGCCGTCGACGCGCCTTGTTCCCGTCCGACCGAGCTAGATGTAGGACCCGAGCAGGTTGGTACTCCTGATCCGGGACACTGGTGGTCGGTGGCCGAGAGCTGAGTGTCGGCGTCGATGACACGCCACGAAGCTCGGCCAGCGCGTCGGTGCGGGCATCGTCGAGCGCCCAGAGGATGCGCTCGCGGTCTTCGATGGTGAGCGCGACGACTTCGCTATCGAGTGTGAGCGCCTTCTCGAGAAAGGAGCGCGTCGGCTCGTCCACGAGCTTGATGAGCTCCCGGCGCGGCTGGGTACTCGGCTCCTGTTTCCGAGACCGTCCGAAGGCTCCTATCGACTCGACAACTTCCGGCCAGGGAGTTCGAGTGGGCCGTCGCAGCGGCAGGACTACCGGAGTCGGTGACCCCGTACACACTTCGGCACTCAGGGCTCTCGTGGGCGCTCGCATCGGGCATCCCTGCGACGGACGTCGCACGCTTCGGCGGCACATCGCGATGCTCGAGAGGACCTACGCGCA
>DASTYQ010000065.1:0-4696 GCA_035764775.1 Gaiellaceae bacterium
CCTCTCGACGCTCGAGAACCCCGAGGCGCTGGAGGAGATCGAGCGTGCCGTCTGACCGTCTCGAAGGCGTGGCCCTCGTCACCGGAGGCGGCCGCGGAATCGGGGCGTCCATCGCGCGCGAGCTCTCCGACGCCGGAATGCAGGTCGCGGTCACGGGACGGACGCGCGGCCAGGTCGAGTCGACGGCGGCCGAGATCGGCGGGCGCGCGCTGGTCGGCGACGTCTCGCGGCGAGCGGACGTCGAGTCGTGGGTCGAGCAGACGGAGGCCGGACTGGGGCCGATCGACCTGCTCGTCGCCAACGCAGGGATCGGAAACCACGTTGGAGCGACCTGGGAGGTTCCGGTCGAGGACTGGTGGCAGGTGCTCGAGGTCAACGTCCTCGGCGTCCACCTCTGCTGCCGGAGCGTCATTCCCGGGATGCTCGAGCGACGGCGCGGGCGAATCGTGATCACGGGCAGCGGCTCGGCCTACCTTCCGGGCGTACGCGACACAGCGTATCCCGCGAGCAAGGCAGCGGTCTGTCGCTACGGCGAGGCTCTCGCCGCGGAGCTCGCGGGGCGCATTCCGGTCTTCTTCTTCAGCCCCGGACTGGTTCGCACGGCGATGACCGATGAGTACGGCGACGACATGCCGTGGACGCCGCCCGAGCTCGCACCTCGCCTGGTGCGCGTTCTCGCCTCCGGACGCGCGGACGCGCTCGCAGGCCGGTACCTCCACGCAGAGCACGACGACATCGAGGAGCTCATCGGGCGAGCGGACGAGATCGTCGCGAACGACCTGAACGCAATCCGGTTGCGACGCTGACTGCGTAACGCGGGCTGAACCGATCGATTCCCTACTCTGCGCCGGCGTGCCCTACTTCATCTGCCCCAACTGCAAGGAGCGCACCGTCGATCTCGACGGCTACGACGGGTTCTCGATGCAGGCTGTCCAGTGCCGGAGCTGCGCGTTCGGATTCCTGTTCGAGCTACTCGAGGACTACTACCCCGCACCCGAGACCGGCTTTGTCGTCTGCGACAGGGACACGCGCGTGCTCGCCGCGGGCCGAGGCGTCTTCGAGCTCACTGGCTTTCGCGACGCGGACCTGATCGGTCGCGACGTCGCAGAGGCGCTCGCGCTCTCGGATGCGTCGCAGATCGACGTCGTCCGCGAGTGGGGCGTCCGAAAGCTCGGGCAGGAGCTCGAGATCCGTACGCGCGCCGGGATCGAGAAGCGCGTGGTCGTCGACTTCTTCCCCGCGTACGACGACGACGGCGGGCTCCTGCTCGCGCTGACTCCCCGCGCCTAGGGCATGGCCGGTCCCGCCCGGCGCGGGCCGGACAGGTCCGGCCCCTACGGCTTCGGGACGATCCAGGTCTGCCGCGCGAGTGCGAGGAGCTCGCCGGAGGCCGCGAAGAGCGCGGTGCCGGCATAGAGCTTGCGGCCGTCCTCGCCGAGCGGCCAGGCCGTGACGACACATTCCTCGCCGACCTTCGGCGCGCGCTCGACGCGTGCGGTCATGCGGCCGAGCACGATGTCCCCACGGCCTTCGGCCCCCACCGCATAGGCACCGGGACAATCAACCGCCGCCCACACGAACTCGGGCCGCGACTCCCGCAGCGCGACCGGAGCCGCGTGCAGCGGCTCACGCCCGGCGACCAGCCCAACGCGGATCCCGAGCCCGTCCTCCCGCACCCCGCACACGTAGCACTCGCCGAAGTCCGGGCTCGAGTCGCGAACGTGGCGCTCACGCGCGACCACGGCCTCTGCAACCGATACGGGTGCCGGCGGCTCGACCTCGACCGACGACGGGCGCGCCTCGGCGACGAGCACGTCGCCGTCTCGGAGGAGCGCCCGGCACGTCTCGCGCTCGACGTCGAGGGGACGGTCGAGCGGAGGCGGCAGACGAAGGGTGACCTCGACCTCGTCCGCGTCCACGAACGCGGCCAGGCGCCCGCACGCGTAGCCGCCGTTCGCCGACGTCAACGGCCCTCGATAGAGGCGTGGGAGGACGATCTGCACCGCGTGAGCCTAGTTAGAATGGGTTTGTGACTGTGAGGCGAAAACCCTGAGGATCGCGCTCATGCAGCTGAATACCGTCGTCGGCGACCTCGACGGGAACCGCGAAAGGATCCTCGCGAGCCTCGCCGAGGCGCGGAGGGCGGGGGCCGACCTCGTCGTCTTCCCCGAGCTGGCCACGACCGGATATCCGCCCGAGGATCTGCTCCTTCGACCCGGGTTCGTGCGCGCGGCTCGCGAGTCGGTCGAGCGCATCGCTGTCGCGACCGAAGGCGTCACGGCGCTCGTCGGGACGCCGTGGTTCGATCGCGATCTTGCGAACGCATGCGCCGTGTGCTCGAACGGGCGCGTCGAAGCCGTCTACCGCAAGCAGTTCCTCCCGAACTACGGCGTCTTCGACGAGCACCGCTACTTCGCGGAGGGCCGCGACCTCGTGATCCTCCGGCTCGGAGACATCTCGGTCGGGGTCACGATCTGCGAGGACGTCTGGCAGCCCGGACCGCCGGCGACCGACCTCGCACTCGCCGGGGCCCAGCTGATCGTCAACCTCTCGGCCTCGCCGTTCCACATCGGAAAGGCCGAGGAGCGAGAGGAGATGCTCGTGACACGCGCCCGCGACACGAGCTCGTACGTTGCCTTCTGCAACCTCGTCGGGGGTCAGGACGAGCTGGTCTTCGACGGGCACTCGGTCGTGCTGGACGACTCGGGCGAGGTCATCGCCCGTGCGGCGGGGTTCGCCGAGGAGCTGCTGGTCGTCGACCTCGACCCGGTCGAAGCGATCGGCCGTCGCCTGCGGGACGTGCGGCGGCGCGAGCTCGAGCGCTCGCGCGACGATGCTCCGCCCGTAGAGACCGTGGAGCTCGACAGTCCACGCGAGTGGGAGCGCGAGCTCGACCCGGTCGTCACCCCCTTCGAGCCCGAGCTCGAGCAGATGCGTCTGGCGCTGGTGCTCGGGCTCCGGGACTACGTGGGCAAGAACGGTTTCTCGGACGTCGTCGTCGCGGTCTCCGGCGGGATCGACTCCGCCGTGACGGCCGTGCTCTGCGCCGATGCGCTCGGACCCGAGCGCGTGCACTGCGTGTCGATGCCGTCGCGATTCAGCTCCGAGGGGACGCGCGCAGACGCTCGCCTGCTCGCGGAGGCGCTGGGCTGCTCCTTCCGTGAGATCCCGATCAACGAGGCCGTCGCTGCTCTTGCAGATGCGCTCGAGCCGGAGATCGAGGGTGGCCTCGCAGGGCTCGCGGGCGAGAACGCGCAGGCGCGCGTGCGCGGTGTCCTGCTCATGGCTCTGTCGAATACGTACGGATGGCTCGTGGTCTCGACCGGGAACAAGTCGGAGCTCGCCGTCGGCTATTCGACGCTGTACGGCGACATGGTCGGGGGCTTCGCGCTGCTGAAGGACGTCTTCAAGACCGACGTCTACCGCCTCGCCGAGCACCTGAACGCGAACGCCGCGCGCGACGTGATCCCGCGGAGCACCATCGAGCGTGCGCCCAGCGCCGAGCTGCGCGACGATCAACGCGATTCGGACTCGATACCCCCCTACGACGTGCTCGATCCCGTGCTCGAGGCCTACGTCGAGGAGGACCGTTCGCGCGAGGAGCTCGCTGCGGAGTTCGATTCGCAGGTCGTCGAGAGGGCCGTGGCGCTCGTCGACGTGGCCGAGTACAAGCGCCGCCAGGCGCCTCCTGGAGTGAAGCTGCGACCCAAGGCGTTCGGCCGCGACTGGCGTCCGCCCATCACCAATCGCTGGCGAGGTTGACATTCACCTATCGTAAGTAGTAACTTACGGTAAGTGATTACTAACGGACATCCTCTGGACGCGCTGAGCGACCCGACGCGTCGGCGGATCTTCGAGGAGCTGCGGGCGGGGCCGCGCTCGGTCGGCGATCTCGCAGCCGGGCTTCCCGTGAGCAGACCTGCTGTCTCCCAGCACCTGCGCATTCTCGAGGACGTCGGCCTCGTCACCCACGAGCGCAACGGGACTCGGCATCTCTACGAGCTCGATGCCGGCGGGGTCGGCGTCCTTCGCGACTGGGTGGACGGGTTCTGGACCGAGGCGCTCGCCCGCTTCAAGCAAGTGGCCGAGCAGAAAGGAGAATCGTCATGAACGATGCCGCTGTGATCGAGGTCGTGCGCAGGAGCGTCAGCGTCGACTGCGCGGTGGAGGAGGCCTTCCGGATCTTCGCCGCGGACGCAACCTCCTGGTGGCCGGTGAGCTCGCACTCGCTCCACGGAGACAGCGTCAAGGAAGTCGTCTTCGAGGAGCGTGAGGGCGGCGAGGTGTACGAGCTCACGGAGGCCGGTGAGAGGGGTCATTGGGCGACGGTGGTGACCTGGGAGCCCCCGCATCGCCTCGTCCTGGCTTGGGAGGTCTCGCCGAGCGTCATCGGTACAGAGGTCGAGGTCCGCTTCCTGCCGGAGGACGACGGGACTCGTGTCGAGCTCGAGCATCGCGGTTGGGAGCACGTGGCCGAGGACGCCCCGGCCAAGCGCGACGACTACGACTCCGGATGGGCGTTCGTCCTTGGCAAGTACGGCGACCGGGCCGGCTAGACGCCGACGTCGATCGGTCCCGAGGGCAGCTCCGCGAGGCGATCGCGGACGAGGTCACGGAGGCGGCGCGGCGCGAACTGCACGTCCGCCGCCTCCAGCTCGGCGAGCGTCCACCAGCGGATCGCGGTCACGTACTCCGC
>DASTYQ010000066.1:0-14958 GCA_035764775.1 Gaiellaceae bacterium
CCGAGAAAGGAGGAGACATGAGCGCACACGCCTTCGGACGAGGCATGCACGCCGAGGTCCGCGTGTGGCACGGGCTCTCCGTCCACTGGGCATGGCTCGCAGGGGGCTTCGTCCTCGCCTTGCTCGTGCCGTTCCTGTTCGCGGACGTGCTCGACATCAACCGCGACGTGTTCTACGGCCTGTACGCGCTGGCCGTCGTCGGGCTGTTCGCGCTCTGGTCGCGAGAGACGGGGTACGACCTCGTCGCCGCAGTCAAGCGGCGCTGGATCGCGGCACTGGTTCTCGGGCTCGCGGCCGCCGCCCTACTGACCGCGATGGTTCTGCGGACGGAAGACGCCACCGCCCGACCGGACGGGCTCGAGCTCGTCGGCGCTCTTGCATGGCGAGGGGTTCTCTACGGGATCACCGACGGACTGCTTCTGTCCGTCTTCCCGATCCTCGTCGTGTTCGCGGCCTTCGCCGGGACCAGGCTCGATCGGCGGTTCACGGGGAAGCTCGTCATCGGCACGATCGCCCTTGCGGCATCGCTCGCCATGACTGCGGTCTACCACGCCGGATACAGCGACTTTCGCTCCGACAAGATGGCCAAGCCGCTGACCGGTGACGTCGTCTGGAGCATCCCGACACTCGTCACGCTGAACCCGATCGGCGCGCCGATCGCACACGCTGGACTGCACACGTCCGCCGTGCTGCACAGCTACGAGACAGACACGTTTCTGCCACCGCACGAGTAGGGCCCGGCATTGCCGGCCTGAGCCCGCCGCGTCCCGGGTGAGGGCGGGCTCAGGCCGTCAGCGGGGCTCGCGGTCAGATGTCGAGTCGCGTCACGGGTACGCCGTCGATCTTCCCGGGAATCTCTTCGACGTCCTCGAGCCACGTCGCGTCGTCGCCCTCCCGGACGACGGCGACGATCCGGTCGGGATCGTGCTCTGCGATCGCGTCGAGAACGGCCTGACTCGCGGAATCCGGCTTCACCTCGATCGTCTCCGCATCGGCGGGCGCTTCCGCCGCGACGGTCTCCCCCACGGCGTGCGCGTGCTCGCGTGCGGCGTCCTCGTCGTTGGCCAGCCAATCGAGACGGGATTGCTCGACGGCGGGCACGACGACGACGAGCTCGTCGCTCGGGTCCACGTGGTCCGCAAGCACGCTGCGGTCGACGGCAGACGTTGCGACGACGACGACTCGACCCATCGAGCATCGAGTACCCGCTCGGGGCCACACTCAATCCCGCGTCGCCGTTTTCGCCGGAGGGAGAAGGGGAAACGCCTGCCCGTGTTCGACGAGACGTTCTCGCGGTAGGTGGCCAGGCGCGGCTGGAGACGACTCGGCCGCAAGCGCTTCCGCTACGTCGACGCACGCGGCTCGGCGATCACTGACGAGGCCCAGCTCGAGCGCATCGCGGCACTCGCCATTCCTCCGGCGTGGACCGACGTCTGGATCTCGCCGAATCCTCGCGCGCGCCTGCAGGCGACCGGGATCGACTCGGCAGGCCGCAAGCAGTACCGCTACCACGACAGCTTCCGGGCGGCCCAGGAGCTCGCGAAGTACGAGCGGCTGCTCGATTTCGGCCGAGCCCTGCCCCGGTTGCGCAGGCACGCGCGCAGTCACCTTCGTCTGGGACCGTTCGAGCGGCAGTGGGCGTGCGCACTCGCGATCGGCGTCCTGAACAAGGCGTGGTTTCGCGTCGGGTCCGAGCGACACGCGCGCAGCGCACGGACGTACGGCGTGACCACGCTCCGCAAGCGACACGTCTCCGTGTCGGGGGACGAGATCACGTTCTGCTTCCGCGCCAAGAACCGCAAGCTCGTGCGGCGGAGCCTCTCCGACGCAACGCTCGCGGACGGGATCTCCACCCTTCTCGACCTTCCCGACGGGTCCCGCCTGTTTCGCTTCGAGCGCGACGGCGAGTTCGTGGCGCTCACATCGTCGGCCCTGAACGACTACATCGGCGAGCACCTCGCCTCCGAGTTCACGGCGAAGGACTTCAGGACGTGGGGCGGAACGCTCCTCGCCGCGCAGGAGCTCGCGCGGCGGGGAGCGGCTGCGACCGAGGCCGACGCGAAGCGAGTACTGGCAGCAGTGATGCATCGCGTCGGGGACGAGCTGGGAAACACTGCCGCCGTCGCGCGCGCGTCGTACGTGAGTCCGGTCGTCGTCGATCACTACCTCGCCGGCCGTACGCTCGAGGACGTCCGGGCGGCGAACGGCTCTCCGACGCGCTACCTGACGAGCTCGGAGCACGCCCTGCTCGAGCTGCTCGAGACACCGGTCGGCTGAGCCGCGCGGATGCCGAGGGTTGCGCAGGCGACATGCGGGGTATCTCTCCCAGCCGAAACGGAGGTGATGAGACGTGATCTGGCTACTCGTACTACTGCTTCTGATCCTCGCGGTGGGCGGAGGTCTGGCCCTCTCGAAGTTCCTCTTCCTGCTGCTCGTGGTGGCCCTCGTCCTCGCGCTCTTCGGCGCGTTCGGACGGACCACCTAGCCGCACATTCGAGCAACTCAAGAACGAGGGCCGGCAAATGCCGGCCCTCTTTGGATCCGCATCGGAGTTAGATCCGCATCGGAGCGCTAGCGAGAGCTCCGCTCCGCGTACTCCTCCTCGCGCTCTCCCTGATCGTCCCAGCGATCCTCCGCTTCGTCTCCGAGATCCTCGGCCTTGTCCTTCACGTCCTCCCACTCGTCGCGGGCCTTGTCCTTCGCCTCGCCCCACTTCTGCTGGATCTCGCCTTCCGTTTCCTTTGCCTTGCCCTGCACGCGATCACGATCCACGGTCGCTCCTTTCACGGGTTGTCGAGGCACTGCATGCCCGCCGCCGTGGCCCACGAAACACCGAGGGCGGCGTCGACGCCGCCCTCGGTGTCGAGGGTGCCTGTGTCCGAACTCCTAGGCACCGCCCGCCAGGCGCACCTGCACGAGGCGGTAGCCGGCGATCCCGCCGAGTCCAGGATCGCCCGGACGGAACGCCTTGATGAAGAACTGCACGTTGAACCCGTTTCGAGGCTGCGGAAACAGCTGGTTGGGAACGAGCGTGAGCGTGACCCAGCCGTCACCGGCCGTCTGGGACGTTTGTCCCTCGACGACCCGTGGTGTCCCGCGCATGAAGACGGATGCACCACTCACGGGCCGCCCGCCACGGGCCGTGACGCGGACACGAACCGTAATCGGTTGCGTGCGACTGGTCACCGGGTTGGGCGAGAAGACGACGGTCGCAACGACCAGGCGGTCGCCCGCGGCCTTCAGCTCACCCACCGAGACGGAGCTACCGGGCGGCGGGGGCGGAGGTTGATTCGAACCGACGACTCCGGTCGGGTTCGAGATCGCCGATGTCGAACCACGATCATTGCGAGCGATTACACGGACGCGAATCGTTCTGCCGGTATCCGCATCGCGCACCTCGTAGCTCGGGTCGTTCGCGCCCTGGATTTCGCTGCAGTTTTCGCCCTTGTCGTTACACCGCAGCCAGACGTACGAGTACGTAATCGGCGCCTCCCCGGCCCACTCGCCGCGATTGGCCTGAAGCGTGCTGCCAACCTTCGCGGTGCCGGAGATGCTCGGCTCCTGGAGATTGGTCGGCCGCGCCGAGATCACCACGCCCGTCGGGTTCGACGTTGCACGCGCGGACCCGTCCTCGTTCGTCGCCACGACCTGCGAGCGGATGCGGAAGCCCGCGTCGCCCTCGCGCAGGACGTACGTGTTGTTCGGGGCATTCGAGATACGCCGGCAGTCGGACGCATCCGCTGCGCCGCGACCGTCGCATCGGAACCAGCGGAAGGCGTACGTAATCGGCTCGGTGCCGGTCCACGTGCCGCGCGTGGTTCGCAGCACCTGACCCACCCGGGTCGTACCGGTCACGACCGGCTCGCCGACGTTCTGCGGCGCAACGGTCGGGGCTGCAGTCGACGTGCTCGCCCACGCGGCGAAGACGCCTCCGGCGACCGCAACGGCGGCCGCGACTCCGACGATCGCTAGATACGTTCGATGCAGTGTCGTTCTCATGGTCAGCTTCCTCCTTCGGGTCGCTCCCCCACGGGGTACCCGCCGGTCCGGACCGTAAGCGCGGACCCCACACTCCTTACCGACCGCTTACGGCACGTTCATGCGGGTTTCCGACGGCATGCCAGCGGGAAATACGGCGTCTGACAGCGACTTAGGAGTCGACCATGGAGACCTGGGAATGGATTCTCGTCGCCGCTGCGATCGGCGTTGCACTGCTCCTCGCGCTCGCCTTCGTCCGCATCCGGCGACGACGCACGCATCTCAAGGAGCGCTTCGGACCCGAGTACCAGCGTACGGTCGCCGATCACGGCATCGGCGACGCCGAGTCGCGACTCGCGAGCATCGAGAGCGAGCGGGAGAGCTTGAGCCTTCGCGACCTGCCGCCGGCGACCCGCGACCGGTACCTCGACGAGTGGAGGCAGGCGGAGAGCCGCTTCGTCAGCGATCCACGCGATGCAACCCGTGCCGCCGAGCGCCTCGTCATTCGCGCACTGCACGAGCGCGGCTATCCCGAGGAGGACGACGACGGGAAGCTCGTCTCCCTCGTCTCGGCCGATCATCCGGACATCGCGGACCGGTACCGCCACGGCCACGCGATGCTCGACAGCGTCGACGGCGCACCGAGTACCGAGAGTCTGCGGAAGGCGATGCTCGACTTCCGCGCCGTCCTGGAAGACGTCCTGCAAGGAGAGCGCACGGCGGCGTAACCGACTGCTGACGGCAGTGCGAACGGGCGCCTCACGGCGCCCGTTGCACGTGAGAGGTCGCCGCCGCTCTTACCGGCGGTAGTAGCCGACGCCCCCGAACAGCGCGAGGACGAGGAGCACGATCAGCAGCAAGACGAGCCAGGACACGAGATCACCCCCTCTCGTCCCTGGACGACGTGACCCGTACGTGCAGACCGGAGAGCCGGGCCGCGGTGGACTGGGGCGGCCCGAGCCGCCGAGCTCCCTCCCCTGTCGATGTCGTAGTTCTCCGGCACGGGAAGTGCGTACCCATCGCCGGGCGACCGGCAAACGCCGTTTCTCGAGCAGGGCACGCGGGAATACGGATCGCGTGCCTGCTGCTCTGATCAAGATGAGCGTCGCCGAACGAGAGCGCTACGTCCGCTGGTGGATCGAGGAATCGGGACTGACGCTCGTCCAGCTGCGCGACGTCGCAGGTGCCGTCTGGTCCGACCACGGCCCACCACGACTCCCCGACGCCGCTACCCGGTCGAGTGGCCCTCCGAGGGGCCGCCCCCGTGGCCGGCGGTGAACTCCCCGCTCGGCGGTCGGTTCCGGGGCCACACGAGGTCGGCGGCACGTACCTGGCGGCCCGCGAGACCGCCGAGCGCGCAGAGCTCGGGTCCGCCTCGCGCGGCGAGGTCCAACAGGCCATCGAGGACCTTCGCTCTGTCCTCGACGGCTTCCTTCGCCAGGCGGGTCTCGAGCCCCGCTAGCGCTCTGAGCGCGTGCGTGCTGCCGTGCGCGTACTCTTCCGCCGAGTCGTTCGCGACCGACCGGAGCGTCCACGCTTCGGACTGCTGCCGCTCTTGCGCTTCGCCGCCTCGACGCTGGCCTGGAGCGCTTCGAGGAGATCGCTCGGCGCGGCCCGCTTCTCTTCGGGTGGCGCGTGCACCTCCTCACCCTTGTGCTTCCTCTGGACGATGGCCCGGAGGCGCGACTGATACTCGTCCTCGTACCTCGCGTGGTCGAACGACGAGGTGAAGCGTTCGATGAGCGTCTCCGCCATCTCGAGCTCCTTCTTGTCGACGCGTGGCCGCTTCGCCGGGAGGATGTCGTCGATCGGTCGGATCTCGTCCGCGAAGTACATGTTCTCGAGCGTGATCACGCCTTCCCGGATGCGGAGCGCTCCGAGTTGCTGTCGGTCGTGGAACACGTAGCGCGCGACGGCGGACAGTCCCGAGCTCTCCATCGCCTTCACGAGCAGCGCGTAGACCTTCTCGGCGCCGTCGGCCGGGCCGAGGTAATAGGTGCGGTTGAAGACGATCGGGTCGATCTCGTCGTACGGCACGAAGTCGAGGATCTCGATCGTGTGGTACGTCTCGTCCTCGGCTGCGCGGAAGTCCTCGTCGGTGAGGTAGACGAGCTCGCCCTCGGCGACCTCGTACGCCTTCACGATCTCGTCGGCCGGCACTTCCTTGCCTTCCTTCTTGCAGACCTTCTGGTAGCCGATGCGCGAGCCGTCCTTCTCGTGGACGAGGTGGAGCTCGAGGTCGTGCTCGTCGATCGCGCTGTACATCTTCACAGGCGCGTTCACGAGTCCGAAGGCGATGCTTCCGGACCAGATCGCACGGGGCATGACGCTCGTGGATACCCCGCTCGTGTGCGCCCACAAACGCAGGGCCCGTGTCCGGAAACGTCCCCACGGGAAGAATCGGCCTCGTGACGTCCGATCTCACCAACGTCGAGATCGCCGACCGGCTCGTGCTCTTCGCGGCGCTCCTCGAGCTCGCCGAGTCGAGCCCTTTCGCCGTGCGGGCGTATAGCCGCGCGGCCGAGCTCGTCCGCTCCACCCCCGCGTCCGTCGCCGAGCTCGTCCGCGACGGCCGCGTCCGCGAGCTCCGCGGTGTCGGGCCGAGCATCGAGTCCAAGCTCCGGGAGCTCGTCACGACCGGCGAGATCGCCGATCTGAAGGCGCTGCAGGAGGAGCTTCCACCCGAGCTCGTGAGCTACGGCCGCCTGCACGGCGTGAGCGCGAAGCGCATCTCGGCAATCGCTCGGGCGCTGCACATCACGACGGTTGCCGAGCTGAAGGCCGCAGTCGCCGCCGGCCGTCTCCGCGAGGTGCCAGGGATCGGGCCGGCGACGGAGTCGACGATCGCCGCTGCTCTCGCAGCTCCGCGACAGGACGCGCCCGGGCTCACCGTGCATCGCAGCCGCGCGCTCAGCCGCGAGATCGCGGACGCCCTTGGCGGCCATATGGCCGGCCCGGCTCGCCGGTTCGCCGAGCTCACGTCGGAGCTCGCCGTCGTCGTGTCGTCGGACACGCCCGGCGAGGCGATCGAGCGTTTCGCCGCGCTGCCGTCGATCGTGGCCATCCTCGAGCGTGC
Organism: Gaiellaceae bacterium; assembly: GCA_035764775.1. GTDB lineage: Bacteria > Actinomycetota > Thermoleophilia > Gaiellales > Gaiellaceae > GMQP-bins7. The sequence continues at coordinate 7,055 of DASTYQ010000066.1, forward strand.
AGATCAGCGAGCGGTCGGGGTCACGCTCGACGGCGTGCCCGTGACGCTCGTCGTCGCGACCGCGGCCACCTTGGGCACGGAGCTCGTGCGCGCCACGGGCTCGGCGAGCTGGGTCGCCGCTCTCGAGCCGCTCCCGGACGCGGCGGACGAGGACGGCGTCTTCGCCGCTCTCGGTCTCCCGTACTGTCCGCCCGAGCTCCGCGAGGAGCCAGGCGCAACGCCGCCCGAGACGCTGATCGACCTGGCCGACATTCGCGGCGACCTCCACTGCCACACGACCTGGTCCGACGGCAGGGGATCCGTGCTCGAGATGGCGACGGCTGCGCGCGACCGGGGCTACGCGTACCTCGCTATCTGCGACCACACGCCGAACGTCGGCGTCGTTCCCGGACTCGACAGCGACGACCTCCGGCGCCAGGGAGAGGAGATCGCGACTGTGAATGCCGCGGTTTCGCCGTTCCGCGTCCTTCGAGGCGTCGAGTGCGACATCCGCAGCGACGGTTCACTCGACGTCGAGGACGACGTGCTCCGAGAGCTCGACTGGGTGCAGTTGAGCCTCCACGCGGGACAGCGACGGTCCCGCGACGACCTGACGAGGATGGTCACCGAGGCGATGAGACATCCCGCCGTGCGCGCCCTCAGCCATCCCACGGGCCGCATTCTGAACCGCCGCCCCGAGAACGCCCTCGACCTGGAGGACGTGTTCGTCGTCGCGAAGGAGGCCGGCGTCGCGCTCGAGGTGAACGGTCTCCCCGATCGGCTCGACCTCTCCGCGGTCCACACACGCGAGGCGCTCGGCGCCGGAGTCCCGATCGTGCTCAATTCGGACGCGCACTCGCCCGCCGGGCTTGCCAGCCTCGCGTTCGCGCTCGCAACCGCGCGGAAAGCGGGCGTCACCGTCGACGCCGTCGTGAACGCCCTTCCACTGGCCGACGTCGTCCGCCCACGCTAGCCCTCGGGTTTCGGCGCCTCGTCGAGCGGGCAGACCCAGGGTGATGAGAACGACCCGTGAACGACAGCGTGAGCCCCGCGTTGAGCCGGGCCCGCCGACGCCGGTTCCACCCGACCCGAGTCCCGAGCCGGGTGGACCGATTCCGCCCCTGCCCGATCCTGCGCCGGATCCCGACCCCGAGCCGGACCGCGCGTCCCTGCTCCTCCGGCTGGCCGAGTTGCCGCGAGCGACCCGAGAGCGCGCGCTTGCCAGGAGCCGTCGTGGGGCGGCGATCGGGGGAGGCATCGTCCGACTCGAGCGGCCGCGGATCAGCTCGCGCTGACAGGCAGTCAGCGCGAGACGCCGAGGATCGCCTCGGCGACGAGCGTCGTGCGGGCGGCGACGAAACGAAGCAGGAGACCGTCGCGGAACTCGAGTGCCCACACGACGGGGTCGTCCCGAATGACGCGCTCCTCGTCGATCCAGCGAAGCCGGCCCTCCGCGATCACGCGATCGTCGTCAATGGGCGCGTACACCTCGATGGAGGCGTCGTACAGACTGGGCGCGACCGCCTCCTCGATGAACTGCAGCGCTTCTGCCCGGCCGTGCAGCACCGTGCCCGCGCGGATCTTGGAGACGATCTCGATGTCGTCGTGCACCAGCTCTGCAAGCTCGTCGAAGGCGCCGCGCGCGACCGCCGCGAACCAGCGTCGCGCAAGTCGCTCGCTCGAGGAGAGGTCGGCGTGCTCCGAGATGTGAGGAGTATGCGCAGACGGCCGCGGCTGCGTCGTTTGGAGACCGCTCGGGCGGGTACACCCCTTCGCCACGATCCACCACCAAGGAGGAGACATGCCAGCAGTCACGTCGCCGCAGCAACTCTTCGAGCACGAGCTTCAGGACCTGTACTACGCCGAGAAGACGCTCACGAAAGTCCTCCCGAAGCTCGCTGAGGAGGCGAGCGACCGCGAGCTCTCGCGTGCCTTCACGTCCCACCTGAAGGAGACGGAGGGCCACGTCGCCAATCTCGAGAAGGTCTTCAAGACCATGGGCAAGACGCCGCAGGCGACACCGTGCCCGGGCATCGAGGGGATCAAGAAGGAGCACGACGACTTCGTGCAGACATCGAGTCCGAGCTCCGACATGCTCGACGCGTTTCTCACCGGAGCTGCGTCACGCGCCGAGCACTACGAGATCGCGGCGTACACGGGTCTCGTGAGCCAGGCCCGCGCCCTCAAGGAGCGCGAAGCGGTCGACCTCCTTCAGCAGAACCTGAAGCAGGAGAAGGAAGCGCTCAAGAAGGTCGAGACGATCTCCAAGCGGCTGCTCAAGTCTGCGGCCGGAAACGGAACGACGGCGCGCCGGTAGCGGCGCACGGAAACGCGGACGGAGGCTCGAGCCTCCGTCCGCATCGGAGGTAGGCGCGCATGCGCGAATGGATTCGCGACCGCGGGCTCGGAGTTCTCTTCGTGTCGATCTTCCTCGTGTCGTGGATGGGCCAGCTCGTCTTCGAGTGGCTCGACTACGTCAACGTCGCCTCCGACCACGGAGAGAAGGCGGTCTTCTGGTCGCAGGGGTTCTGGGCCGCCTTCTGGCAGTCGACGCTCGAGAACTGGCAGTCGGAGTTCCTGCAGCTCTCGGCGTTCACGATCGCGTGTGCCTACCTCGTCTACAAGGGCTCGAGCGAGTCGAGCGACGGCACCGAGCGCATCGAGGCCAAGCTCGACGTGCTGCTGGAGCAGGCTGGGATCGACGCGGCGGATGTCGAGCGCGAGCTGCCGCCGAAGTTCCGCCGCCGATGACCAGCGTCGCATCGCTCCGCGCAGAAGCGGCGGCGTGTACACGGTGTCCGCTGTACGCACGTGCGACGCAGACGGTCTTCGGCGAAGGAGCGACCGGGGGCCTGATGCTCGTGGGCGAGCAGCCCGGAGACGTCGAGGACCGTGAGGGGCGGCCGTTCGTCGGCCCGGCCGGAACGTTGCTCCGCGAGCTCCTCGACGAGGCCGGCATCTCCGTCGAGGACGTGTACCTGACGAACGCCGTGAAGCACTTCAAGTGGCGCCGGTCCGGCAAGAGGCGGATCCACGACAAGCCGAACGCGGCGGAGGTCCGGGCATGCGGCCACTGGCTCTCGCTCGAGCTCGTCGCAGTGGCGCCCGAGCTGGTCGTCTGCCTGGGAGCGACCGCGGCGCAGGCGCTCTTCGGTCGCTCCGCCCGGGTCGGGGCGCTTCGTGGCCGGCCGCATTCCGTGGCGTCGGGTCTCGCCGCCCTGGTCACGCTCCATCCGTCCGCGGTCCTCCGCGCGCGCGACGACCGCGCCGAGCGCCGGGCCGAGCTGCTCGAGGACCTGGGCCTGGCGGCGCGACTCCTCGCGACCGGCGTGCCGGCGCTCAGATCGTGAAGACGACGAAGTCCTGACCCGTCACATGCACGGCGACGTTGTGGACCGGGACGGTTCCGATCGCCCCCTCCGCCACGCCGTGGTGTGCGTGTCCGTGGACGACGAGCTCCGGCCGGTGCATTCCGATCGGTCCAGCCAGCCGCCCCGACCCCAGGAACGCCCAGATTCCCTCGGGCTCCCCCACGATCGTGTCGACGATCGGCGCGTAGTGGAGGAGCACGATGCGCTTGTGGCAGCCCGCGACCGCCTCGAGCCCGCATTCGAGCGCCTCGACCTCCGCTGAGGTTTCCCGATAGATCTGGCGGAGGAGCGCCTCGCCGAAGTCCGGAATCTCGGCTCCTGGGAAGCCACCGACGAACCCCTTCGTCCCGACGATGCCGACCTCGAGCTCTCCGACCTCGAGGATCGTGTGCCCGCGCTCGAGCACGACCACACCGCCGCGCGTGAGCTCTTCGGTGACCTTGTCGGCGCAGCCGGAGTGATGGTCGTGGTTTCCCAGCACCGCGACGACCGGCACGGCCAGCCCGCCGCAGGCGTCGGCGAGAACGGCGGCCTGCTCGGGGAGTCCGTGCGTGGTCAGGTCTCCTGCCAGGAGCACGAGGTCGCACTCCGCGGCAGCCGACTCGAACGCTCGCATGAGGCGTTCGCGCAGCGGCTCGACCGCGTGCACATCTCCTGCGGCGGCGATCCGAACCGTGGCCGTCATCAGCCGTAGGTACCCGCCCGACGAGTTCCACGAACGCCGAAAGCGGGTACTTCGACCGGGCCATGCCGTCCGCTCAACCAGAGAATTTCCACGGCCTGCTGAGCACGATGAAACGCGCCGCGGCGGCACTCCGCGAGGCCGAGATCGAGTTCCTCCTCGGCGGCGGGCTCGCCATCTGGGCGCGCGGTGGGCCTCCGACCGACCACGACGTCGACCTGTACGTCCGCGAGGAGGATGCGGAGCGCGCGCTCGAGGCTCTCGGCGCCGCGGGTTTCCGCGAAGAACGGCCACCCGAGGACTGGCTCTACAAGGCCTGGGACGGCGAGCACCTCGTCGACCTCATCTTCCGCCCGGCGGGAGGGCCGATCGACGACGGGCACTTCGAGCGCGCGACGGTCATGGAGGTCAACGCGCAGCGCCTGCTCGTCGCTTCGATCGACGACGTCCTCGTGACGAAGCTCCTCGCGATGACCGAGCAGGAGCCGGACTACAGGTCGATCCTCGAGGTCGCGCGCGCGCTCCGCGAGCAGGTCGACTGGAACGACGTCGAAGTGCGAACCAAGCGGTCCCCGTTCGCCCGTGCCTTCTTCACGCTGGGCGAGGGGCTCGGCATCGTCGAGCGCCGAACCGTTCTACGCCCCGCGCACGTTCCCTGAGCGGGACGTGCATGAATCGGAGGCCGGGCTGCGGTGGCGATGCCCGGCCTCCGAGCTTTGGCTGTGCAGGATCGCGGGGCTAGAGCGAGTCGTCCCAGTCGCGGTAGCCGGACCCGCCCGGTCCGTAGTACGAGCCGAGATCCTGGCGGTAGGTGTCGTCCGTCGTGAGCGAATCGTCGTACTCGGGCGCCTGCTTGATCTGCTCCTTCGTGCGGTTGACGAAGACCACCTTGTCGCTCTCGTCGACGCCCTGCACGATGCCCGCCGGGATCATCACCTTCTTGCCGAAGATCCAGGGTCCGGTGTCGACGACGATGTAGCTCCGTCCGACCTCGTAGGTCGCCTCGTCGATCTTGCCGATCGAGCCGTCGAGCGCCTCGACGGTGAAGCCGGTGAGGTCGGGGTGCGTATCGACGACGTTGGATCCGAGGTCGGAGCGGTCCCTGTACGTCCACAGGTCGAGGATCGTGACGTTCTGCATGGGTCCTCCCTTCGAGGGAATGGGGCTCGTCGGACCCGTACCCAGGGCTGGAGCATCCAAACAAACCGGTTACAGACGGAGGAGTGGCGGGTATCAAGCTGCCATGGGCGCGGAGGACCGGTCGCGGAACGTCGGGCAGAAGCTCGCCTCCGGGCGGAGCGAGGCGACACCGTTCATCGCGCTCGGCTCCGTGATCGTCGTGATCGCCGCCCTCGTCGCCGTCGCAGTCGCGCTCGCCGCGCTTGCGTATTTCCTGGCCTAGACACTTGAGCACAGCGCTCCTGTTCGATCACCGGGAGGTCGACGAGGTCGACTGGAGCGGGTCGCTGCCACGGCTCGGCCGCTCGGCCGTTCTCTGGATCGACCTCGAGGGGCCAGACGATGGCGAACTCGAGCGTCTCGCCGACGTCCTCGACCTCGACTCGCGGGCGATCGAACGGCGCGAGAACCCGGAGTTCGCCGACTACGGCGACCACATCCAGATCACCGCGTCGGCACCGAACGAGTCGAGGACGCTCGTGACCGTGACCTGCCTCGTGTCGAAACGATGGGTGGTGACGATCCACGAGGAGCCCGTCGAGATGCTCGAGACGTTCCGGGAGCGAGCGGCGGGCTCGGGGGCGACCGGCCAGCTCGACGGCCTCGAGTTTCTCGCCAACCTGCTCGAGTGGGCGATCGAGAGCTACTTCCACGCGTTCGAGGAGATCGAGGCCTCGCTGGAGGAAATCGACACGCGCGCCATGTCGGGCGACGTCGAGGAGCGTGAGGACGTCGTCGAGAAGCTCGTCGAGAGACGCAGGGAGATCGGACGTCTGCGCCGGGCGCTGACGTCGCATCGCGAGGCGATCCTCGCGCTCACGCGCCCCGAGCTCGAGGCGATCGCCACCTCGTCGTCGGCCGCGCGGTTCTCGGAGCTGCGTGGACGGCTCGAAGAGGCCGTGCAGGCGGCGCGAGACTCCCGCGAGGCTGTCGTCGGCGCGTTCGACGTCATCATCGCGAGCACCGGGCAGCGGACGAACGAGATCATGAAGTTCCTCACGCTCGCCTCGGTCCTCCTCCTCCCCGGGACGCTGATCGCAGGCGTCATGGGCATGAATTTCAAGCTCGGCGTCTTCGAGACGGCGGCGTACTTCTGGCTGGTCCTCGCCGCGATGCTCGTCGTGGCACTCGTCACACTGGCGATCGCCCGCATGAGAGACTGGATCTGACGCACCACTGACGTCGCCCACGTGACCGCGCGAGACGAGCAGACGAGGCGTCGCCGTACGCCTACCCGTGCGCCGAATCCGGCTGTCGCGCGCTACCTCGTCGCGATCGCCGCGTCCGTCGCGGGCATCCTGATCACGGATGCGCTGTTCGAGTCGAACGTCACCGAGCAGCCGATCTACGCGCCGCTCATCGCCGTCGTCGCCCTCACGTCCTTGTATGGAGGGTTCGGCCCTACCGTTCTCGCGATCGTGCTGTGCTGGACCGCGGCGCTCCTGCTCCTCGACGAGTCTCGCGGGGAGCTCGGCTTCGACAACACGGACAACACGCTGCGCTGGTGGATCAACCTCGCGGCTGCGGTCGTCATCGCCGTGGTCGGCGGCATCCTCCGGGCTCGGGGGGAGCGAAGCGCCGTGGAGGCGGACACCGCGCGCTCGGACATCCGCGAGATCGAGTCGCTCCAGGAGCTCACGATCGCGCTCACCGCCGCGGTGTCGTCCTCCGACGTGATCCAGGCGGTCTCGTCGCACTCGCGTGGCATCCTGGGCGCGAGCGGCATCGCGCTCGGCCTGACGGACGGGGAGGAGCTCGCGATCGTCGGCTCGGACGTTGCCCCCGACGTTCCCGACGTGAGACGTCTCGCGCTCGCCCAGGAGACGCTCATGTCGGAGGCGGCCCGCACCGGGTCGATCGCGGTCGCAGCGGATCGCGACGCCCTGCGTCGCTCGTACCCTGACAGCGCCGCGACGTTGCCGGCGAGTATCGAGCGTGCGGTGGCACTACCGATTCGTGCCGAAGGCGCCGTCATCGGCTCTCTCGGCTTTCTGTTCGAGCAGGACACGCAGATCGACGGCGACACGCTCGCTCTCGCACGCATCGTCGCCGGCCTCGCCGGCCAGGCGCTCGAGCGGTCACGGCTCTACGAGTCGGAGCGCGAGACGCGGCGCGCGCTCGACCGCATCCTCCGCGTCGCTCCGCGCTTCCTCGCGGAGGACGCCGACGACGTCGTGGGCGTCATCTGCAACGAGGCCCGCTCGACGTTCGGCGCCGACTACGGCGTCCTCTGGCGCGTGCGAGGCGACGGCCTCGAGCTCCTCGCGATCGATCCGCCGCGGCCCGAGCTCGCCGGGACACGTCTACACCTCACCGACTTCCCGCGACTGCGCGAGGCGCTGGACGAGCTCGGCTCGTCGTTCATCCCGGACGTCCGCGAGACCACCTTCGGGGCCGGCCTCGAGTTCGTCACCGAGCTCGGGATCCGCTCGTCGCTCCGCATGCCAGTCGTCATCGCCGGCTCGAGCGAGCTCGTGCTCGCGCTCTCGTGGCAGGTCGTCGTGTCCGAGCCCGACCAGGCGACGATCGTCGTCGTCCGCCGGTTCGCGGACCAGGCTGGCCTCGCGCTCGAGCAGGTCGAGCGCCGACGTGCCGAGGCAGATGCGCAGCGCCGAGCCGAGGCGACCCGCCGGCTGCAGGAAGTGACTGCCGCCCTGTCCGTCGCGACGACCGTTCTCGAGGTGAGCTCCACG
>DASTYQ010000067.1:0-14056 GCA_035764775.1 Gaiellaceae bacterium
GGCGTTCGTCGTGAGGGCGATCTTCGACCCGCCCACCGGCGGCTCGCCGTTCGGACCCGTGACCATCTCCGCGGCGCAGTGGGACGCGCAGACGCCGCAGCCGAGGACCCTGTACTCCTTCGTGAAGATGGAGGGCGGCGCAACGGACGCGAACCAGGCCGTGCTCGACGAGGCGCTCGCCGACTTCCCGAACGCGAAGGCGCAGGATCGAGAGGCCTTCATCGACAACCAGATCTCCGGGCTCAGCTCCGTGCTCAACATTCTCTACGTGCTCCTCGCGCTGTCTGTGATCGTCAGCCTCTTCGGCATCGTGAACACCCTCGTGCTCACGGTCTTCGAGCGCACGCGCGAGATCGGGATGCTGCGCGCGATCGGGATGACGCGCCGCCAGGTCCGCCGCATGATCCGGCACGAGAGCGTCATCACGGCGCTCATCGGCGCCGCCCTCGGGATCGTCCTCGGGATCGTGCTCGCGGCGCTTCTCATCGCGCGCGTCGATTTCCTCGTCTTCGCCTTCCCGACGACGCAGGTGATCGTCTTCGTGATCGCCGCCATCGTGGTCGGCCTCGTCGCCGCCATCTTCCCTGCGCGGCGGGCCGCGAAGCTCGATCCACTCCGCGCTATCGCGTACGAATGACGCCGTCTGCTGCGAGCGCGGCGATGTCCTCGCCCGTGTAGCCGACCTCGGCGAGGATCTCCGCGGTGTGCTCGCCGACCGCGGGCGGCGCGGAGCGATGCGTCGCTCGCTCGCGGTCGAAAGAGAGCGGGAGTGCCGGGAGCCGAAGGCCCGCGATCTCCGCGTGCTCGAGCGGCTGCAGCAGACCGAGCGCCTCCGTCTGCTGCGAGTGGACGACGTCCGCGACGTCGGCGACCGGCGCGGCTGGAACTCCAGCCGCGCTGAGCCGCTCGTGCCAGTGCGTCGCGCTGTCCTCACGGAGTCGGGCCGAGACGATCTCCACGAGTGTCTCTCGATTCCTCACGCGGTCGGGGTTCGTGCGGAACCGCTCGTCGACGACGAGCTCGGACAGGCCGAGCACGTCGCAGAGCGCGGCGAAGAGCCGATCGTTGCCGCCGGCGACCATGAGCTCGCCGTCCCGCGTCGGGAAGACCTGATACGGCGCGACCATCGGGAAGACGGTGCCTTGGCCTCGCGGCACCGTGCCGTCCGCGAGGTAGCCGACGAGGTGGTAGCCGATGTAACCGAGCGCCGTCTCGTACAGCGACGTGTCGACGAGGGCGCCCTCTCCGGTGCGCTCCCGCTCGAGCAGGGCCGTCACCGGTCCCAGCGCGGCCCACATCCCGGTGCCCATGTCGATGAGCGACGAGCCCACGCGAACGCCCGAGCGGCCCGGCTCGCCGGTCATCGAGATCAGCCCGCCGGCGGCCTGCATGAGCGCGTCGTAGCCGGGCTCGTTCGCGAGCGGCCCCACGTGGCCGTAGGCACCGACCGAGCAGTAGACGAGGCGCGGGTTGCGGGCGCGCAGGTCGTCGGGGCCGAGGCCGAGGCGCTCGGCGAGGCCGGGGCGCAGGCTCTGCAGGAACACGTCTGCCTGTTCGACGAGGCGGAGCACGGCCTCGCGTCCGCGCACGTCGCGGAGCGACACGGCGAGCGAGCGCTTCCCTGCATTCACCGCGAGGAACATCGCGCTCTCGCCATTCCAGAACGGGGGTCCCCAGGCCCGACCGTCGTCACCCGTGTCGGGCCGCTCGACCTTGATCACGTCGGCGCCGAGGGTGCCGAGGATCTCGGCGCAGTACGGCCCGGCGATCGACGTCGTGACGTCGAGCACGCGCATCCCCTCGAGTGGCTGCAGCGGCACCGGGGGGATCATCGCGGCTCTGCGAGGATGGCGCCCATGCCGAGCTGGCTCGACTTCAACCAGATCGCGGACTGGGTGTCCGGGGCCTGGTGGAGCTACCCGCTGATCTTCGGGGTGGCGATGGTCGACGCGTTCTTTCCGGTCGTCCCGAGCGAGACGGTCGTCATCATCGCCGGCAACATCGCCGCGTCCGGCGACCTGAGCCTGCCGCTCGTGATCGTGCTCGCGGCGCTCGGCGCCATGGTCGGCGACAACATCTCGTACGGGCTCGGCACGCTGGTCGGAGAGCGCACCGTGAAGCGCTGGTTCTCGGGGGAGAAGGCGCACAAGCGCCTCGAGTGGGCGGAGCGGATGCTCGACGAGCGCGGCGCCTACATCATCCTCATCGCGAGGTTCATCCCGGGCGGACGCGTCGCCGTGACGTTCTCGTCCGGGTACATCCCGACGTTCCCCTGGCGGCGCTTCGTCGTGTACGACGCCGTCGCCTGCCTCCTGTGGGCGTCATACGCCGCACTGCTCGGTTACTTCGGCGGGAAGACGTTCGAGGACCACCCGTGGTTCGGGCTGCTGATCGCGCTCGGCATCGCCCTCTCGCTCGGCTTCGTCGTCGAGGCGGTCAGGCACCTCCGGCAGCGCCGCTCGGCCTCCTGAGCCCGAGCTCGCGTGCAGCGCGCTGCGCATAGAGGAGCGCGCAGATCAGAACGACCAACGCGAGGAAGCCGTGCAGTCCGTTGATCCAGTCGCCCTGCTCCTCGGTGTCCCCGAGGAACGCGAGCTGCGCCACCGAGAGGACGAGGAATCCGAACGCTCCCGCGACCATCCACCAGTTCTTCCAGTAGTTCGTTTCATGGCGCGGGATCATCTCGCACCTGCCGGACGTCCAGGATCCGGCACGTACGCTGCCTGAGTGAACCGCCTGGCCTCGGCGACGAGTCCGTACCTCCTCCAGCACGCCGAGAACCCCGTCGACTGGTACGAATGGGGGGACGAGGCGTTCGAGCGCGCGCGTGCCGAGGACAGGCCACTCCTCGTCTCGGTCGGGTACAGCTCGTGCCACTGGTGCCACGTGATGGCGCACGAGTCGTTCGAGAGCGAGACGACCGCTGCGCTCATGAACGAGCTCTTCGTGAACGTGAAGGTCGACCGCGAGGAGCGACCCGACGTCGACGCGGTGACGATGGAGGCGACCGTCGGGATGACGGGCTCGGGCGGCTGGCCGACGACGGTCTTCATGACGCCCGCCGGGAAGCCCTTCTACGCCGGCACGTACTTCCCGCCCGACGCGCGCCACGGCCTGCCGAGCTTCCGGGACGTGCTCCGTGCGGTCGCCGAGACGTGGCGTGAGCGCCGCGACGACATCGAGCGGCAGGCGGAGCGCATCGACGGCGCGCTGCGCTCGACCGCCGGCTCGGAGGCGTCGACGGAGCCACTCACTGCGTCGTTCCTGAGCGAGGCGGCGCGCGGGATCGCCGCCACCTACGAACCTGCGTTCGGCGGCTTCGGCCGCGCGCCGAAGTTCCCGGCGGCATCGACCCTCGAGCTCCTGCTCCGCCGCGGGGACGAGGACGCCCTCGCGATGGCGACCGGCACACTCGACGGCATGGCGGCGGGCGGCTTCTACGACGTCGTCGGCGGCGGTTTCCATCGCTACTCGGTCGACGACCGCTGGCTCGTGCCGCACTTCGAGAAGATGCTCTACGACAACGCCGTCCTCGCCTCCACGTACCTCCACGCCTTCGTCGTCAGCGGCAACACGCGCTACCGCGAGGTCGTGGAGGAGACGGTCGAGTACATGCTGCGCGAGCTCGCCCTCGAGAGCGGAGGGCTCGCGTCGGCGCAGGACGCCGACACCGAAGGCGTCGAAGGGTTGACCCACACGTGGACGCGGGAGGAGGCCGATGCCGTCGGCCTCCCACGCGAGCTCCTCGAGCCGTTCGAGCACGGTCGGCACGTCGTCCGCGGCACGCTCGATCCGGAGCTGCGAGCGCACGTCCGCGCGGAGCGCGACAAGCGACCGCAGCCATTTCGCGACGACAAGGCGCTCGCGTCCTGGAATGGTCTCGCGCTCGCCGCGCTCGCCGAGGCCGGCTACCGGCTCGAGCGCCCCGAGTGGCTGGACGCGGCACGCCGGCTCGGCTCGTTCCTCCTCGGCCCGCTCTCCGCCAAGGACGGACGCCTCTATCGCTCGACCCGTGACGGGCGCACGAGCGGATTCGGATTCCTCGACGACTACGCGAACGTCGCGCACGGCCTGATCGAGCTGCACGCAGCGACCGGCGAGATCGACTGGCTACTCGAGGCGCACCGGCTGGCGCTCCTCGCGGTCGAGCTCTTCGCCGACGACGAGCGCGGCGGCTTCTACCTCTCGCCGGCCGACGGCGACGCGCGCGTGCCGCGCACGAAGGACCTCCAGGACTCGCCGGTCCCGTCGGGCAACTCGATGCTCGCGTACGTCCTGCTCCGCCTCTCGCGGATCTGGGGCGACGACGCGCTCGAGCGGCACGCGGTCTCCGTCTTCCGCCTCGTCGAGCCGGCCGTGCGCCGCGCGCCGGGCTTCTTCGCCTGGGCGCTGTGCGGCATCGACCTGTGGCTCGGCGCACCGCGCGAGATCGCGATCGTCGGCGAGGTGGGGTCGCCGGTCGCCCGTGCAGCGCTCGGGCCTTTCCAGCCGGGCACGGTCGTCGCCGTCGGGCCGTCGGAGGACGTTCCTCTCCTCGCCGGGAAGGGGCTCGTGGACGGGCGGACGGCGGTCTACGTGTGCGAGCGGTTCGCCTGCCAGCGCCCGCTGACCGAACCGGAGGAGGTGCTCAGCGCATGAGGCTCTGCCTGATGATCGAAGGCCAGGAAGGCGTCACCTGGGACGACTGGGTGCGGCTCGCACGGCTCACCGAGGACGAGGGCCTCGAAGGTCTCTTCCGCTCCGACCACTACACGGCGATCATCCGGCCCGACGCGGACGCGCTCGACGCGTGGGCGACGCTCGCGGGCCTCGCTACGCTCACCGGGCGCATCCGACTCGGCACGATGGTCTCGCCGGCGACGTTCCGGCATCCGAGCGTGCTCGCGCGGATGGCCGTCACGGTCGACCACATCTCTCACGGGCGCGTCGACGTCGGGATGGGATCGGGGTGGTACGAGCGCGAGCACGAGGCGCACGGCTTTCCGTTCCTCGACAGCAGGCAGCGCTTCGCCCTCTTCGCGGAGCAGGTCGAGATCGTCGTGCGCTCCTGGACCGAGGAGCGCTTCGACCACGACGGCCCCGCCTACCGGCTCCGCGACCAGCAGGCGCTCCCGCGTCCGGTCCAGGAGCCGCATCCCCCGCTCGTCCTGGGCGGTTCGGTGAAGCCGCGGTTCGCCGCGCTCGCCGCGCGGTACGCGTCGGAGGTGAACACGCTCGGTGCCCCGGACGACGAGCTCCGGGAGCGCAAGGCCGCACTCGATCGCGCCTGTGCGGACGTGGGTCGCGATCCCGCGACGCTCGGGTTCTCCGTGATGACCGCGTGCTTCGTCGGCGAGACGCGGTCGGACGTCCTGGACCGAGTCGCGAGGTTCCTCGCGGTCCGAGGCGGCGACACGGACGCGGCCGCGCTCATCGCCGAGCGGAGCGATCGCTGGCTCGTGGGAACGGTGGACGAGGTCGCCGAGCGCATCGAGGGCCTGCGCGCGCTCGGCGTGACGCGCGTCCTGCTCCAGCATCTGAACCACGACGACGACGCGATGATCGGCCTGCTCCCGGCCCTCAGGTAGCGTCCTGCGTCATGACGACTACAGAGCTGACGGGTGCGGAAGACGTCGCGTGGGACCTCTCCGACCTCTACGACGGCGGCGACGATCCACGCATCGAGCAGGACGTCGAGCAGACGGAGGCCGCGGCCGCGGCGTTCCGTGAGCGCTACTACGGACACGTCGCGCAGCTGAGCCCCGGCGCGCTGCTCGAGGCGATCGAGGAACGCGAGCGGATCGAGTCGACGTTCACGCGCGCCATCTACTACGCGCACCTGTGGTTCGCGACCGACATGAACGACTCGCAGCGCGGCGCGCTGGTCGCGCGGCTCACGGAGAAGGGCGCTGCGGTCGACACGCAGCTCCTGTTCTTCGGGCTCGAGATCGCGGCGTTCGAGGACGACCATGCCGAGGCGCTGCTCGCGAGCGACGAGCTCGAGAGCTGGCGGCACTGGCTGCGCACGATCCGCAAGTTCCGGCCGTACGTCCTCTCGGAGCCCGAGGAGAAGATCCTCACCGAGAAGTCCGTCTCGGGCTTCGCTGCCTGGGACCGTCTCTACGACGAGCTTCTCGGCGCGATCAAGGTCGAGCTCGACGACGCGGAGATCGGCTTCGAGGAAGCCATGTCGAAGCTCTACTCGCCCGATCGCGACCTCAGGCGCCGTGCCTCGGAGGCGGTGACCGAGGCGCTCGCTCCAGGTCTGAAGACACGGACGTACGTCTTCAACACGATCGCGGTGGACAAGTCGATCGACGACCGGCTTCGCGGCTACGCGACGTGGATCTCGTCGCGCAACCTCTCGAACGACACGACCGACGAGGCCGTCGAGGCGCTCGTCGACGCGGTCGTCGGGCGCTACGACGTCGTCCAGCGCTACTACACGTTGAAGGCGAAGCTGCTCGGGCTCGATCGTCTCTCCTTCTACGACCGCATGGCACCCCTCGCGGAGGACACGACCCACGTCGAGTGGTCGGACGCGAGGCAGCTCGTCCTCGACGCTTTCGCCGACTTCTCGAACGAGACCGGCGACGTCATCACGCGGTTCTTCGACGAGAACTGGATCGACGCGCCGCCGCGCGACGGCAAGCGGCCCGGAGCCTTCTGCGCGACCAACGTGCCGGGTGTGCATCCGTACGTGTTCATGAACTACACAGGCGACCGCCGCTCGGTGCTCACGCTCGCGCACGAGCTCGGACACGGGCTCCACGGCTACCTCGCGCAGCCGCTCGGCTTCTTCAACGCCTCCTCGCCGCTGACGACGGCCGAGACCGCGTCGGTGTTCGCCGAGGCGCTCACGTTCAAGCGCCTGCTCGCCGTCGAGGAGGACCCCCAGCGACGGCTGAACCTGCTCGCGGGGCGGATCGAGGACTCGATCGCGACCGTCTACCGGCAGATCGCGATGAATCGCTTCGAGCACGCCGTGCACACGACGCGCCGCGACGAGGGCGAGCTCTCCACGGACACGTTCGAGGAGCTCTGGCTCGCCTCGCAGCAGCAGCTCTTCGGCGACTCGGTCGACACCGACGGCTACGCGACGTGGTGGAGCTACATCCCGCACTTCATCGGGACGCCCGGCTACGTGTACGCCTACTCGTACGGCTTCCTCTTCGCGCTGTCGATCTTCCGGAAGTACGAGCTGGAAGGGGAGTCGATGGTCGAGCCGTACCTCGACCTGCTCCGCGCCGGAGGCTCGAAGACGCCGGAGGAGCTGGCCGAGATGGTCGGGCTGGACCTCACGGACCGCAAGATCTGGGACGCGGGCATCGACGCGCTGGCGGTCGAGCTCGACGAGGCCGAGGCGCTCGCGGTCGATCTAGGTCTGTCGTAGGGGCGGGGCCTGTCTCACCCTCTTAGGCCGGACCGGTCCGGCCCAAACGATGCGACGCCGAGAAGCGCCGCCTCGATCTCGCGGAGGCGGTCGACGTCGCCGCGCATCGCCGCGGTCGCGTCGTTGAACAGGAACGCCTCGGCAAGGCGGACGATCGCGTAGGCGAGGGTCGACGGCTCGACCGGAGAGCGGAAGGTTCCGGCTCGCACCTCCTCCTCGACGAAGTGCTGGATCTTCGCGACCGCACGGCGGTGGACGACCCCACTGCTCGAGGTGAGGATCCGGAGCGCGTCGCGTTCGAGCTCGAGGAAGCTCCGGAGCGCCGGTGCCGCCGCGAGCGCGCGGTTGATGCGGTCGAAGGTGTCGAGGAGAGCCGCGCCGCCCGCTCCGGTCGCGCCGGCGCGTGCCTCGTCGAAGAGCGGCTCCGCTGCTCTCGCGACGGTCTCTCCGATGAGGCCCTCCCGGGAGCCGAACCAGCGGTAGATCGTCGTTCGGCCGAGACCGAGCTCGCCGGCGATCGCCTGGACGTCCACCCGCTCGCCGTGCAGATAGAGGCGAAGGGCGAGGGCGAGGACGTCCTCGCGGCTCGCCGCCGGCCGGCGGCCGCGCGGGCGGGCTGTGGCTGCCGTCGTCTCCGTCATCTCCCGGTATTGATACACGAGGCGCTCCGTGTAATCATTTCTGCACCCTAACCGCGACGGCGGAGGCGTCGTTTCAAGCTGTAGCAGCATCGACGTGCCCGCGGTACGCTCGCGGCTGACAGGCAGGAATCGGAGGGCTCACAAGGAGGAAGATTCGGTGCGAAAGCTCATCGTGTGCGGGGTCGGCCTCGTAGCCGCGCTCGTGCTCACGGTGCCTGGCGCGTTCGGTGGTGCGGCCCAGACACCGGGTGTTACGGCCAAGACGATTACGATCGGCGCCACGCTTCCGCTCACGGGCGGCGCGGCCCCGTACGCGCCGATCGTGCTGGGCCTGCAGACGTATATGAAGTACATCAACGCCCGCAGGGGACCGGACGGGAAGCGCGGCATCATGGGCCGCCAGATCATCTTCAAGATCTACGACGACGGCTACAACCCGGCGAACACCATTCAGCTGACGCGTCGCCTCGTCGAGGAGGACAAGGTCTTCGCAGTCGTAGGCCAGCTCGGGACCGAGCCGGTCCAGGCCGCGCGACCGTACCTCAACCAGCGGAAGGTGCCGCAGGTGCTCGTGGCCACAGGAGCGTCGTACTGGGGGACGCAGTACAAGGAGTTCCCGTGGACGCTCGGCTTCCAGCCCGACTACATCGCCGAGGGGCGCCTGTTCGGGCTCCACATGAAGGCGAACCAGCGCGGGAAGAAGATCGGGATCATCTATCAGAACGACGACTACGGCAAGGACTGGCTCTACGGACTTCGTATCGCGCTCGGCAAGCAGTACGCCGATGCCAACATCGTCGCCCAGGAGCCGGTGGAGTTCACGGCGACCACCGTCGCCTCGCAGCTGACGAGGATAAGGGCCAGCGGTGCGCAGGTCTTCGTCATCGTCGGGACACCCAACCCCACGATCCGGTCGTACGCGACCGGCAAGGCGCTCGGCTTCAACCCGGATCAGATCTACGTCAACACCGTCTCTAGTAACTCCACGTACATGAACACGGCCGTTGCGGCGGCGGGGGCGGCGTACGTGAACGGGTCGATTTCGGGCACCTATCTGAAGGACCCGTCGAATCCGGCCCAGAACCGCGACCCGGCGCTTCAGGAGTACCGGCGCATCATGGGGAAGTACGCGCCGACGGCCAACGCGTCGAATGGCCTCTACGTGTACGGGTTCGCGCTGGCAGATACATTCGTGCAGGCGATGTACAAGGCCGGCAAGAACCCCACGCGCGCGGGGCTCATGAATGCGCTCCTGAGCCTGGACACGACGAATCGCTTCGCGCTTAACGGCGTTCGTCTCAAGACGTCCAAGACGGACCACTGGGTCATCAGCCAGATGCGGCTCCAGCGGTACAACAACGGCCTCTGGACGCCGATCGGCCCGCTCGTCGAGGGTCGCCCCCGCTAGAGGGCGTCCTTCAATTCGCAGTGTGAGGGCCGGGCGACCGGCCCTCACTGCGTCTCGAGCCACTCCTGCCAGTAGCGCTCCATCGTCGTCTGGCGGTGCGCGAGGTGGAGGAGGTCGTAAGGGGCGACGTTCACCGCGCGCACGATCCACTCGCCGCCGTCTCCGAGGTCGAGCACGTTCACGCACCCGGGCGCCTGCTCGAAGTGGCCGAGAAACATCCGCTCCCCGGTGAGCGCGTAGGAGAGGATCGCGCGGTTGACGCCGCCGTGGCAGACCGCGAGCGCCGTGTGCCAGCCGTCGTCGCCGACGAGCCTCTCGACGGCGGGCAGGACCCGGTCGAAGAGCTCGCCGATCGACTCGCCGCGGAGGAACCGCTCGTGGTTCGGGATGACACCGCGGAACGCATGCACGAACTCGTGCTCGAGCGCGTCGGCCGGGATCTCCGAGATCCGGCCGCCTTGGATCTCGCGCAGCTCGGGCCACGACTCGGGCACGGCTCCCGGCGCGACGATGCGGGCGGTCTCGAGCGTCCGCGGGAGGCCGCTCGTGATCACCCGGTCGAGCTCGATCTCGCGGAACGCTTCGGCGACGGCGTGTGCCTGGATAACGCCGTCCTCGTTCAGCGGCACCGCAGCCGGATCGACAGGGGACCCGTCCGGGCGGAAATACGACACCTCCGCGTGGCGCATGAGGAACAGCCGACGGCGGCTCACGTTCCTGGGGCGTCGCTCGCAAAGGAGGCGAGCGCTTGGCGCGCAGGACAGTACTCGACGTACGGACGAGCGCCGAGCGCGAAGCATCCTGCCGCGAGCGGCGTCAGCCTCCGGCGGAGCCTGGCTTCGCCGGGCGGGAGCCGGAGGCGACCAGGGACGTGAGGGCACATGGGCTGCGTAGGATCGCATGATGGACGTCGTCGAGACCTCGGCTGACGCCGAAGGCCTGACGAAGCCGCCGCTCCTGGTCCTCGACCGCGTCCAAGCATTCCTCGACGAGCACGGGCTCGGTGCGGGTGGCCTGTCGGCACGCCGCATCGGCGAGGGCGGAGGCTCGAACTTCACCTTCCTGCTCGAGCGTGACGCTGGTGGTCGGTTCGTCCTCAGGCGCCCACCGCGGCCGCCGCTCCCTCCGTCCGCACACGACGTCGTGCGGGAGGCCCGGCTGCAGCTCGCGCTGCGGGGGGCCGGGTTCAGGCGCCTCCCGACGATCGTCGCGATCTGCGACGACGAGAGCGTGATCGGCATGCCGTTCTACGTGATGGAGGAGCTCGACGGCACCGTGCCGACGGACGAGCTCCCGCCGGGGC
Source organism: Gaiellaceae bacterium (assembly GCA_035764775.1). Lineage (GTDB taxonomy): Bacteria > Actinomycetota > Thermoleophilia > Gaiellales > Gaiellaceae > GMQP-bins7. The sequence goes on from DASTYQ010000067.1 coordinate 10,725, forward strand.
TCGAGGGCGAGCATGCTCGCCGTGCTCTCGGCCTCGATCTCGTCGACGCCCTCGTCGAGATCCACGCGGCGGATGTGACGACGCCCGGGCTGGCCGCCTTCGAGCGTCCGGGGAGCTACAACGAGCGTCAAGTTCGCCGCTTCTCGCAGCTGTGGGAGATCAACAAGACGCGCGAGCTACGGCAGGTCGACGAGGTGGGGGAACGCCTCGCCGCCGGCCTGCCCGAGCCGCTGCGGTCGACCGTGGTCCACGGCGACTTCCGGCTCGGGAACACGATGGTGGGGCATGACGAGCCGCAGCGCATCCTCGCGGTGCTCGACTGGGAGATGGGCGCGCTCGGCGACCCGCGAGCCGACCTCGGCTACCTCCTGGCGACCTACAGCGAGCCGGGCGGGCCGTCGAACCCGCTCGGCACGTCGCCGCTGACGTCGCTCCCGGGCTTCCCTTCGAGGCGCGAGCTCGTCGCGCGCTACGCCGAGCGGAGCGGACGCGACGTCGAGCCGCTCGCGTGGTTCGAGGCGCTCGCGCTGTGGAAGGCAGCGGTGTTCTGCGAGGCGATCTACGGCCGCTTCGTGCGCGGCGAGCTCGGCGCCGAGGACAGTCGAGCTGCGCGCTTCGAGCGGGGCGTTCCGTATCTCGCGGAAGCGGCAGCAGAAGCGCTCGCCGGCGAAGCCCGGTAGCGAAGGAACCTCGATTCGGTCCCAGGCGTATGGGCGGTGTGCGCACGCCCATGATCCTGTTCGCGCTGCTCGCTGCGCTCGCGTGCGTGGCGGGCGCGGATGCAAAGGACGAGCCCCTGCCTGCGCTCGCCTACGCGAGCGACAAGGGCGGAAGCCTCGACCTCTACGTTCTCCCGGCCGGGGCTGCGAGCGCTCGGCGTCTGGTCGCATCGGCCCTCGATGAGCTTTCGCCGTCCTGGGCGCCCGACGGAAGGCACATCGCATATCGCGTGAACCCGCGCCGGAGCGACCTCGGCGATATCTGGGTCGTGCGCGCCGATGGTCGAGGCCGGCGCAACCTGACGCGTACGCCGCGAGTCGCGGAGTGGTCTCCTGCGTGGTCGCCCGACGGCCGCTTGATCGCGTACTTCTCCGCGATCGGTGAGGACGTCTGGATCATGCGTCCGGATGGCAGGCGCCGCCGCAATGTCACCCAGAGCGCAGGGCTCGACGAGTATCCGTCGTGGTCGCCGGACGGACGGCGAATCGTCTTCGGATCCCATCGAGACGGGCAGTTCGAGATTTACGCGACCCGGCTGGACGGATCGCGCCAGATGAATCTCACACGCAATCAGGCGAGCGATCAGTGGCCCGCCTGGTCTCCCGACGGCCGCAGGGTCGCATTCATGTCCGACCGCGAGGGCAGCCCCGACGTCTTCGTCATGCGCGCCGACGGCTCGTCGCCCACGAACCTCACCCGAACGCCGGACCTCGAGGAGTCGCACCCCGCGTGGTTGCCCGACGGTCGGATCTCCTTCACGCGTCACGGCGAGACGGGGCCGATCGAGATGTGGGCCGTGGACCCGGACGGCCGCAACGGATCGCGGCTTTCCATCTCGGCAGAGCCCGTCTTCGTCTACGCGTGGAAGGCGATGCGCCGCTAGAGCGCGATCTCGGCGAGGGCCTGAAGCGCCTCGGGCTGCTGCGTCGAGACGAGGAGTGACGTCGCTCCCGACTCGCGCCACGCGTCGAGGCGCTCTGCGAGGCGCTCCTTCGGCCCGACGAGCGCGACCTCGTCCACGAACGCATCCGGGACGACGGCGGCTGCGTCGCGCTTGTTACCGCCGAGGTACAGGTCCTGGATCTCGCGCGCGGCCCCCTCGTAGCCGTAGCGGCAGACGAGGTCGTTGTAGAAGTTCTGCCCGCGCGCGCCCATACCCCCGATGTAGAGGGCGTAGTACGGCTTCAGGAACTCGCGCCCCGCCTCGACGTCGTCGATCAGGATGACGGGCGCCGTCGCGGCGATGTCGAAGCCCTCGCGTGCTCCCGCGATCACGTCGCCGAACGCGCTGCGCGCCTTCTCCGGCGACCAGAAGATCGGGAGCCAGCCGTCCGCGATCTCGAACGCCTGGGCGACCGCCTTCGGGCCCATCACCGCGAGGTAGATGGGAATGTCGGCGCGCAGCGGGCGGGCCATCAGCTTCAGCGGCTTGCCGAGCCCGGTGCCGTTCGAGAGCGGGATGTCGTAGTGCGCGCCATGGTGCTCCACGGTCTCGCGGCGGAGCGCGGAACGCACGATCTCGACGTACTCCCGCGTCTTCTCGAGCGGCTTGCCCCACGGCTCGCCGTGCCAGCCCTCGACCACCTGCGGTCCCGAGGTCCCGAGCCCGAGAAGGAAGCGGCCGCCGGAAAGGAGGTCGAGCGTCGCGGCAGTCATCGCCGTGTTCGACGGCGTCCGGCCCGGGATCTGCATGATCGCCGAGCCGAGCTTGATCTTCTCGGTCGTCGCGCCGAGCCAGGAGAGGACGGTCACGCAGTCCGTGCCCCACGCCTCGGCGGCCCAGGCGGAGTCGAAGCCGAGCCGCTCGGCCTCCTGCGCCATCGCGATGGTCTCGAGCGGGCTCGTGCCCGGCGGCGCGTAGCCCATGTAGAACCCGAGTCTCACGCCAAGTCTCCTGGCCGCATTGCCATGAGCCTGCGATGCTAACGCCATGGCGATCGCCGACCTGCGCGCGACCGACGAGGCGACCGAGCTGCGCGAGCGCGTCCGCGCGTTCATGGCGGCGCACGTGTATCCGAACGAGCAGGCGCTCGACCGCGAGGACGCCGCCGCCGAGGCGCTCGTCGGCGAGCTACGCGCCCGCGCGAAGGAGGAGGGCCTGTGGGCGCCGCACCTTCCGCCCGAGGCCGGCGGCTCGAGCGGGAGCTTCCTCGTCTACGCGCACCTGAACGAGGAGATCGGCCGCTCGATCTGGGGACAGCTCGTGTTCAACTGCCAGGCGCCGGACGCGGGCAACGGCGAGATTCTCTGGCACTTCGGCACGGACGAGCAGAAGCGGCGCTTCCTCGATCCGCTCGTCTCCGGCGAGGCGCGCTCCTTCTTCTCGATGACCGAGCCCGAGGTGCCCGGCTCGGACCCGACGACGTTGCAGACGCGGGCCGTGCGCGAGGGGGAAGACTGGGTGATCGACGGCCACAAGTGGTTCTCGTCGGGCGCCGAGGGCGCGGCCTTCGGGATCGTCATGGCGGTCACCGACCCGGACGCCGACCCGCACCGCCGGGCGAGCCAGATCATCGTCCCGACGGACACGCCCGGCGTCGAGATCGTGCGCGCGGTCCCGACGATGGGTCATCGCGGCCGCGGCTGGACCACGCACTGCGAGGTGCGCTACA
>DASTYQ010000068.1:0-2605 GCA_035764775.1 Gaiellaceae bacterium
CGGCCCTCGTCGTCGACGACGAGGGCCGCGACCGCCGGCAGCGGATTCGCCCAGCGGACGAAGCCGCACGCCGGGCACTCCACCCGCGACCCGAGATGCGTCAGCTCGGCGGTGCAGCGCGGGCAGAAGCGCCATCCAGCCAGGATCGCCACGCGGGTACCGTACTGCCGTGTCTCCCAGGCACGTTCCGGCGTCGGTGACCGAGCTCGCACGTGTCGGGCTCTTCGCCGACCTCGCGGGCGAGAAGCTCACGAAGCTCGCCGACCGCATGCAGCGCGAGGACGTCAGCTCGGGGACGGTGATGATTCGTGAAGGCGAGCCCGGAGATCGCTTCTTCGTGCTCCTGTCCGGCGTCGCGGCGGTCTCGCAGACGTCGCTCGGCGAGCGCCGGATCCTGAAAGCCGGCGAGTTCTTCGGCGAGGTTGCGCTCACGATGAACGTCCCGCGGACGGCCACGGTGACGGCGATGACGCCCTGCGTCGTCGCGAGCTGCGACGAGGCAACGTTCGACGAGCTCGTCCGGCCGCTGTTCGCCGACGACGGCTAGGGCAGCTCGGCGACGACCGCGTCGGCGAGGCGCGGCCACGCCTCCTTCGCCCAGTCGCCGAACGCACGCGTCGTGAGCGCTGCGCACACGACTCGCGCATCGGGGTCGACCCAGAGGAACGTCCCCGAGCCTCCGAAGTGGCCGAATGCTCGGGACGACGCACGCGTTCCCATCCACGTCGCCGGCCTCGTGTTCAGCTGCACCCCGAGCCCCCAGTCGAGCGGGTCGAAGCGGCCGTAGTCCGGAAGGACGCCTGAGAGGCCGGGGAACTGGACGGACACCATCTCGTCGCGCGTCTCGTCGGCGACGAGGCGCGGCGCGAGCAGCTCCCGCCCGATCGCAAGCACGTCGTCGAGCGACGCGTGCATGCCCGAGCCGGGATCGCCCGTCGGGTCGAGGCCGATGTCGAGCGGGGCGCAGACCGCCTCGCGCACATAGTCCGAGAACGGCATCTCGGCGCGTGCGGACAGGTGCTCGGCGAGGATGCGATATGCCTCGTTCGAGTAGATGCGGCGCTGGCCGGGACGGGCGATCGCCTCGGCGCCTTCGAAGGGAAGTCCGCTCGTATGCGCGAGCAGGTGCCGAACGGTCGCACCGGGCGGGCCTGCCGGCTCGTCGAGGTCGACCACGCCGTCCTCGGCTGCGACGAGCGTCGCGAGCGCGGTGACCGGCTTCGAGACGGAGGCAAGGCGCACGTCGCGCGACGACTCGCCGTGGGTGGTGACGTGCCCGCTCGGACTGACGACACCGGCTGCGGCGAACTCGACGGGCCACTCGTCGATCTGGCGAAGTGCCTGCACGCGCGGCGATACTAGTCCGGTCATGGAGCGACGCAACATCGCGGGCACCGGTGCGTACGAGCCGATCGTGGGCTACTCGCGCGCCGTCGTCGCAGGCGACCGAGTGCACGTCTCCGGAACCGCGGCGAACCCGGCCGACGGCTCCCCACCGCCCGAGGACATCTACGACCAGACGCACGTCTGCTTCGACCTCATCAGAACTGCGCTCGAGCGCGCCGGAACGAGCCTCGAGCACGTCGTGCGCACGCGTGTCTACCTCACGAACGCCGACGACTTCGACGGATTCGCACGGGCGCACGGCGAGGTCTTCGGCGACGTGCGGCCCGCCAACACCACCGTGCTCGCCGGCCTCTTCGACCCTCGCTGGAAAGTCGAGATCGAAGTCGAAGCGGTTCTTCCATGACCGCCCGCCAGGCGTTTCCTTCCTCCATCACCGGCAACGGCTCGGCACCGGCGGACAGCGTCCTCGAGCACAAGTTCGGCAGCGGCGACGCGTACACGCTCGGGGTGGAGGAGGAGTACCAGCTCCTCGACCCCGAGACGTTCGACCTCGTTCAGCACATCGACACGATGCTCGCTGCGGTCACGGGCCACGAGCTGGAAGCGCAAATCAACGCCGAGCTGATGCAGTCCGTGCTCGAGATCGCGACTCCGGTGTGCCACAACGCCGGAGACGTCATGCGCTGGCTCACGACGCTCCGCGGCTACGTCACCGAGATCGCGCGTGAGCAGTCGACACGCGTCGGTTCGGCCGGGACGCACCCCTTCAGCCTCTTCGAGCGCCAGCGCATCACCGCGAAGGACCGCTACCAGGCACTGATCGACCAGCTCCAGTATGTCGCCCGCCGCGAGCTCATCTTCGGAATGCACGTCCATGTCGCAGTCGATCATCCCGAGAAGGCGATCCAGGTCGTGAACGGGCTGCTCCCGCACATTGCGCCGCTGCTCGCGTTGTCGGCCAGCTCGCCCTTCTGGCGCGGCGAGGCGACCGGGCTCGCGTCGAGCCGGCAGATGGTCTTCTCGGCGTTCCCGCGCTCCGGCCCCCCTCCGCGCTTCCGCGACTACGAGGACTATGCAGCCGTCGTGGGCCAACTCGAGAACACGGGCTGCATCGCGGACTACACGCACATCTGGTGGGACATCCGTCTCCATCCTCGCCTCGGCACCATCGAGATTCGCATCTGCGACGCCGTCACGCGCGTCGAGGACGCGGTCGCGCTCGCCGCGTACTGCCAGGCACTCGTGAAGCTGCTCTCGG
>DASTYQ010000069.1:0-7956 GCA_035764775.1 Gaiellaceae bacterium
AGTGGGCCTGCGCGAGTGGGGCTCGGGCGAGGCGTCGATCGCGTCGGCGGCGCTCGTCGGGCACGAAGGTTCGGACCGTCTGCAGTTCCTCTCGGGCGAGCCGTTCGAGCTCCGCGTCGCCGTCGACGCCGACGGGATCCCGCCGCCGCGGCTCCAGCTCGAGCTCCGCGACGACGCCGGAACGCTGGTCGCGGGCCATGCCGTCGACCTGCGCAGCATCGGCTGGTCGGCGGGGAACGGCCACCGCGACGTGCGCTTCCACATGGGGGCGCTCCCACTTGCCGACGGCCGCTTCCATCTCCGCCTCGGGCTGACGGACGAGGCCGGCGAGCACGTCTATCACTGGCTCGACGACGCACTCGTGTTCGTCGTCTATCCGGGGGATGACGCGCGCGGAGTGGTCCGCTTTGAAGGGACGTGGATGCTCGAGGAGAAGACCACAGCCTGATGAGCGCTCGCACGTGTCCCGACTGGCCCGCGCTGATGGAGCTCGACCCCGACCTCCAGTTCAAGCACTACACCGTCGCCGAGGCGCAGCTCCCCGCGGAGTCCCTCTCGCGCATCTCGCATGTGTCCTTGGGCGAGGTCGAGATCTGCTGCGACCTCGAGCACCACGTCTTCAACCCCGGGCACACCGATCTCGACGTGGCCGAGGCGCTGCGGGGGACGCACTGGTTCGACGTGCGCGAGTGGGCGACGTCGGGGCCCGGCGCGAACGGGTCCTCCTCGAACGGCGCCTGACTACGCTTCGCCGCGTGCCGGCGATCGTCATCCCCTACCGCGGCGACGCGAAGCGCCGCCTGCCCTCGTCCGTACGCGCGGCGCTCGCCGTCGCAATGCTCGGCGACGTCGTCGAGGCGGCTGCTGAGGTCGGCCGCGTGCTCGTCGTGACCGACGACGCCTCGGTCGTCCCGTCCGGCGCGGAAGTCGTCGGCGATCCCGGCGCAGGCCTCGGCGCGGCCGTCGGCGCTGGCCTCGCGCGGGTGGAGGAGGGTGCGGCGCTCGTCGTGAATGCCGACCTTCCCGCCGCGACGCCGGAGGCGCTGCTGCGCCTGTCGTCGGCGGGCCTCGCGCTGGTCGAGGCTCCGGACGGGACGACGAATGCGCTCTCGCTTCCCGATCCGGGCGTGTTTGCTCCGCTGTACGGGCCGATGAGCGCTCAGCGCTTCCGGGCTCACGCCGGGTTCCTGACCGTCCGGATCCCGGAGCTCGAGCTCGACGTCGATTCGGACCTCGACCTCGAACGCCTCGGCGCTCGCGTCGGGCCGCGGACACGCGCCCTTCTCGCCGTGCCGGCGTGAGGGTCGTCCTGCTCTCGGGCGGCGGCGGGGGTGCGCGGTTCGCACGCGGGCTCGCATCCGTCCTCGAGCCGGGCGAGCTGACGGTGATCGGCAACGTCGGAGACGATCTCGAGATCCTCGGCCTCCATGTCTCGCCCGACCTCGACAGCCTTCTGTACACGCTCGCTGGACTCATCGATTCGGAGCGGGGCTGGGGACGCTCCGAGGAGACCTGGAACGCGCTCGAGTCTGCCGCGGGCTGGGGCGGCGTCGACTGGTTCCGGCTCGGGGACCGTGACCTCGGCCTCCATCTCGTACGCACCGAGGCGTTGCGGCGAGGCCAGACCCTCTCGCAGGTCACCTCCGAGATGTGCGAGCGCGCCGGACTGACCAGTCGGATCGTCCCGGCGACCGACGATCGCGTCCGAACGCACGTGTCGACCCCTGCCGGGAGCTTCGCGTTCCAGGAGTGGTTCGTCGGGCGGCGCCACGAGGACGAGGTCGACGCGGTCGCCTACGAGGGCGCCGAGGACGCCCGACCGGCGCCGGGCGTGCTCGAGGCGATCGGCGAGGCGGACGCCATCCTGTTCGCGCCCAGCAACCCCTACCTCTCCATCGGCCCGATCGTCGCAGTCGACGGGATTCGCACCGCCATCGAGAATCGCCGCGTGCGCGCCGTGGCAGTGAGCCCGCTCGTCGGCGGGGCGGCGGTCACCGGCCCGGTCGATCGTATGCTCATCCGCATGGCAGGTGGAACCAGTCCCGCCCACGTGGCGCACTGTCACCAGGGGTTGATCGACGCGCTCGTCATCGACGAGACCGATGCGCCCGCCACGGCGGAAGTCGAGCTGGTTGTGGTGCAGACGCTCATGCGTGGCGCGGAGTCCGAGCGCAGCCTCGCCGAGACAGTCCTGGAGACCGCGTGCGCGTAGCGGTCGTCGGCGGGACCGGACCGTTCGGGCGCGCGGTCGCCGCGCGCCTCCAAGAGTCGGGGCTCGACGTCATCGTCGGCTCGCGCGACGCGGACCGAGCAGCCGCGACCGCGGTCGAGATCGACTGCGTCGGCGAGGCGAACGGCGACGCGTGCGCCGACGCCGGCTTCATCGTGCTCGCAGTCAAGGCGGAGGCCGCGCTGGAGACTGCTCGCGAGCTTCAGGAGGCGATCGGCGTGACCCCGGTTCTCTCCGTCGCCTCCGAGCTGCGCTTCTCGAAGAACGGAGTGTTTCCGACTCTGGACGCGCTGTCCCTGGCCGAGCGCATCCAGGCCGAGCTTTCAGGCCCCGTCGTCGCAGGACTGCACTCGATCGCCGCATCGAGCCTCGCGGCCGAGGCCAGGCCCGACGAGGACGCATTCGTCTGCGGCGACGATGCCGATGCGAAGGCCGTCGCCCTCGACCTCGCCGAGAGGCTCACGGCGGGCAGGGCACTCGACGCCGGTCCTCTCGCGAGTGCACGAGCGCTCGAGGGCCTCACCGCGGTGATCGTGAATCTGAACAGACGATACGAGGGTCACGCGGGATTCCGGGTCACTGGGCTGAAGTGACGGGCGAGCTGCGCGTGATCCCGATTCGCGGGATCCCGGAGCTCGAGAAGGGGGACGACCTCGGCGCGCTCGTAGTCGGCGCCGCGCCGGGGTTCGAGGAGGACGACGTCCTCGTCGTCGCCCAGAAGGCGGTCTCGAAGGTGGAGGGTCGAGTCGTGGACCTCGCGGAGGTCGTCGCCTCGCAACGCGCCGTGGAGCTCGCGGCCGGCACCGATCCCCGTCGCCTCGAAGTGATCCTGCGCGAGGCGCGCGACGTCGTCCGTGCCCGACCGCCGCTCGTCATCGCCGAGACCCGCCATGGATTCGTATGCGCCTCGGCCGGCGTCGACGCGTCGAATGCGAAGGGGCCCGACACGCTCGTCCTCCTCCCGCTCGACCCCGATGCCTCGGCAGCAGGTCTGCGCGAGCGCATCCGTGAGCTCACGGGCGCGCAGATCGGCGTCGTCGTCTCCGACTCGTTTGGTCGGGCCTGGCGCCGCGGCACGACCGACGTCGCGCTCGGGGTCGCCGGTCTCCCCGCTCTCGTCGACCTCGACGGCCAGAAGGACTCCGCCGGCTACGAGCTGCACGCGACCCAGATCGCCGTTGCCGACGAGATCGCCGGCGCGGCGCAGCTCGTCATGGGCAAGCTCGACGGCATTCCGGCCGCGATCGTCCGCGGATTGCGTGTCCGCGGAGACGGCCGCGGGAGCGACCTCGTGATGCCACGCGAGCGCGATCTCTTTCGCTAGGAGGCTAGACTCGTCCCGTGCGCAGGTACGCGATCTGGGGCACTGCCACCTCGCCGGAGCACGAGGAGTGGGTGCGGGCGATCGGCAAGCAGTTCGAGGCCGACGAATTCGTCTACGTCGACGACATCGCCGACGCCGACTTCGTTCTCAACATGTTCGACCCGAACGACCCGAAGGCGTTCCGCCGCGCTTCCCGTGGCACCTATTCGGCCGCGTTCTACGAGCTCGACGAGGCGCCCGAGGACGCGTTGAAGGCGAGCTACCCGATGCTGGTCCGTACGCTCTCGAACGTCGTCCTCCTCCGCGTGCCGGGCCAGGGCGTGTGGTTCACGACCATGGAGCAGGGCACGTATCACGTGACCGAGGATCCCGAGACGATCTACGACCGTCTCGAGCCGCTCGCTACGTCGCGGCTCGTCATCGACAACGAGTGGATTCCCGACCTCGAGCCCGAGCTGTGGGACGGCGACGAGGTGACCGCCGACATCAGCGACGCCGGCCGCCGGCTGGACGAGCTCGACCTCCTCCCGTCGCCGTTTCCCGTCGAGGAGTATCTCTCGGGCCGCGACCTCCGGCACGTGATGCGGCTCTACTCCGTGGGCGGTCTCTCCTACGGGAACCTCTCCGCACGCAAGGACGAGAACCGCTTCTGGATGAGCGCGAGCGGCGTCGACAAGTCGAAGCTCGAGTCGGTCGGACGCGACATCCTCATGGTCAAGGACTTCGACGACGAACGCGGCGTGATCGTCTTGAGCGTTCCGCCCGGCATCGAGCCGCGGCGCGTGTCGGTCGACGCGATCGAGCATTGGATGATCTACCAGGCGCATCCAGACGTCGGCGCGATCCTCCATGTCCACGCGTGGATGGAGGGCATAGCGGCGACGGACGTGAACTACCCGTGCGGCACGCAGCAGCTCGCCATCGCGGTCGCCGATCTCGTCGCCCAGGAGCCCGATCCCGCGCATGCCGTCATCGGCCTACGCAACCACGGCTTGACCTGCACGGGGGACAGCCTCTCCGAGATCCTCGACCGAGTGGCACCGAAAGTGCTGCGGCAAGTTCCTATGTCCTGAGGCGGAGCGCCGTCAGAACCGCGAGCGCCGGCGCGATCACGAGATCGTTCGCGACGCACCAGACGCACACCGCATCGATCACGAAGAGCTGGAGTGCGAGCAGGTAGATGCCGAACACGAGGCCGACGAACGCGAGCGACGCTGCGGCCAGGCGCGCGGTGGGTGTGTTCCAGAGGACGAGCGCCAACACGACCGTGTAGCTCACGAGTCCGAGCAGGGCGACAGGAATGCCCGCGAGCTCGGAGTAGCTCGAGCGCTGCACCGTCTCGCAGCCGCCGCCGGCCACGCAGACGAGCGCGGCCTCGTCGTAATGGACCCATGTCAGGTAGGCGGCGATCGCCGCACCGGCCGCGGCGACGAGAGCGGACGCTACGCGAAGGGCGCGGTCGCTCAAGCCGAGAGGGCGTCGTCGAGCGCGGCGCGCATCTGGTCGAGCGCCCCGAAAGAGACGAGGTACGGCTGCTGGTCGCCGATCCCGATGAGGAAGGTCGGCGTCCCGGTGATTCCCGCGCTGCTCGCTGCAGCGCCGGCGCCGGCGGCCTCCTGCTCGATCGCGGGCAGGCTCGCATCGGCGAACAGCTGGTCGGCGTCGAGGCCGGGGATCTCGCCCGCTACACGACGAATGAGGTCGTCCGTCACCCAGCCGCTGTTCTCGCCGCCTTGGTTGCGATAGAGCGCCTCCTGCAGGTTCCACAGCTTGTTCTGCCGGGCTGCAGCGAGGAGGAAGCGGTGCGCCTTGACGGAGTCGTCCCCGATGAACGGGAACCCACGGAACTCGGCCTTCACCTTGCCCGTCCTGACGTACTCGTCGACGAGCGTCGGGAAGAACTCCTCGGTGTAGAGGCGGCATGCCGGGCACTGCAGGTCCGCGTACTCGATCAGCGCCACCTTCGCGCCGGAGTTCCCGAGCACGGCACCGTCTTGCGGAATGCCACCGAGAGCGACGACCGGCGTTGCAGCCGGAGGCGCCGAATCGGAGCTTCTCTTCGAGATCAGCGCGACGGCGACGAGTGCGGCTGCCGCGGCGATCGCGATGCCGAAGGCCACGACGACGGCACGCCGTGACGGGCGAGCCTGTGAGCGCGGACTCATCGCAGCCATACGCGTGACAGTCTGCCCGCGCGTCTCGCCGCGGGCAGACGCCTACGCGACGCCCGAGCGAGCATGCAGATCCGCAGTCACCGAGATGACTCCGGGAACGCGTGAGACGAAGAGCGGCAGCATCTCCATGTCGGTCTCGGTCTCGACTTCGCCGGCGAGCGTGACGCGGCCCTCCGATACGAGCACCGTCACTGTTCCGGGCTCGGTCCAGAAGGTCCTGCGGAGGATGTCGTCGCGGATCTCCTCAGCGAGCTCGATGTCCGTGCGTGTGAATGCGCGCACGATGTCTGCGCGGCTGACGATCCCGACCAGCACGCCGTTCTCGACGACGGGCAAGCGGTTGACGCTGTGCTCGACCATCGTGCGGGCTGCCTCGTGCACCGGACGGTTCGGCCCGATGGTCACCGCAGGTGCGGTCATCGCCTCGCCGACGGTCTGCGCGACGATCCTCGCGTTGTCGACGCCGGGATCGAAGAGCCAGGTCAGCAGGCCGCCCCGGTCGGTTCCGCCACTCGCTTTCGTGACGATGTCTCCCTCGGAGAGGACGCCGACGACGGCCCCCTCCGCGACGACGGGAACCCCCGACACTCGATGGTCGACCAGCGTCCGCGCGGCATCTCGGAGCGCCATGTCCGGAGCCACCGTGAGGACCTTCTCTGTCATGAGCTGTCGAACTCGCATCTCTCGCCTCCTCGGTATGAGTGCATGGTCGACGGGCGGTGAGCCGCGAGAATCGGTGCGAGCGCGGATGTCCGCTTCGGGTTTCCCGCGGTTACACCGGCCCTTACACCCCCTGACGAATGGCCGTCACTCGAACGAGGGAGTAGCTTCGTCCCCCATGATCGACCTGGCGACGGAGCGGAAGACGACCCGCATCACAGCTCGACAACGCGAGGTCGTCGCACTCATCGCAGCGGGTTGCTCGAACGACGAGGCCGGCCTTCGGCTCGGAATCTCCCCCAGGACGGTGAAGGCTCACAGCGACGTGCTTCGCCAGAAGCTCGGCGTGCAGCGGCGCCGCCAGATTCCGATCGCCTTCCGGCTCTTGACGGGAGAGGATCCGCTGTCTGCGGGGCGCCGTTACATGCTTGCGGCCCGGCTCCCCCGCTGACTCGGGGTGCGCCCGTGGCCGCAGATGCCGCCGCGGGCGCCCTTCGAGATCGACGGTGCTAGGGTCGGCCGATCGATCGAGGAGACGTCGGGCAGGAGAAAGCCACGACTGCGACAGTCCCCGAACCACGTATCCGTAAGCGCAGGATCGTCGAGCGGCCGCGACTCTTCGCGCTCCTCGACGAATCAAGAGCGCAGGTGCGAATCCTCGTCGCGCCGGCCGGCTACGGTAAGACGACGCTGGCTGAGCAGTGGGTCGCCCGCGACGGCCGCGGATCAGCGTGGTACACGGCTCGATCGTCCTCGATGGACGTTGCCGCGCTCGCGCTCGGGGTGGCACGTACCGCCAGTTCGCTTATCAGCGGATGTGATGAGCGACTGCGTCAGCATCTACGTGCGCTCCCCGCTCCAGCCGAGAACGTCCAGACGCTTGCTGAGATTCTCAGCGAGGACCTCGCAGCGTGGCCGAGCAACGCATGGCTCGTCCTCGACGATTACCACGAGATTACGCCGGAGCCGAAGGCAGAAGACTTTGTCGAGGCGATCGTCGCGTTGTCCCCAGTGCGGTTCCTTATCGCCAGCCGCGTCCGCCCGCGCTGGGTTGCGTCAAAACGTGTCCTGTACGGCGATGTGCTTGAGGTTGGCCAGCGCTCGCTGGCGATGGACGATCTGGAAGCCGCAACCCTTCTGATCGGACGCACCGAACACGCGGCATCCGGTCTGGTGTCTCTTGCCAACGGCTGGCCGGCGCTGATCGGTCTGGCCAGCGTCTCATCGGCCGACGTCAGCGACGGTATGGATCGGGTCCCTGAGTCTCTCTACACCTTCTTTGCCGATGAGGTATTCAGTGCCCTGGGGCGCGAGGTTCAGCTGGGGCTGACCACCCTCGCGGTGGCTCCCGTGCTGGACCGCGAACTGGCCCACTTGTTGCTGAGCACCTCGACCGAAGCAACCCTGGCCGCAGCGCTCGACGTAGGCCTCCTAGTCGAACGAGAGGGCCGGCTTGACCTCCATCCCCTTGCGCGGGTCTTCCTTGAGGAGCGTACTGCTCAGCTCGGCCTCCGACCCGCCCAGGGAGCCGTCAATACCTGCCTCGGCGCCTACATCGATGGACACGA
>DASTYQ010000070.1:0-2025 GCA_035764775.1 Gaiellaceae bacterium
CGGGACGACGGCCGTGCCGGTCTCGTCTGTGCGGAAGCTCCCGCAGAGCGCCGCGAGCTCGCCTTCGCGCGTGAGCCAGAGCTCGAACGGGCGGCCACTCGGAGCGGGTGCAAGACCTTCGACCGCAATTGTCATCGGCCAGTTGCCGGCCCGGTCGCGATCGAGGACCTCGAGCGAGGCTGAGGCGGACTGCGCGGCCGGGGTGCCCTCCATCGTGATGGTCCCGGGAAAGCCCGAGCTCGTCGAGTCGTCGGTGAGCGCCGCGCCGAGCGCGAACAGCGCAACGGCGAGTGCGGCAGCGATCGCGATCAGCGCGCCGCGCCGTCGCCGGGGCGTAAGCTCGACGACCTCGGCCTCGGGTGCGAAGGCCTCGGGAACGAAGTCCGGCGGCGGCCCGGCTGCCACGAGCAGGTCGTGCACGCGCTCGAGTCGTGCGCGCTCGACTGGATCGAGGTCGTTTCCGACAAGCTCGTCGAAGTCGGGGCTCATCCGAGCTCGCCTTCCAGCGCATCCGCGAGGCGCGCAAGGGCGCTGCGCGTCCGCGTCTTGACCGTACCGAGTGGGATCGAGAGACGGCGTGCGATCTCGCTCTGCGACAGGCCGCTCCAGTACGCGAGCTCGATCACCGGGCGCTCGTGCTCGGGCAGGACCTCGAGCGCTCGGTGCACGAGCCACGCGGTCCATGACGCCTCGGCCTCGTCGGCCGGGTCCGGCTCCCGCCCCGGCCCGTCCTGGGGCTCGGCGACGGGCTCGGGTGTCCGGCGGAGGCCGTCGGTGATCGCATTCCGCGCCACCGCGTACAGCCAGGGTGCGCCCCTTCCACGTTGCGGGTCGTACGTCCGTGCCGAACGCCAGATCGCGACGAACGCATCCTGCGTGGCGTCCTCGGCTCGCCCTCGATCGCCGAGGCGGCGGAGCGCCAGCCCCAATACCGCACGCGAGTAGCGGCCGTGCAGCTCGTCGAACGCGCCGTGATCCCCAGCGGCGACGCGGACGATCAGCTGGCCGTCGGTCGGCTCCGGAAGCTCCACGCGCTCCATGATCCCCGATCCCGTCCAGGATGTCCGAGCCCGGATCGCGAGCGACGCAGCCATGTGTCGGGTGCTACGCGCCCGCGACCCTGCCGGATTGCGATGCGGCTAGCCGCGCGCCGCTGCGAACTTCGAGGCGACCGCATCCCAGTCGACGACGTTCCACCACGCCTCGAGATAGTCGGGGCGGCGGTTCTGGTAGTTGAGGTAGTACGCGTGCTCCCACACGTCGATTCCGAGGATCGGCGTCTGGCCGTCCATCACCGGCGTGTCCTGGTTCGGCGTCGACTTGACCACGAGGGCCGTGCCGTCCCAGACGAGCCAGGTCCAGCCGGAGCCGAAGCGCTTGATGCCGGCGTCGTTGACGGCCGCCTTCAGCTCGGCGACGCCGCCGAACGCGTCCGCGATGGCGTCGGCGAGGTCGCCGGTCGGGTCGCCTCCGCCGTTGGGTCCCATGAGCTCCCAGAAGAGCGTGTGGTTGGCGTGGCCGCCGCCGTTGTTGCGCACGGCCATGCGCTTGTCCTCCGGGATCGAGTCGAGGCTCGTGAGGATCGCGTCGAGGGATTGCTCGGCCCACGGCGTGCCCTCGATCGCGGCGTTGAGGTTCGTCACGTACGCAGCGTGATGCTTGTCGTGGTGGATCTCCATCGTCCGCGCGTCGATGTGTGGCTCGAGCGCATCGAAGGGGTATGCGAGGTCGGGAACGCTGAATGCCATTGCCTGCTCCTCTCGGTACGGGTTCGCTCCGGGCAAGGATATGCTCCGCGCGTTCCCGCCCCGCCTCCGGAGGAAACGATGTCGAACTTCGTCGAGATCAGACCGCGTGAGCTGAAGCCGGCCCTCCTCGAGCTCGACGGGATCTCGCGGACGACGATCGAGGCGCACTACCGCCTGTACCAGGGATACGTGGCGAAGCGGAACGAGATTCTCGGCCGGCTCGCGACCGTCGATCTCGGCAGTGCGAACCAGGTGTTCTCCGAAATCCGGTCGCTGA
>DASTYQ010000071.1:0-9685 GCA_035764775.1 Gaiellaceae bacterium
CGCCACCCGCACTCGCTCTACATCAGCCGGTACCAGCTCGGGCGCGACGCCACCGTGTACTGGCCGTCCCTCGACCTCAAGTTCGTGAACGACACCAAGACCTGGGTGCTCGTGAAGGGGTTCGCGGAGGGCGACGGCATCAGCGTGGCCGTGTACGGGGGCCAGACACGGCGGGTCGAGAGCTCTGCGACGCCGCTCGTAGTCACCGGGCGCGTCCCGGTCGAGCGGACCCAGGATCCGAAGCTGCCGAAGGGGAAGACCGTCGTCGAGGAGGAGGGGTCGGCGCCGACGCGCACGACGGCGACGCGCGAGATCTACTCCGCCGATGGCGATCTCATCCGTTCGGAGACGTGGAGAACTTCCTACGAGGGGGAGACACGTGTCGTGCGCGTCGGGACGAAGGTCGCCGAGCCGAAGCAGCCGACGCCGCCGAAGGGCGACACCCCGGCCGACACGGCTCCTACGCCTCGGCCCTAGAGATCGCGTCGACGAGCCATCCCGGCACGCGCGTCGGCCGGTAGGTCTCGTGGTCGACGATTGCATGCTTCGTGTAGCCGTCGGCGACGAGCTCGCCGTCTCGCTCGATCCGGTACTCGTACGTGAAGCGGGCGCCGCGCAGATCCCCGCATCGCGCCCAGACGCGCAGGGTCTCGTCGAAGGCCGCGGCGCGGTGGTAGCGGAGGCAGACCTCGGTCGTCAGCGCCTCCAGGCCCTGCTCCCGGATCGCCTGGTAGCCGCCCGCATGCTGCGCGAGATACGCGACGCGGGCGACCTCGAGCCATACCACAAACGAGGCGTGGTGCGCGATGCCCTGCGCGTCGGTCTCCGCGAAGCGGACGCGCACATCGGTCGAGAACGAGAAGCCCTCCATTCGGCCAACACTACGATCCGCCCCATGTCGGCCGCGAAGCTAGCCGCGCTCATCGTCGAACGGCAGCCGTGCGTCGTGCTGACGGGCGCCGGCGTCTCGACGGAGTCCGGCATCCCGGACTTCAGGTCGGAGTCGGGTATCTGGGCCGAGGTCGACCCGCTCGAGGTGGCGTCTCTCCGCGCGTTCAGGACCGATCCCGCCCGCGTCTGGGGCTTCTACCGGGATCGGATCGGCCTACTGCGCGACGCTCGGCCGAACGCGGCGCACCATGCACTCGCCGAGCTCGAGTCGAGAGGCCTCGTCGAGGCGGTCATCACCCAGAACATCGACCTGCTCCACACGCGCGCGGGGAGCAGGGAAGTCGTCGAAGTGCACGGGTCGATCGGCTCGTCGCAATGTCTCGCTTGCCTGTGGACGGAGCCGGCGAACGACGCATTGGCGCAGCTGTCGGAGAGCTCCCTTCCGACATGCCCGCACTGCGGCGAGGTACTGAAGCCGGGCGTCGTCCTCTTCGGTGAGCTCCTGCCCGCGGGACCGATGGAGCGCGCAACGCATCTCGCGCGGGGAGCCCGACTCGTGCTCGTGGTCGGTTCCTCGCTGGAGGTGTGGCCGGTCGCCGGTCTCCCGCTCGAGGCGCAGGCGCTGGCGATCGTCAACCGCGGTCCTACGGCGCTCGACAGGGAGGCGGTACTGAAGATCGACGGGCAAGCGGGCGAGACTCTCACTGCAGTGGTCGATGCACTTCGCTGAGCGGAGTGGTATGACTGCGGCATGCCAGAGACGACGCAGAAGGCCAAGGCCGACAAGGACTTCGTGACGCGGCTCGCAGACGCAGGCGAGGAGGCGTTGCAGCGCCTCGCCGACCTGCCAGGCGGTCAGAAGGCACTCACGGCCGTGAACGACCTGCGCAGCCGTGTCGACGAGCTCACGAAGAAGGTGCGAGGCATCGACGCTCTCGAGGCGCGCATCGCCAAGCTGGAGAAAGAGGTCGCGGCCCTGAAGAAGGCCAAGACCCCGGCCCGCCGCCAGGCGCCGAGAAAGCCCGCCTAGTCCGCAGACCGGGATTCGCTCGCGCGAATTCCGGTCGCGAAGACCCCTGAAGGCCCCCGCAGGAAGGGCGCGTCTGCCAGTCGACTCATCCCTGGCGCGGGACGCGCAGCTTCAGCGCGCGCGGGACGACCTCGAAGCGCACCGGCGTCGTCCCGGGCTGCTCGCCGTCGAGCTCGATCGGCAGCGGCTCGTCTGACTCGACGGTGACAACGCTGCCTCGCAGTAGCTCGAGCCGAGGGTGGGGAAGGTGCTTGCCCTTGTACGTCTTCGGGAGGACGAACGCGAGGTCGCGCTTCGTCACGTCGCCGATCATGAGGACGTCGAAGGCGCCGTCGTCGGGCTCGGCGTCGGGGCACATCATCATCCCGCCGCCCAGATAGCGGCCGTTGCAGATCATGGCGTCGATCATCTTCCCGCTCCGCGACTCGCCGTCGACCGTGACGCGCATCTCGCCCGTCTGCCAGCCGACGAAGACCGCGAGCGTCGCCCAGTAGTAGGAGATCTTCCCCCCGAGCGCCTTCGAGGACTCGTTCGCGCGCTGTGCGATGGCCCCCGAGATGCCGGCGCTCGCGACGTTCGCGAACGTCGAGGTCGCCTCGTCTCCGGCCCACGTCCGATACCGCGCGCTCCCGAGATCGATCTCGCGGACGCCGCCGCCGAGGGCGACGTCGATCGCGCCGTCCAGATCGCGGGGGATGTCGAACGTGCGGACGAAGTCCCAGCCGGTACCGCGCGGGATGACTGCGAGCTCGACGTCGTCCGAGGGATTTAGGCCGTTGACGACCTCGTTGACGGAGCCGTCCCCTCCCACGACGACGAGCCGCTGGGCGCCGCTACCGACTGCCTCGGCGGCGAGCGACGTCAGCCGGCCGGGCCCGTCGGAGATGAGCGCGTCGCCGTCGAGGCCGCGTGCTGCGGCGCGATGCGCGATCTCGGGCCAGCGTCTTCCCGTCGAGCCGGCGGCTGAGGCCGGGTTGACGAGGAAGACCGTGCGCCCGGCGTCAGTGGCCGTTGTGAGCCGCCGTTGCGGTGTCGAGCGCGACCCGGGTCATGCGGTCGACGGCTGCGCGGAGCTCCTCGTCGGAGATCCGGACGAACTCGCCCTCGACCACGATGTCGCTGACCGTGAGCAAGCACCCCCCATGCACGCCGCGGAGCGCGGCGAGCGTGAAGAGCGCCGCGGCCTCCATCTCGACGGCGAGGATCCCGCGCCTCGACCACCGCTCGTACTGGCCTTCGTCCGGGTTGTAGAAGAGATCGCTCGACACGATCGGTCCGACGCGGAGCGGCTCCTTCGCATGCTTCGCGACGTGGACTGCCTCGTGCACGAGCTCCCAGCTCGCGGTGGGGCAGTGCGGCTCGCCCGCTACCAGGTGGGTCGCGGTCGCATCCGCCGGAACCGCCGAGATGGCGACGATGAGATCTCCGAGCGCGTGGTCCGGCTGCAGCCCGCCACACGTGCCGACGCGCAGGAGGCGTTTCACGCCGAGCTGGATGAGCTCCTCGAAGACGATGGTGGCGCTGGGGCAGCCCATGCCGGTCCCCTGGACGGACACCGGCTTGTCGTTCCAGCTCCCAGTGAAGCCGAGGAGCCCGCGCTCTGCGTTCACCGGGCGCACGTCTTCGAGGAACGTATCCGCGATGTACTTGGCGCGGAGAGGGTCGCCCGGAAGGAGGCACGCCTCGGCGTAGTCGCCCGGCTCGGCTCGGAGATGGATCGGCATCGGCGAAACCCTACCCTTGCGCAAGAGCGGAATCCCCGAGTGGGGATTCCGCCCGCGCGGAAGGGCAAAGGACCTAAAGCGCGGCGGCCTTGCCGCCGCGGGCGCCTCGACATCTAGGCCAATAAACGGGATCGAGCCGACTCGAAACCCTACGTATTCGTGTGCATCTCGACTTGCTGAACTCCATATCGGTTGAGTGGCTGCAGCGATCGCGGCCGCGAAGCGGCCGCGCTTCAGGTCCTTTGCTCTACCGCGCGAGCCCGGGATCCCCACTCGGGGATCCCGGGCTCTGCGCACCACTACAGTTCTGGCCTTGGCGGCCAAGCAGGTCGAGCCCACCCGCGAGCAGATACTGCGGTTCTGTGCGCAGGATCCCGTGGAGCGCGTGTTCCTCGAGGACGTCGCGCGACGTGGCCTCGGACGGTTCGTCGGACTCGCGGACGGGGGAGGCGATCTCCGCGCGCTCTGCCACCTCGGCGTCAATGTCGTCCCCTCCGGCGAGGGCTGTGGGGCGTTCGCCAGGGAGACGCTGCGAGCGGGGCCGAGGATGCTGATCGGCGAGGCATCCGCGGTAACGGACCTCTGGGATGCTGCCCGTGAGCGCTTGCCGACACCGCGCGAGGACCGGCCCGGCCAGCCCGTCTTTGTCATACGCACGCCGCCGGCACCGGGCGAGACGCGACTCCGCGCTGCGACGCTCGACGACCTCGAGCTCCTCATGCCCGCGTGCGCGGCGGCGCACGAGCAGGAGCTCGGGCTCGACCCGCTCCGCCGGGATGCGGACGGCTTCCGCTGGCGCACGCGGAGCCAGATCGAGGAGGAGCGCTCGTGGCTCTGGGAGGAGGACGGAGTGATCCTCTTCAAGGCCGAGGCGTCAGCATGGACGCCGGAGGCGGTGCAGCTCCAGCAGGTCTGGGTCGATCCCGAGGTCCGCCGCTCGGGGTACGGAGCGAGAGGGCTGTCCGACCTGTGTCGCTTGCTCCTCGAGCAGGTGCCGGCGGTCTGCCTCTTCGTCCGCTCCGAGAACGAGCCCGCGATACGTCTCTACGAAGTGATCGGGATGGAGCACGTCCTGGACTACCGCTCGCTCCTCTTCTGACCCCGTGGAACGGCTGATCCTCGCCCGACACGGGCTCGCCGGCTCGAATCGCGACGGGATCGCCTCGTGCGCCAAGCCCGGGGAAGGGCTCACGCCCGAAGGAGCAGACCAGGGTCGAGCGCTGCGAGCTCTGCTCGCCGACGAGCCGATCTCGCTCGCGGCGACGACGGACCTGGCAAGAACGCAGGAGACCCTCGAGCTCGCGCTCGACGGACGTGACGTCCGCGTGATCGTCGTGCCGGAGCTGAACGAGATCGACTTCGGCTCGTTCGACGGCGGCCCGCTCGACACGTACCGCGCCTGGGCGGCGGCACAGTCGCCGTTCGTACGCCCGCCTGGCGGCGGCGAGAGCCGCGCCGACGCGGCCGCCAGGTTCGCGCGTGGTCTCGGCGTTCTCCTTGCCCGTGACGAGGAAGTCGTGCTACTGGTCGGCCATGCGCTGATGCTGCGGTACGCGCTCGACGCCGCGGCCGGGCTGGTCCCCGCGGCGCGCATGTCGCCGGTGGAGCACGCCCACCCGTACCGGCTCGAGCGCGCTGATGTCGAGTTAGCGGCGGAGCTACTCGCAGACTGGGCGCTCGCGCCAACGTTTCGCACCTGAGGAGGCGCTCTACACTCCTCTCCGGTCGCGCTGCCGGATCACTCGAACGAAGGACGGGCGCTCAACCGCTGCGTCCGACCTCAGCCGTGATGACGCGTCTCCGACTCTGCGGTGCGTCGCTCGTCGCGGCCTGCGCGGTGGTTGCTGCGGGCTGTGGCGGTGGAACGTCCGCGAGCGGCGTCGAAGCGACCGGCGAGCCGATCAGCTTCGAGCAGCTCGCGTCGTCGGCGTCGAGGAGCGCGAAGGCGACGAGCGGCCGCTTCTCCTTCGACGTGTCGTTCTCGTTCCCGGGCGGCGACGAGCCGCTCGCGCTTTCGGGCGAGGGCGCCTTCGACACTGCGAACGAGCGTGCCTCCTTCTCGGTGGACATGTCGTCGCTCGCGAAGCTCCTCGGCGGGTTCACAGCCGGTTTCCCGGGGGGCGACAAGTCCGACCTGCCGGACTTCGACGACCCGACAGGTTGGCAGTTCGACCTCGTGCAGGACGGAGACGTCGGCTACGTCCGGCTCCCCGCGATCGAAAACCAGCTCCCGGAGGGAAAGACGTGGGTGCGGGGGAACGCGGGGGACGTCAAGGCAGGCGGCTTCGACTTCGAGGAGCTCGAATCGTTCACGCAGAACGACCCGCGCGACGCGCTGGAGGCGCTCCGTGATCTCAGTGGGGAGATCGAGATCGTCGGCAGCGAGGAGCTCCGGGGAGTCGCTACGACCCACTACCGGGCGCAGCTCGCTGCGGCAGACCTGGCGAAGCGGGCGACCGGGGAGAACGCCGACGCCGCGTCCGTTCTCGATCAGCTCGCCTCGAGCGGAGTCGACGAGGTCCCTCTCGACATCTGGATCGACGGGGACGGGCTCGTGCGGAAGCTGGCTCTCGACGTCGAGGCGCCCGGCGCGACCACCGGCCAGCCGGGCAACGTTTTGCTCGCGTTCGAGCTCTGGGACTACGGCGAGCCCGTCGAGATCGACGTGCCGCCTGCCGCACAGGTCGCGGACGGGTCAGCCCTGCGCGACTAGCCGCGGCACAATGGGTGCGTGAGCGCTCTCGCAGCGCGCGTCGAGTCCACGATCCGTCGGCACGAGCTCGTTCCCGCTGGCGGGAACGTCACCTGCTTGGTGTCCGGCGGCGCGGACTCGACCTGCCTCTGGCACGTCCTGCGTGCCCTGGGATACCGCGTCACTGCCGTCCATGTCGATCACGGACTGCGCGGCGAGGAGTCGGAGGCCGACGCACGCTTCTGCGCCGAGGCGTTCGGCGCGACCGTCATCGATGCTCGTAGCGATCAGTCACAAGGGGCGTCCGAAGCCGCTCTTCGCGCGCGGCGGTACGAGGCGACTGCCGGTCTTGGACTGCGCGCAACGGGCCACACCGCCTCCGACCAGGTCGAGACCGTGCTCTACCGGCTCGTGTCGTCGGGCAACACGAAGGGGATCAGGCCGAAGCGCGATGACCGCGTCGTGCGGCCTCTGCTCGAGGTGTGGCGCGAGGACACGGTTCGCTACTGCGAGGAGCGTGGCCTTGCGTACCGCGTCGACTCGTCGAACGTCGAAACGAAGCGTGGACTCATCCGCGAGGAGATCCTGCCGCTCCTGCGTCGCCTGCATCCCGGCGCCGACCGGAATCTGCAGGCGCTCGCGACGGAGCGCACGAGGCTGCCGCGCGAGCTCGAGCGGACGCTGGCCGGGCTTCTCTCGTCCTCCCACGGATCGAAGAGCGCCGACCTCGGCGCCGGAGTGCGCGCCGTGCGCGAGTACGACGAGGTGCGGCTCGAGGGGAGCGTCCGATTCGGGCCGTGGCGGATCGAGAGCGAGCGTCCCGATCTGGTCGTCCGCACGCGGCGCCCGGGTGACCGGCTTGCCGGCCGGTCGCGGAAGATCCAGGACGTGTTCGTCGATGCAAAGGTGCCGCGAGCGGCGCGGGACGCGTGGCCGCTGGTCGTCTCCGGTGACGACGTCGTCGCCGTTCCCGGCGTCGTCGTGGCTCCTGGCTGGGAAGACGCCGTCCGCGCATGGAAAGATGCAGAGGAGTGACGCAGACCGAACTCGAGAAGGGCGTCGGCGAGATCCTCATCGAGGAGGATGCGCTCCAGGCTCGCATCCGCGAGCTCGGCGCGGAGGTCTCCGCGGACTACGCGGGCCGCGACCTGCTCCTCGTCGGCGTGCTCAAGGGCGCCGTCTTCTTCATGGCCGACCTGATGCGCGAGCTCACCGTTCCGTGCGAGATCGACTTCATGGCGATCTCGAGCTACGGGGCGGCGACCGACTCGTCGGGGGTCGTCCGCATCCTCAAGGACCTCGACATCAACGTCTCGGGGCGTGAGGTCCTCGTCGTCGAGGACATCATCGACTCGGGGCTCACGCTGTCGTACCTCATGCGGAACCTGCGCGCCCGCAAGCCGGCGTCCCTCGAAGTCGTGACGCTCCTGACGAAGCCCGAGCGACGCGAGATCGACGTTCCGGTCCGCTACGTCGGCTTCGAGATCCCGAACCGCTTCGTCATCGGCTACGGCCTCGACTTCGCCGAGCGCTACCGCAACCTGCCCTACGTCGCCGTCCTCCACCCCGACCTGATCCCGCCTCCGCATTAATATCGTGGCAACCGCCACGTAAGGCCCGCAATCGGCACATAACGGGGGAGGGGATCCGGGGCATGGGTGCCGAAGAATGACAGTGCTACCCTGCGACCACCGACCGTGAACCGCTTCTTCCGCAGCGCGCTTTTCCCGCTCATCATCATCGTGCTGCTCGTCTATCTGGCGAGTCAGACGCTCCTGCCCGGCCGGTCCCAGGAGCAGAAGATGACGTACTCGCAGTTGATCGCGAAGGTGAAGGTCGGTGCGGTCAACGACGTCCAGTTCAACCCGAACCGGCAGCAGATCACGGCCAACCTCGTCGAGGGCGGCAAGGTCAAGGTGAACTATCCGACGGCGCAGTCGGCGACGCAATTCCAGAACCTGCTGCAGGCCAACAACGTCGAGTTCGACTCCAAGGGCACGGGCTCGTCGGCATGGTGGGCGCTGCTCATCAACGTCCTCCCGTTCGTCATCCTCATCGCCTTCTGGATCTTCCTCATGAACCAGGTGCAGGGCGGGGGCTCGAAGGTGATGAGCTTCGGCAAGAGCCGCGCGAAGCGCATGTCGCCGGACTCGCCGAAGGTCACGTTCAAGGACGTCGCCGGCGCGGACGAGGCGGTCGAGGAGCTGCACGAGATCAAGGAGTTCCTCGAGAACCCGAAGAAGTTCCAGGCGCTCGGCGCACGTATCCCCAAGGGCGTGCTGCTGTACGGGCCACCCGGAACGGGCAAGACGCTGCTCGCGCGGGCCGTCGCCGGCGAGGCGGGCGTCCCGTTCTTCTCGATTTCGGGCTCCGACTTCGTAGAGATGTTCGTCGGCGTCGGCGCCTCACGTGTGCGCGACCTCTTCGAGCAGGCGAAGCAGGCGTCCCCCTGCATCATCTTCATGGACGAGATCGACGCCGTAGGACGGCACCGGGGCGCGGGCCTCGGCGGGGGCCACGACGAGCGCGAGCAGACGCTGAACCAGCTCCTCGTCGAGATGGACGGCTTCGAGATGAAGGACAACATCATCCTCATCGCCGCCACCAACCGGCCCGACATCCTCGACCCCGCCCTGCTCCGACCGGGACGCTTCGACCGCCAGATCGTCGTCGACCGCCCCGACCGCCTCGGCCGCAGGAAGATCCTCGAGGTGCACGCGCGCGGCAAGCCGCTCTCGCGCGACATCGACCTCGACACCCTCGCCGCCGGGACGCCCGGCTTCACGGGCGCCGACCTCTCCAACCTCATCAACGAGGCCGCCCTGCTCGCCGCGCGCAACGGCAAGAAGATGATCGAGCAGGAGGAGCTCGAGGAAGGGATCATGCGCGTCATCGCGGGGCCGGAGAAGAAGGCCCGCCTTCTCTCGGAGAAGGAGCGCAAGATCACGGCCTACCACGAGATGGGGCATGCGCTCGTCGGTCACTATCTGGAGAACACGAACCCGGTCCACAAGATCACGATCGTGTCTCGCGGGCAGGCGCTCGGCCTCACCATCTCGCTGCCGACCGAGGACAAGTACCTGACGACGAAGTCTGCGCTGATGGACGAGCTGGCCATGACGCTCGGCGGGCGCGCGGCCGAGGAGCTCGTGTTCCACGAGGTGACGACGGGCGCGGCGAACGACCTCGAGCGTGTGACCTCGACGTCGAAGCAGATGATCATGCGCTTCGGGATGTCCGAGAAGCTCGGGCCACGTGTGCTCGGTCGCAACCACGATCTCCCGTTCCTCGGTCGTGACATGGGCTCCGAGCCCGATTACTCCGACGAGATCGCGAAGGAGATCGACG
>DASTYQ010000072.1:0-25776 GCA_035764775.1 Gaiellaceae bacterium
GCCCAGATCCAGATCGGCTCGCCGCTCCTCGACATCGGGTTCTCGCTCGAGAGCATCGCCTGCGCCGTCCTCGGCGGAGCGAGCCTCGGGGGCGGCCGCGGATCCTTCGTCGGCGCGCTGCTCGCAGCGCTCTTCCTCTCGCTGATCGACAACGTCCTGCCTCTGTTCCACCAGCCGACGGAGTACTCGCAGATGACCATCGGCGTGTTGATCCTGCTGGCGCTCTTGCTCTACTCGGCTCCCGAGCTCCTTGCCCGCTTCCGAACGAGTAGGGCAGGTGTGGGGCGACTCGAGGCGTAGGGGCGGGACCGGTCCCGCCCGCGACCTGTCGCGCCCTGATACGCGGGAGCAGTCGAGGGCCGGATTGGTCCGGCCCCTACGGGTCGGCGACCGGCCGAGGACGCGACGCCGTCGTCGTCCGGGGATCCGCCTCGCGGCCGATCACGACCCAGACGGCGTGGACCGGCTCGTCCCCGACGGCCCACAGCCGGTGAGGTGAGGACGAGTCGAACGCGATCGACCCACCCGGGCCGAGCTCGTATGCCTCGAACCCGACCCGCACGCCGAGCGTGCCGCTCGTGACGTAGCCGTACTCCCTGCCGCCGTGCGTCATCAGTGCGTCCTCGGGACACGAGGCCGCCCCGGCCGGGTACACGACGTACAGGAACTCCACGTCGGGATCGCGTTCGTGCGTGAGCCGCTCCCAGCGGACACCCGAGGCGAGATTGATGACGGGCCGCGTCTCGGGGTGCTCGGCCAGCCCGTCCCCGGGCTGGACGACCCGCTGCTCGAGCTGCTCGCCGAAGACGTCGCTCATGGTCATACCGAGCTCGGTGACGATGGCGTACAGCGTGCTGACCGACGGATTGACGCGGTCGAGCTCGATCTGCGAGACGAGGCTCGGGGAGACACCCACTCGGCGGGCGAGCTCGCGCAGGCCGATGCCGAGACGTTCGCGCTCCGCCCGCAGACGGTGCCCGACCTTCGAGGGGTCGAACGGATCCGAGGCGGATGCCGGCTCGCTAGCGGACACGGGCGCGGATCTCCTGCGCGATGCGTCCCGCACCCGGCAGGAACGCATCCTCGAGGGGCGGGCTGTACGGGATCGGGTGGTCGGGCGTCGCGATGCGCCACGCGTCGTCGAGGTGACCGAGCCCGTGCTCGACGACCGAGGCGAGCACCTCGCCCGCCCAGCCTCCGGTCAGCGGTCCCTCCTCGACGACGACGATCCTGTTCGTCCTCTTCACCGACGCGAGGACGGTATCGAGGTCGAAGGGACGCAGCGTCCGCAGGTCGATCACCTCGACTGACACGCCGTCGCCCTCGAGCTCTGCAGCGGCCTCGAGAGCGTCGTGGACGCCCTTCATCGCGGTCACGAGCGTGACGTCTCGCCCCTCTCGGACGACGGCGGCCTCACTGAGGCGGCCCGGCGCGCCGTCCACCTCGCCCTCGAGCGTGTACAGGCGCTTGTGCTCGAAGAAGAGGACAGGGTTGTCGTCGCGGATCGCCGCCTTGAGCAGCGCCTTCGCGTCCGCCGGGTTCGACGGAGCGACGATCTTGAGACCGGGGACGCCCATGAACCACGACGCTGGCATCTGCGAGTGGATCGCGCCGAAGCGACCGCCTGCCCCCACCACGGACCGGATCGTGAGCGGCACGCTGACCTGCTCCTGCGTGAGGAACCAGTACTTCGTCGACTGGTTCACGAGGCTGTCCATCGCCAGCGCCAGGAAATCGCCGAACATGATCTCGACGACCGGTCGGAGACCGTGCGCAGCCGACCCGAACGCCGCGCCCGCCAGGGCGAGCTCGGAGATCGGCGTGTCGAAGACCCGCTCGGCGCCGTACTTGTCGTAGAGACCCGTCGTCGTCGCGAAGACTCCCCCGGCGAGGGCGATGTCCTCGCCGAAGAGGATCACGCGCTCGTCGGCCGCGAGCTCCTCGTCCAGCGCGTCCCGGATGGCGGTACGGAACGCGACGCTCACAGGGCGAGGGAGAGCGGCCGCTCGAGCAGCTCGCGGAGACGGGACAGGAAGCGTGCGCCGTCGGCGCCGTAGACGACGCGGTGGTCGCAGCTCAGCGTGACGGTCATGACGTCACGGAAGGCGATCCGGTCGGAGCCTTCCTCGACCGGCGCGCGTCGTGCGCTGCCGACGGCGAGGATCGCGACCTGCGGTGGATCGATGATCGCGGTGAACGCCTGCACTCCGAGCATGCCGAGATTCGAGACCGTGAACGTGCCGTCGTGGAAATCCTCCGGCTTCAATGCCCGCCGCCGTGCTCCCTCCGCCAGCGCCCGCGTCTCCTCGGAGAGCTCGCCGAGCGACTTGCGGTCGGCGTCGCGCACGACGGGTACGAGGAGTGCATCGTCCGTGGCGACCGCGATCCCGACGTTGACGCGTGAGTAGAGCTCGACCTTGCCGTCGACGTAGGACGCGTTGAAGCGCGGGAACTCGCGCAGCGTGGCCGCAGCCGCCTTGACCACGAAGTCGTTGAGCGACGGAGCGTCCTCGCCCCGGTCGCGGGCCTCTCGCCGCGTGGTGACGATCTCCGACACGTCGACGTCGGCCGAGACGGTGAAGACGGGGATCGTCGTGGCCGACTCGAGCATCCGGCGCGCGATGGTCGCCTGCGTCGGGGTCGGGTCGTGGACGGTGACCTCGCCCTTGCCCGAGGCCGGTGCAGCCGCCGGCGGAGCCTGGCCCGCCTCGGCCGCCGCCCGGGTGACGTCGTCGACCGTGATCCGGCCACCGGGGCCGGTGCCGACGAGGCCGTGCAGCGAGACGCCGAGCTCGACTGCGGTGCGGCGCGCAACGGGGGTCGCGACCGGGCGTTCCGGACCGGCATCCTCGCCGGCCTCTCTCGTGGCGGCGGGATCGGCAGAACGCTCTCGCGCAGGCTGCGATGGCGCGGCGGGCTCAGCGCGAGGCGCCGCCCGGTCCCCGTTCACGAGCGTCGCGATGGGCTCTCCGACGGCCACCGTTGCGCCCTCCGGGACGAGGATCGAGTCGAGCGTCCCGTCCCACTCGGCCTCGTAGACCACGGTGGCCTTGTCGGTCTCGACCTCGATCAAGCCCTCGCCCCGCGCGAAGTCCTCGCCGGCGGCCTTCAGCCAGCGGAGGATGACGGCGTCCGCCATCGAGTCGGAGAGCTTGGGCATGGTCAGCTCGCGGGGCGGCATCACTCAGTCCTTGAACTCGCTCGCCGTCAACTCGGTCGGGAACGGCGCGGCGAGACCGTCGGCACGCATGCGCTCGAGCCGCTCGGTCATGCGGCGCTCGACCTCGTCGAGCTCGCCGCCGTCGACTCCCTCCGCCTCGAGCTGGGTGCGCAGGACGACGATCGGATCCCGCTCGCGCCAGCGGTCCAGCTCACCCTCGGGCCGGTACGCGCCGGGATCGCTTCGGGAGTGTCCGACGAACCGGTACGTGAGCGCCTCGATGAACACGGGCCCCTCGCCGGCGCGCGCATGCGCGACGGCGGTGCGAGCCGCCTCCCGCACGGTCCATACGCTCATGCCGTCGATCGTCTCGGCGGTCACCCCCATGGCCTCGGCGCGCGCTCTGATCTCGCCGGCGGTGACGGAGCGGAACGGCGTGTACTCGCCGTAGCCGTTGTTCTCGCAGACGAGCACGATCGGCAACGTGAAGATCTGTGCGAAGTTGAGGCACTCGAACACGTAACCCTGATTCATCGCGCCGTCGCCGAAGTACGCGACTGCGACGCCGCCCGTCGTCCGCTGCAGCGCGAGTGCCGTCCCGGTCGCCGCGGCGATGCTCCCGCCGACGATCCCGAACGATCCGATCAGCCGGTCCTGCGGCGAGGTGACGTTCATCGAGCCGGCGCGACCCCCGTTGATCCCGCTCGCGCGGCCGAGCATCTCGTCGAGGAGCTTCTGCGGATCGACGCCGACCGCGAGCGCGTGGCCGTGCCCGCGGTAGGTCGCCGCGACCCGGTCCCGCTCCTCGAGCACGCTCGCGACGCCGGTCGCGATCGCCTCCTGGCCCGAGTACAGGTGCGTCGTGCCGTAGACCTCGCCCGCGAGGAAGAGGGACTGGACGAGGTCCTCGAACCCCCGGATGAGGAGCATCCGCTCGTAGATGTCCTTGTACAGGTCCAGGTCGTCGAGGACACCGGTCGCCGGCTGGTCGCTGACGTGTGTCACGCGACGCCGGCCTTGCTCGACAGCCGCTCGACGAGGTAGTCCCAGTCGCGCTGGTGGCGATACGAGTGGCGCGCCGGGGGCCCCGGCGCCGACGTCTCGAGCCACCTGACCGTCCCGCCCCGAGTCTCGTAGAAGGCGTGGACGCAACCGGCCGCCGTCCAGAAGACGTCGCCGGGACGGAGTGTGTAGCGGTCGCCGTCGGCGACCACGTCGACCTCCCCCTCGAGCATGTAGTACGACTCCTCGAACGGGTGGTCGTGCGGGTTGGCGGCCGCGCCGGGCTGGTAGTCGACCATGAACATCGTGTGGAGCTGGGCGTCGAGCCGCTGGTCGACGAGCATCTTCACGGCGATTCCGCTGTAGGCGAGGACTGCCGTCGCCATGCTCCCCGAGACGGTCGGAGCGCCCATGGCCTGAGCGTGCTTCAGGCGATCGAGATCGGTCTCGCCCTCGCCGAGGAGGAAGAGGTTGCGGTTCCTCGGGTCCCTGGCGTCGAGCGGCTCGGCGGAGGTGTCCGGCGGCGAGCCGAGGAAGAACGTGTCGCTGCCGTCGACGCGCGGGCGCGGCGCGGCCATCTCGATCCAGAGCCCGCCGCCGTCCGTGCGGAACGCGTGCGGCGCTCCGACCGGAATCGCGCCGCAGGCGCCCGGCTCGAGCCGCACGCCGCGTCCGTCGAGATAGAGCACAGGCTCGCCCTCGAGCACGAAGAAGCTCGTCTCGAAGGAGTGCAGGTGCTCGTCGACGTGGCCCTGCTCCAGGGAGACGAGCGTCAGCGCCATGTGCGTCGAGCCGAGCGTGCCGCCGACGAGCCGGCAGGTGGTGAGACCGCTCGATCGGCCCGGGAGCGCCGGGGCGAGCTCGACGTCCTCGCGCCGGACGAGCCGGTACCCCGGCATGCCGTCCGCCAGCTGGCGCGTGCCTGTATCCGAGCTCATCCGGGGACGCCGGCCGGATCGACGACGGCCGAGGACGCGACGGCAGCCGCGAGACCCGGGTTGCCGTCGCTCACCGGATTCGCGCCGTCGACGAGGTCGGCGCCGCGCACGTAGATGCGACCCGCGACGAGCAGCTCCTCCGCCGGGAAGCGAGTCAGCACCTCGCAGCCGGTCGCCGTGACGACGACCTCCTCCTCGATGCGCGCCGCCGAGCGACCGTCCGTCGCTGCGCAGTAGGTCTCGAGCGCGAACACCATCCCCTCCTCGAGCTCGACGGGGTTCTCGAGCGAATGGACGCGCGAGATCATCGGCGACTCGTAGAGCCCCACGCCGATGCCGTGTCCGAACTGGAGGCCGAAGCACGTCTCCTCGTCGGGGAAGCCGAGCTCCTGAGCTGTCGGCCACACCTCCGCGATCTTGTCGGTCGTCATGCCCGGCCGGACGAGCGCGATCGCCGCGTCCAGCCACTCGCGGCACTGCTTGTAGGCATCGAGCTGGGAGTGGCTGACTCCGCCGACGTTGAACGTGCGGTAGTAGCACGTCCGGTAGCCCATGAAGGAATGGATGATGTCGAAGAACGCCTGGTCGCCCGGTCGCAGAAGCCGGTCCGAGAACACGTGCGGGTGCGGGTTGCAGCGGTCGCCCGAGACGGCGTTGACCGCCTCGACCTGTTCCGAGCCCATCTCGAAGAGGAGCTGGTGGGCACGCGCGACGATCTCGTGCTCGTAGACCCCCGGACGGAGCATCCGGTAGATCTCCTCGTAGACGGCGTCGACGAGCCCGGCCGACTCGTCGAGGAGCGTGATCTCCTGAGCCGTCTTGATCTTGCGCGCCTCGAGGAGTGCCTGGGATCCGTCCGTGACCCGGATGCCCGCGCGTTGGAGTGCCTCGATCGTCACGAGATCCGCCATGTCGATGCCGAGCGGTTCGTCGTGGAGACCGTGCTCGTGCAGCTCGAGCGAGATCTTCGCGGCGAGCCGATCCGGAATCCCGGTCTCGTTGGGCATGGCGCCGCGCATCGGCGACACGCCTGCCCGGAAGTTCTCGGGCGGGAGCCAGGGAGCGAACAGCCGGTGGTGGCGCGCGGCCGACCCGAAGTCCCACAAGATCGGGTCGGCACCCCGCATGAGCAGCGTGAAGCGCGCGTTCTTGTCCCGAGCCCATTCACCGATGTGCGTGCTCGTGACGTACCGGATGTTGTTCGGGTCGAACAGGAGCACGGCTCCGAGATCGGACGCCTCGAGTGCCGCCTTCGCACGGTCGAGGCGCTCCTGACGGAGTCGCGGGAAGTCGATGCGCTGCTCCCAGTCGACGGCGCGCGTCGCGTCCGGGGAGCCCACGGTCCTGCTTGGCCTGGTCACCGCACTACCTCCTGATCGTGACGCTCGCTCGTCCTCGAGAGACCCGACGCGGTCCGCAGGTGCTGGAGAAGCACGATGAAGTCGTCCTCTCCATACCCAGCCTCGATCGCCGCGCGAAGGTGGGTCTTCATCTCACTGGTCAAGGGCAGCTCGACGCCCGCCTCGTCGGCGGCGTCGAGCGCGAGATCGATGTCTTTCTCCATGAGCGCCGTCGTGAACGTCGCCCCGTAGTCGTCGCGCAGGAGCGGCTCGGTCTTGTACTTGACGAACGGAGCGCCCACGGCTGAGCTCCCCATCACCTCGAGGAGCGCCGCCCGCGGGACGTCGGCGGCCTCCCCGAGGACGAGTGCCTCGGAGATCAGTTGCGCAAGCCCCGCGATCATGAGATTGATCGCGAGCTTCACGATGCGGGCCTGCTCTCCGTCACCGACGCGGTGCACGGTCGGGCCGATCGCCCTGAGAACCGGCTCCACGCGGTCGATGTCCTCGTCGGCGCCCGAGGCGATGATGCTCAGGTTCCCCGCGCGCACGACGGTCGGGTTCCCGCTCACGGGTGCGCGGACGTATCCGACGGACGCCTCCTCGGCACGGGTCGCGATGCGAGCCGACGCCGCAGGCGAGACGGTGCTGAGGTCGACGAGGACGGCGCCCGGTTGCGCACCCGCGATCGCGTCCGTTGCCACCGACTCGAACGCCTCGTCGTCGGCGAGCGACGTGAGGATGATCTGGACTCGTTCGGCGAGCTCGACCGGCGAGCGAACGACCTCCGCGCCGAGAGCCGCGAGCCCCTCGGCCCTTCCCGGGGTTCGGTTGCTCACGACGAGCGGGTAACCGGCTTCGAGAAGGCGCTCTGCGAACGCCGTGCCCATGTTTCCGAGACCGATCAACCCCACGGTGGGACGTGGGTCCTGGGAGGCACGCACTGTCCAGTATGAATAAACGACCGGCGACGCCTGGTCAAGCGCCGTCGGTCGCGTCCCCCGAGGATCCGAGTGCTGTGTACAGCCCTACGACACGGATTGGCGCTCCATCGACGTGGCTGGCGCTGCGAGTCGAGGAAGGATCAGCTTCGCGCAGGCGCCTGCAGCTCGACCTCGGCAGGCTCACCTCGGCGCAGCTCACGGCTGCGCTCCGCCTCAGCGTTGAGCTCGGCGCCGAAGAGCAGGGCGAGAGCGCTCAGCCACAACCAGGTGAGCATGACGATGACGGCCGCCAAGGATCCCCACGCTTTGTTGTAGGAGCCGAACTGGCTCACGAAGACGGCGAACGCACCGGAGCCGAGGACCCAGACGACGACCGCGAACACAGTGCCGAACGTGAGGAACCGCCAGCGAGGGTGGTCGACGTCGGGGCCGAGATAGAGAATCGTCGCGAAAGCGCCGAGCAGCCCGAGGATCAGCACGGGCCACTGCGCCGTCCACCACAGCCAGTCGACGGCAGCTCCGATTCCCACCGCCTCGCCGACCCAGCCCGAGAGGTGTGGGCCCAGCACCAGCAGCCCGAACGCCAGAACGAACGCGAACAGCATCACGATCACCATCACGAGCGCAGTCAGCCGACGCTTCAGGAAGCCGCGCGTCTCGTCGCGCTCGTACGCGCTGTTCAGTGCCCAGATGAGCGTCTGCATCGCTCCGGTCAACGACCAGAGCGCGAGCACGATCCCCACGATCGCCATCGTGATCCCGGAGCTCGCGTTCTTGTCGACAACTCGAGTCAGGCTGTCGTCGATGAGAGTGAGCGCTTCCCGCGGCACGATGCCGGCGAACTTCTCGGTGATCGTCGCGATCGCATCGGGGCTCGCGAACACGCCGAATGCCCCGACGGCGACGAGCAGGACGGAGGGAATGGCCAGGAACGAGTAGTAGGCGATTGCGGCCGCGAGGTTCGTGATGTGATCGGCGAGAGCCTCCCTGCCGGCTCGGACGACGATGGCCCGATAGTCACGCACGGAGAGCTGAGTCGGCGACGGATCCTGGAGCCTCGGTTCGTCGTGCTCGGGCTGCGGTTGTGGTGCGTTCCCACGCTGTATGGTCGGCGGCCTCAGCGGGGGATCGTGCCCTGTGCTCGATGCCTCGCTTGGTTCCGGACGAGCCATCCGAGGCGAGGGGAGCCGCTTCATCGAGGTCCGGCTACGGGTCGTCTCGGTAGTTCGACCCGTCAGCGATTTCGCTGCCGGTGTCGTCTGTCACCCGGTAGTTCGTGCCGTCAGCATCGTCCGAGCCCGCGTCTTCATCGAGCTCGCGATAGTTCGAACCGTCCGCGATCTCGCGACCTGCATCGTCGGCAACCCGATAGTTCGAGCCGTCGGCAAGGCCCGATCGAGACTCACCTTCGGAGTTCTCGAGCCCGCGGGCGTGTGGCTCCTCGGGCGGGCGAGGGTCTGGAGGAATCTGCGGATCGGGAGACGGCCGAACATCCGGAGGCTCGGGGTGGGGCCGCGGACCGGGATCCGGTCCCAGGTCGGGGCTGGGCGGCTCGGGTACGGGGACCGGAATGCCAGGCCCAGGAGCGGGCGTCGTCGGTTCGTCCATGGCCCCTTGATGCCCCTCGCGTCGTGACGACAAACGCCCTGACGAAGAGCAGGGACCGATCAGTCCGGCGGCGAGCAAGACCGGCAGCACACCCCGCCGGTCGAGGATCCGCGGCTCGGAGCGCTCGCCCGCACGCGGACGAGCGCTCCGTCGGGGTCCGCTACTGCGATGGGGTCAGCCCGGTTGATCACGTGGATCACGCCGTTCGACGCCATCACGTCGGGGACGCCTAGTGGGACGTCGATGTGCGGGGATCCACCGCGACGCGGGCGCGGACGGCGACGAGCACGCCGATCGCGTAGACCGCCGCAAGACCGACGAGGCTGTAGATCACGCGGCTGACCGCATTCGTCTCACCGAATTCGAGCCCGACGAGCGTCGCGACCAGGTCGAACTCTGCGAGCGCCACGAGACCCCAGTTGAGACCCCCGACGATCAGCAGCACCGCGGCGAGAAGGTTGAGTGCTTTCATTGCTGTCCACCTCCTGTAGAGATTTTGTACAGAGCGACAGTAGCGCATGCTTCCCATGCTTGTCAAGCTCTTGTCCATGATCTGTATAGTCTCGACGATGCCCGCCGCCGGACTTCTACGAATCGGGGAGCTCAGCCGTCGGGCTGGAGTCAGCCCCGAGCTCCTGCGCGCGTGGGAACGCCGCTACGGCCTGCTCCGCCCCACCCGCACGCCGGGAGGGCTGCGCCTCTATTCGTCAGAGGACCTGCGGCGCGTGCAGGAGATGCAGCGTCATCTGGCGGACGGAGTCGCAGCGGCCGAAGCGGCGGCTCTCGCGAGCCAGGCCGCGGTCGAGCCTCCGAACGCCCCGCTCGCGACCGCCGATGTTCGCGCGGAGCTCGCAGCGGCGCTCCACCGTCTCGACGAGCCGGGAGCGCAGGCGATTCTCGACCGGCTCTTTGCCGTCGGCACGGTCGAGGCGGCGCTCTCGGAGGTCATCCTGCCGTACCTCCGCGAGCTGGGTGCGGGCTGGGAGCGCGAGGAGGTGTCGGTCGCGCAGGAGCATTTCGCGTCGAACGTGTTGCGCGGCCGTCTGCTCGGCCTCGCGCGCGGCTGGGGTCGCGGCGTCGGGGCGGTCGCGATGCTTGCATGCTTGCCCGGCGAGCAGCACGAGCTAGGGCTCATCGCGTTCGGGCTCGCGCTCCGCGCGCACGGCTGGCGCATCTCCTACTTCGGCGGCAACACGCCGCTCGAGACGGTCGCTGCCGCCGCGTCGAACCTGGAGCCACGCCTGATCGTTCTCTCAGCCGTGGCCTCCGATCCGGTCGAGGCATCGCTGCCGCACCTTCGAGATCTCGCGCGCCGCTACCGCGTTGCGCTCGGGGGCGCGGGAGCTGCGGAGGTCGACGCCGACGAGCTGGGTGTACTGACTCTGCCCGGCGACGTCGTCGCCGAGGCCGAGCGAGTCACGGGTCTCGTGGGCGCTGTCGCATGAGCAGGCATTCCGATGGACGAACCGCGGTCGTCCTCTTCACGCGCGATCTGCGCGTTCACGACCACCCATGCCTGGTGGAAGCTGCCCGCTCCTGCGAGTACGTGGTTCCTCTCTTCGTGCTCGACGACGACGTCCTCGACCGAGCCGGACCGAACAGGCTCGCGTTCCTCGTCGAGGCCCTCGGTGACCTGCGGGAGTCGGTACGCCGACGCGGCGCCGACTTGATGATCCGGCGCGGCGACCCCGTCGCCGAGACCGTGTGGCTCTGCAGGGACGTCGGCGCCGACACGGTCTTCGTCGGGGAGGACGTGAGCCCCTACGCACGCCGTCGGGAGCAGCGGCTTGCGACGGCCTGCCAGAGCGTCGGCATCGAGCTCCGGGTGGAAGCCGGTACGACGGTCGTCCAGCCGGACGCGGTCGCTCCCGACGGCGGCGATCACTACCGGGTCTTCACGCCGTACTGGCGACGCTGGCGCGAGGCGCCGCACCGCAGACCGCTCAGCGCGCCGGCACAGCTGCGTCTCCCGCGGGGCGTCGCGGCCTCAGAGCTCCCGCTCCTTCGTGAGCTGAACGGTCGGCCAGCGTCGCCCGGCGTCGCTCGGGGCGGCGAGAGCGAGGGGCGTCGGCGTCTCACGCGCTGGCTCGCCGACGGGTTGCCGTCGTACGCCGAGCGCCGGGATCGGCTCGATGTCGACGGAACGTCTCGGCTCAGCGCCTACCTCCACTTCGGGTGCCTCTCGCCGCTCGAGGTTGTTACGCGTGCGCAAGAGCACCCCGATTCCGACGAGTTCGTGCGTCAGCTCTGTTGGCGCGACTTCTTCCATCAGCTCCTCGCAGGGAATCCCGAAACCACGCACCGTGACCTCCATCCCGGCACCGACGACCGGCGCCCGGACCATGACGCCCTCGAGCGCTGGCGCGGCGGATTCACCGGGTATCCCATCGTCGATGCCGGCATGCGCCAGCTCGCCTTCGAAGGATGGCTCCCGAACCGAGCGCGCCTCATCGTCGGGTCCTTCCTCACGAGGAACCTCGGCGTCGACTGGCGCTCCGGAGCAGCGGTGTTCTTCGATCTGCTCGTGGACGGCGACGTCGCGAGTAACGCCGGGAACTGGCAGTGGGTCGCCGGCACGGGAGCCAACACACGTCGCAACCGTGTGCTGTCTCCACTCGCGCAGGCCCGGCGCTTCGACCCGGACGGCGCCTACGTGCGAAGGTGGGTTCCAGAGCTCCGCGCGCTCCCGGGTCCGATGGTGCACGAGCCGTGGAAAGCAGCGGATTCGCTCCTCGCACCCGAGTATCCCGCTCCGATCGTCGAGCCCCCGTCGCCTCCGCAGTCGACACGCCGAACCCATGCCGGCCGGGCTTGAGGGCTTTCGGTCGAGCGAGTCGCGGGCGCACGACGGCTCGATCGAGACCGAGCAGCGCGTGTCTATACCCGCACCCGTCGTTTCCTTGACCGAGGACGGAGGACGGGCACTCGGTCGTCGGTACTGGCTCGAGGTCACGCGGGTGGCGGGCGGTCTCATACGAGCGCGCGAGAGCCAGGAGGGAGTGCAGATCGAACTCGCCGGCGTCGGGCTCACGCTGCTCGCGCTGGGACCGGAGGAGGTCACCGTCGAGAGCGATCGAGTCACATGCCGGTATCCGATCCGCGGCGGCCTTCTCTCGGGCGCAGCCGGGGGCGAGCTGGTGGTGGCACAAGTCGACGGCGATTCGCCCGAGCTCTTCGTCGCCGTGAGCGGCTTCTTCGCCCGCCGCGGGCTTCTGTACCGGCAGCTCCAGCGCCGCCTGCACGTCGCGGTCAGCCGCCGGTACTTCCGGAGCCTGCTGGCCAAGGGTCGAGCGTGACCGTCGCAGTCTTGGGCGCCAGCGGCGTGATCGGCCGCGCTCTCGTCCCCGCGCTCGCCGGGGACGAAGAGGTCGTCGCCGTGTCGCGGCACGCGCAGCAGCACGACGACAGCCGTGTGCGCAGCAAACAGGCGGACGTGACGGACCCGGCCTCGATCCGGAACGTGCTCGAGGGAGTCGAAGTCCTCTACTACCTCGTCCACTCGCTTGGCGCCCCGGACTTCGCGGAGCTCGACCGCCGAGGCGCGTCGGTCGTCGCCCGCGAGGCCGAACGTGCGGGCGTACGTCAGATCGTGTACCTGGGCGGACTGGGAGACGATCGCCGCGACCTCTCGCCACACCTTCGCAGTCGCGTGGAGACCGCGACCGCGCTCGCTTCGGGCTCCGTGCCCGTCACCACGCTCCGTGCGGCCGTCGTCGTCGGGCAAGGAAGCGCGGGGTTCGAGACCGTGGTGGCGCTCGTCGACCGCTTGCCGGCGATGATCGCGCCGAGGTGGGTGTCGACCCCGACGCAGCCGATCGCCCTCGCCGACGTCGTCCGCTACCTCGTCGCCGTCGCGCGGCATCCGGGGGCGATCGGGCAGAGCTTCGACGTCGGAGGGCCTGAGGTCCTGACGTACCGGCAGATGATCGAGCGCATCGCGCGGCTCCGTGGACGCCGGCCGCTGATCGTCGAGGTGCCCGTGCTCAGCGCGCGTCTTTCCTCGTACTGGCTCCACCTCGTCACCCCCGTCCGCGCAAGCGTCGCCCGCCCTCTCGTGGAAGGCCTTCGAAATCCGACGGTTGCGCGAGACGAGCGCATCCGTGAGCTCGTCGAGTTCCCGCTGACGCCCTTCGACGACGCGGCCCGTATCGCCCTCGTCCGCGACTAGGGAATCAGCGCGCGCCCAACCCGATCCGCGCGGAGACCCACGTCGTGCTGCCGAACCCGATCTCGGATAAGGAAATCGCCAGGGCCACGACGCTCTGGCCCTCGAGCGGCTGTGGTCGCGACAGCTAGCTGCGAGGCGGGAGCGGCACGAGAATGCTCGTGCGTCGCTGATACTCACGGTAGGCGGGGTCGTCGCCGTACTTCGCTTCCGCGCTCCGCTCGAGCGGCGGAATCCCGCTCACGAAGAGCAGGAGCAGGGTGATGAACACGGGCCCGATCACCACAGCGAAGGCTGCCCCTTGAAGGAAGGGCACGGCGTAGATGAACAGCCCCCACCAGACGAGCATCTCCCCGAAGTAGTTGGGGTGGCGCGAGTAGCTCCAGAGGCCGCTCGTGATGAAGCGCTCGCGGTTCTCCTCCTTCGCCTTGAAGGCCGACTTCTGCGCGTCGGCGGCGGCCTCGATCACGAGCCCCACCAACCAGGTCGATACGCCGGCAATCGCCCAGAGCCCAAGGCCAGGAGCATCGTCTCGACTGAGGAGGTAGGAGACGGGCAGCATGATCACGGCGACCGAGATCGCCTGCAACAGCCAGAACCGAGCAAAGCGAAGCGGTTCGTCTCTCATTCCGTCGAAGCGGTGATCGACCTTGATCCTCAAGATGCGGGTGAGCAGGTAGCCGCCAAGCCTCGCTGCCCAGATCAAGACGAGGAGCGAGGCAGCAAGCTGAACCGGCTCGCGCGCACCCAGAGAGGGGAGCACGATGGCGAGCAGGGCGAAGGAGAGGCTGTAGGAGAGGTCGGTGACGACGTCGGTCCTGCGACTCGCCGCGACGGCAAAGAAGGCTGCGTTCACAACCAGGGAGATCAGGAAGGAGAGAAGGATCGCGTTCACGGCATGTGGTGGAGGCGGAGACCCGCCGAGCAGCAGCCCGGATGGAGACGAGGTCGCCGAGCATACGGTCGCGCTCGCCGAAGAGCGTAGTCGCGACAGGGCCTCGACCCGCGCCTCCTGCTGACACGGCGGGTTCCTGACCGCGAAGGAGCCGCCCGGGGGCGGCTCCTTCGCGCGCGTCCGGGGTCGCACCCGGCCGAACGCCGCGTCTACGCGTCGCAGGCGTGGGCGATCGCGGTGAGCTTCGCGCCGAGCGCTGGCTTCGACGCGTGCCCAGCCTGCCAGGCGAAGTTCTTCGCCTGGCCGTAGTTCATTCCGAAGCACTCCTGGATCGCGTTCCCGTAGCCGTCGCCCGACCCGTTCGAGGCCGACCCAGCAGCCGTGGGAACCGCGAAGAGCGCGACTGCACCGAGCGTGACGATGAGCTTCTTCACCTTCTCCTCCTCTGCTACGCGCTCGGGATGAGCACCTTGTTGATGACGTGGATGACGCCGTTGGACGCCATCACGTCCGTCTTCGTGACCTGCGTCGATCCGTTCAGGAAGACCTTCCCGCTCCGGACCGAGACCTTCACCGAAGGCCCGGCAAGTGTCTTGACCCGCTTGCCGTTCAGGGTGGCGACGGTGGCCGCGGGGACCTTGCCCTTCGCGACGTGGTAGAGCAGGACCGTCTTGAGCAGGGCCGGATCGCTTCCGACCTTCTCGAGCGTGGCCTTCGGCAACTTCGCAAACGCGGCATTCGTGGGAGCGAAGACCGTGAACGCGCCGGGCTTGTTGAGCGTGCCTGCGAGGCCTGCCTTCTTCAGCAGCGAGACGAGCGTGCTGAACTGCTGCGCGGACGCAGCAGTCTGCGTGATCGTCTTGCCCTGAGAGGGCGCGGCCGAGATCGGGACGACGAGAACGGCAGCGGCCACCGCCACCGCCCCAACCGTCATGAGTGCCTTGAACATCACTTCCTCCTTCGTAGGGAACTGTCGCGAATCTGTATAGCTTATGTACCGGGTCGGTGTCAAATACCGATGTCAACTGCGACCACTCCTAGACCGATAATGTAGATAGTCTGTATAGTGTTCGAATGCAATCTCGCCGTGAACGGCTTTCCCGGCTCATCGCGGGCCGGCACACGAAGTTCGTGGCGATCGGCGCATGGCTCCTGATCGCCCTTGCACTCGCCCCACTCGCCGGGAAGT
Organism: Gaiellaceae bacterium; assembly: GCA_035764775.1. GTDB lineage: Bacteria > Actinomycetota > Thermoleophilia > Gaiellales > Gaiellaceae > GMQP-bins7. Next base: position 15,242 of record DASTYQ010000072.1, read on the forward strand.
TCGAGGGCGCCCAGCGCAACGAGCCGTCGAGCTTCCTTCCCGCCGGCGCCGAGTCGGTCGAGGTCCTTGACGCTGCGGAGGGCTTCGCGTCGGGCGACGTGACCGTCGCGACCGTCGTCTTTCGCGATCCCGAGGGGCTCGACCGGGGCGATCGCGTGGCGATCGAACAAGGGCTCCGCGACGTAGCGGCGGCGAACATCCAAGGCGCTCGGTCGCCATCGCCGCCGCGCTACTCCGGTGACGGGACGGCGGCTGTGGCGGTCGTCCCGATCCAGGCCGAGGGCGAGGTCGACATCCTGGTCGACGCCGTTGCCGAGCTGAGGGCCGTCCTCGGGGAGAGCATCCCCGACTCGATACAGCTGAAGGTGACGGGGCCTGCCGGCTTCTCCGCCGACGCAAGCGCGGCGTTCGAGGGCATCAACTCGACGCTGCTCCTCGCGACCGTCGCGCTCGTCTTCTTCCTCCTGGTGCTCATCTACCGGAGCCCGATCTTCTGGGTGCTGCCGCTTGCCGCGGTCCTTGTGGCCGAAGCGGTCGTGCGCGGTCTCGGCTATCTGCTCGCCGAGGCCGGCGTCGTCATCAACGGCCAGACGGGAGGGATCCTCCTCGTCCTCGTGTTCGGAGCGGGAACGGACTATGCGCTCCTCCTCACGGCGCGGTACCGGGAGGAGCTACTCCGCACCGAGGACAAGCACGAGGCCATGCAAGTCGCGCTCGTTCGCGCAGGCCCGGCCATCCTCGCATCGGCCGGAACGGTCGTCGCGGCGCTTCTCTGTCTCTCGTTCGCGTCCGTCAACTCGATCTCGGGGCTGGGACCGATCGGTGCCATGGGGGTCGCAGTCGCGGCGGCCGCGATGCTGACCCTGCTCCCCGGCCTGCTTCTCGTTGGAGGACGGCGCGCCTTCTGGCCGTACGTGCCTCGCTACGGGTCCGCTCCTCGGCGCGAGCGAGGCGTCTGGGAAAGGCTGGGCGCATGGATCGAGCGCCGCCACAGGCTCGTCTGGATCGGATCCACAGCCGCGCTCGCCGTGCTGGCGCTGGGCGCTCTCACCCTCGATGCCAACCTGACGACCGCGAACTCGTTCCGGGGCTCGGTGGAGTCCGTTCAGGGGCAGAACCTCATTGCGGAGTCCTTCCCGGCCGGCGCCAGTGCACCGACGACCGTCCTCGTGCGTGATCCCGCCAAGACGCAGGCCGCGCTCGAGGCGGCGCGCGCCGCTGGCGGCGTCGCCTCGGTCGGACGGCCGGAGTACGGCATGCCGGGGGCACGCTTCGACGTCACGCTCACGACCGACCCGTTCGGCAAGGAGGCCTTCGCTGCCATCCCCGAGCTGCGCGCGACGCTACGCGCCGCCACGGGCAACACAGTGCTGGTCGGCGGCCCGACCGCCGAAGAGACCGATCTCCGCGCAGCCGTGGAGCGGGACACGAAGCTTCTCGTGCCCCTCGTGCTGCTCGTCGTCCTCGCGATTCTGGTGGCGCTCCTCCGCTCGGTCGTGGCTCCCCTCGTGCTCACCGCCACCGTCGTGCTCTCGTTCTTCGCTGCCCTGGGGGGAAGCCTCATCCTCTTCGAGCTCTTCGCGGACTTCCCGGGAGAGGACCCGAGCTATCCGCTCTTCGCGTTCATCTTCCTCGTCGCCCTCGGGGTCGACTACAACATCTTCCTCATGGCCCGCGTCCGTGAGGAAGCCCATCGACTCCCGACGAAGGAGGCGATGCTCGAGGGGCTCGCGGTAACCGGAGGCGTGATCACGTCGGCCGGAGTCGTCCTCGCGGGAACGTTCTCGGTGCTGGCCGTCCTCCCGCTCGTCGCGCTGACGCAGATCGGCATCACCGTCGCGTTCGGCGTTCTCCTCGATACGTTCGTCGTTCGCTCGATGCTCGTGCCCGCGCTGACGTTCGAGCTCGGACGGCGGATTTGGTGGCCGTCGCGCCTCGCCCGGCGATCCGTTGTGGCGGGCGAGCTTGTTCGCGAGCCCGAGCTCGCGCCGGACGGCGGTAGGCCGTGAGCCAGCGCCCGGAGACCGGGAGCCAGCTTCTGCGCATCGGCGAGCTCTCCCGCCGCGTGCACGTCCCGGTTGCGTCGCTCCGTGCCTGGGAGGCGCGGTACGGACTACTCTCGCCGAACCGCACGAAGGGTGGGTTCCGCCTCTACGGAGCGGACGACGTCGCGCGCGTCCTCGCGATGCGGGCCAACCTCGAGCGCGGGCTCTCGGCAGCCGAGGCTGCGCGACTCGCGCTCTCCGAGACGCACCACGGAGCGACGCCGCTTCTCGCAGAGGCAGGCGCGGAGCTCGACGCGGCGCTCTCGATCTTCGACGAGGCGAGCGCTCAAGCAGTGCTCGACCGGCTCTTCGGAAGCCTCAGCATCGACGCCGCCCTACGCGAAGTGGTCGTCCCGTACCTTCACGAGCTCGGCGAGCGCTGGCAGCGCGGCGAGGTCTCGATCGCACAAGAGCACTTCGCAAGCAACGTCGTTCGCGGCAGGCTCATGGCCATGGCGCGCGGATGGGGACGCGGTTCCGGCCCGCTCGCAGTCCTCGCCTGCGCCGAGGACGAGCAGCACGACATCCCCCTGCTTCTCTTCGGCCTTCTCCTTCGCACGTACGGGTGGCGCATCGGGTACCTCGGAGCCGACACACCGCTGCCGTCACTCGTGGAGGCAGTCCGCGAGCTCCACCCCTCCGCCGTCGTTGTCTCGGGCACGGCAGCGGGCGTGCTCGACGGCCAGTCGGCCGGCCTCCAGGAGGTCGCGCTGCATGCGCCGCTGTACGTCGCCGGAGCGGCCGCGAGCGAGGAGCTCGCCCGGCAGGCGCACGGCGTCTACCTCGACGGCGACATGTTCGCAGCGGCCGATGTGCTCGCAAACGAGCATCGGTGATCTCGCGCAGTGGCAACCGGCGTTGAACTGGACGGCACCCGGCCGGGTTGCGATCGAAGGTAGTCACCACGCGTCGATCGCGGGTCAGGGTGCCTGGCGCTCATGGTCGTCGTCGCCTGGCTCGCGGTGCTCGCCCTCCTGTGGGCGACGCACGGACGCCTCGGCCGCGAGCAGCTCGCGAAGGAGCGAGAAGCGGTGCTGCAGCGAAAGACCGGCGCGGCACGCGCCCGTCTCGCGCGTCGCGGCGTTCGAGGCAGAGCGCGGCGAAGGCGGCAGTGGCAGCGCATGAGGGGCGTCCGGCCCGCCCACGTGCTCGTGCGCAGAGCGGCCGAAAATCCAGGCGGCGTCGGCGCGTCCGCACTGCGGAAAAAGCCACCTCGCATAGGCGGAAAATCCCCGATGCTGGGCTCGCCGGCTTGGCGCTAGAACCGAACCAAGGCGACACCCGTCGATTCCGAGTGAAAGGAGGTCGCTGGTGTCTGCCGTGACTGTTGCTCCCGGCGAGTACTCGACCGGTCGCCTACAGGAAGCGATCCAGAGGCACCCGCTTGGCGCCTTCTTCGGCATCGCGTTCGCGATTACTTGGGTGTACGAGGTCGTGGTTTTTGGGCTGCTCGGCGCCGAGACCATCATGTGGTCGATTCCGGCGACCTTCGGCCCAGCGATAGCCGCGGTGGTGGTGACGCATGCCGTCGAGGGAAGGCGTGGCCTTCGGGGGTTCGCGGGGCGCCTCGTGCTGTGGCGCGTCAATGTGCGCTGGTACCTGGTCGCACTCGTGCTCATGCCGGCGGTTGCAGTCGCGGGCTACGTCTTCATGCCCGACGCCAAGCAAAACGTCGACGGCGGCGCGTTCGCGATCGTCGGGACGTACCTGAGCATGCTGGTCATCCTCATGGTGCTCGGCGGCGGTCAGGAGGAGCCTGGGTGGCGAGGGTTCGCGCTGCCGCGCATGCAGGAGCGCTGGCACCCGCTAACGGCGAGCGTTCTCCTGGGAGTCATCTGGGGCGTGTGGCATCTGCCCCTCTTCGTCTTCCTAAAGGACTACGACAACGCCGATCCGGGGTTCCTGAACATCGCGGCGATGTTCGTGGTGTTCACGGCTTGCTACACGGTCGGGCTGTCCGTGATCTTGGCGTGGCTCGTCAACAACGCCCGCGGAAGCATCCTGCTGGCCATGCTGGCGCACGGGTCCGTGAACGCGGCCACGAACTTCGCGCCAGAGACAGCGCTGCCGTTGATGGTGTCGTTCATGGCGATGGGCGTTCTTGCGCTGATCGTCGCGTTGGTTACTCGCGGTCAACTCGGTTACATCGGCCGCGAGGCGAGCGATCCCAACACAGCGAGCCCCACGAACCGCGGGCTTCGCGTCTCGGCCGCGACGTGACCGAGACCGTGCTGACTGAGACCGTCCCCGACCAGAAGTAAGAGCTAGCGAGAGAACGACCAGATGACGATCGCAGCCATCAAGGTTCCGCATTCCATTCACGAAGAACCGGGCGGGCAAGTGGCGTCTCCAGCCATTGTCGGCATCGACCTCTACTGGCTCCCGCTCGGCGCCGGGGGCCACTCAGTCCGGCTGAACGGAAAGGTCTTCGAGGCGGGGGCCGCCTGGCTGCAACGCCGCGACAGCCGCGACCTCTACCACTCGGCGCTCCAGGTCTACGTCCCGGAGGGGCGGTTCGTGATCGAGCAGGCGCCGGCATGGGGTGAGGGCGCCGAGCGCGGGGTCGCCGCGACGGGCGCCGTCGGTCTGCGTACTCTCGGGCGCCTGAGGCTCTTCCGCTACGAAGTTCGGCGCTGGCGGGACGGTGTCATTCCCGACATCGCCGAAGCCGTCGCGAGCCCGCTTCGCCTGACCGGCGTCTCCGTCCACGCTCGACGAATCCTCGAGCTCGTACCGCACGTGCCCACGCCGGTCTGGGGCCGGGACGAGCTGCGCGCAGGCGAGATGTGGAACTCGAACTCGACCGTTTCGTGGCTGTTGGCGACCGGCGGACTTGCCGTGGAGTCGATCCCACTTCCCCCCGGCGGGCGAGCCCCGGGCTGGGATGCGGGCATCGTCGTTGCCCGCCGTCAGCAGCACGGACCAGACAGGCGAGCGGAGGCGCCGGCCCCCGGCGCGACTGGCCCGGGATGGCGGAAAGCCCACCGATAGCCGCAGGCACGACGAACCACGTGGCCTCGCACGACAGCGTGCGAGAACAGGCCACCTATCGGTTCGGGCTCGGGAGCGCTCTGCTCACCGCCGCTGTCACGGTCGTCACGTTCGTGCTCGCCCTGACGGCGCTCCCGAACGACGTCCCCTACCCGTTCACGAGCGACGAAATCGCCGGGCAGTAGCCCGGCGGCTACCTCTGAATGTACCCCGCCCGCCATGTTGCTGATGCTCCTTTTCGTCGCGCTCGTCGCCTCGATCCACGACGACGGTCGGATAGAGGGAAAGAGTCACGCTTTCGGCAGGAAGCGCGACTCACTTGCGCCCGCCTCCACCCGTACCGCGAAAACGTGACTCCTTGGCCCATATCAAGTGCGGGTCGATGGAGTCACGAGTTCGTCCGAAACCACAACCCGGGGACGAGTTGGTGGAGCGCTGGATCAGCCTGCTCCCAACCTCTCAAACCGTCAGGCGGTGCCGACTTCGAGTGGGTTCTGTTTCACCTCGTGCGCGATCAAGGTGGCCCAGTCATCGGATCGAAAAGAAGCAGCCGCCCAGCGCAGCCACCGGCCGGAACCGCTTCCTGATGTCGAGGACGGTGGGCATGGCTACGTCACATCGCGGCGAGCAACGAGGAGTGAGCCTGCGGCGACGAACGCAACGACGTAACCCAGCAGGAGTACTCCGCCCGCACCCGCCGAGAGGACGTAGTCGGTGGGGTCGGCGATGATCGCCGCGCTCGCGCCGACCGGTGTGTAGCCGCCGATACTGGGGGCGAGGCTGCGCAGCAGATTGTCGATGATCATCGCCCAGAGGATCAGGCCGATGACCGCGAAGACCTGATTGCGGATAAGAGCGCCGAGGCCGACGCCGAGGGCCGCCCATGCGGCCGTCAGCACCGGCGTCCCGAGCACGAGCCAGAGGACGCGGGTCGTCGAAAGCGCGAGTGGGATGTCGCGGACAGCGAGGATCGCGTAGCCGATCCCGAACGAGAGTCCGATCGCGGCGAGGCCGAAGAGGACTCCCATCAGCAGGCTGGCGAGCACCTTGGCGCTGATCACGCGGTTGCGGTGCGGGGTGACGACGAAGGTCGGCCGGATCGTGCCGTGCCGGAACTCGCTCGTAATCGCCATGACGCCGATCAGCGCGGCGAACAGGGCTGCAGAGGTGCCGGCCGAGAGCAGCGCGTACTGGTTCTCGAGGTCGACGAGTTCCAGCTTCTTGGTGATGAAGCCGGTGAGAATGACGGTCAGCAGGATCAGCGCGACCATCCCGGCGAGCAGGCCGAGGTTGGTGCGGGTCGAGCGCATCTTGCGTAGCTCGGAGAGCAGTTGGTCGGTCATGACGGTTCCTCCGCGGTCAGCTCGAGGAAGACGTCCTCGAGGCTGGACGACTCCGGCGTCAGCTCGTGCAGGGGGATGCCGGCGGCAAAGGCGAGCTCGCCGATCCGGGCACCGGGCGCTCCGTCGACGAGGAGCTCGTCGCCGTCCAGGAGCGTCGAGCGGATGCCCTCGGCCGCCAGCGCCGCCTGCAGCCGATGAGCACCCGGCGCGCGGACGCGGACGGCACCCGTCAGTCTCGCGGTCAGCTGGGCGAGCGGCTCGAAGGTGACGAGCTTGCCTTTGTTGATGATCACGACCTGGTCGACGGTTTGCTGCACCTCGGCGAGCACGTGGCTCGAGACGAGGACCGTCTTGCCCCCGGCGGCGAAGCTGCGCATGAAGTCGCGCAACCAACGGACGCCTTCCGGATCGAGTCCGTTTGCCGGCTCGTCAAGGATCAGCAGCTCGGGGTCGCCGAGCAGCGCGCCCGCGAGCCCGAGCCGCTGCCGCATTCCGAGCGAATAGCTTCCCACTCGGCGGCGACCGGCGCTCTTCAGCTCGACCAGATCGAGCAAGGTGTCGACGCGCTTGGCGGCGGACCGTTCCCGTCCAAGGAACCAGTTGCCGTCTTCGCGCTCGCCTCCCAGCGCGAGCGCCAGCGCGAACAAGTGGTCGCGACCGGAGCGACCGGGATGGAAGTCCGCCGCTTCCAGCACTGCTCCGACGCGGCTCGCCGGCCGCTCCAGATCCTGGTAGCGGCCGCCGAAGACGAGCGCTTGTCCGGAGGTCGGTTCGACGAGGTGGAGCAGCATCCGCAGCGTCGTTGTCTTTCCGGCGCCGTTCGGGCCGAGGAAGCCGGTCACCGTGCCACGCTGGAGCGCAAACGACAGGTCGTCGACCGCGAGGACCTTGCCAAACCGCTTCGTCAGATGCTCCGCGCGGATCACCGCACCTTCTCCGACCGACCGCTTAGCTGGCGTTTCCGCCGGGGTGGGAAGAGTTCGTGTGGCCACAATGCCTCCTTCAGTTCGAAGCCAGCGTCCGGTGCGGGCGGTGAAAGTGAGGCCGCGCCCCGCCCGAGCCCGCGACGATGAGCGCCAGCAGTGCGATCACGAGCGAGACGGGCCCGTATATCCACCACTCGTGCTCCCTGCTCCAGGTGAAGGACGCCAGCGCCTCGAGCAGGAAGGTCCCCGCGAGCGCCCAAGCGAAGAACCGGATCAGGCGGTCAGAAACGAACGCCTGCTGCCACAACCCGACTCGCGCCAGAACCACCAACATCGCGGCGAGCAGCAGCACGACGACAACGGCGGCCACAACGCGCACGCCCGTCGTCGCCACTTCATCGCGGGTTCCCGTGAGGCCATAGAGTCCCCAGGTGCCGCCCAGCATCCAGTACACGTGCGTGCTGACCGGGCCAGCGACCAGACCAGCGATCAGGAGAAGCGCAGCAACGCGGACGCGCCTTGAAGCAACTTCGATGGCCCGTGTCACCAACGCCTCCAATATCTGGTCCTGGTCCACCGTCGCACCGACAGGGTGGCCACGACATCGGTGGAACGCCCCAAGTCGGATGTGGACTAGTACGAGGTGCTCGACCATCTAGCCAAGATCGAGATCGCCGAGTGAGAGTCGGCCGAGGCACGGCATGCATGTATGGAGGAGAGTGCGGCAACCGGGCCAGGCGCTTTGTTCAGTCGCCGTGGGGAGGGGCGTGGACGCCGAGATGAACGCCTCGACGTCCGTCGCCGTCGCTGTGGCAGTCGCGACCGCTGTGGCGGGGTCAGTCTTGGGCCAGTCCTTGAGGTGGTAGCAGGAGACGAAAAACGCGTACGGCTGCGAGGGCCTTTCGAGCGGCTTCGTCAGGGTCGGTTGCTCGGCCCTCCTCGTAAGCGACGAGGAAGTCCTTATCGCCCAACGCTGAGCGCATTGAGGCGAGCTCGCGCTCGATGCGCTCGCGGTCGTGGGCCGAAGCCCATGGCACACCCACCGCATCACGAAGCGCGGAGGCGGCTCCGGCGAACCGCGCACCCTCGCCGGCATGGCCGCTCCGTACGGCGAGCGCCGCGGTCTGTTCGAGCGCCTCCGCGAGCCCTTCGCGGTCACCGAGCTCGAGGAAGCCGCCGAGCGCCTCCTGGATCAGCGGAGCCGCTCGCTCTGGCTCGGCTCGCGCGAGAGCGAGTGCGGCAAGGTTCCCCGCGTTGACTGCAATTCCGGCTAGGTCGCCGCGCTCGCGGTCGATGGCCATGCTCTTCGCGAAGCACGCTTCCGCCTCGTCGAGGTTGCCCTCGTCGAAGGCGACGATCCCGAGGGCGCAGGTCGTCACCGAGATCGGGCCAGGATCGCCGAGTTCCTCGCGCATGATGAGGCACTCGGTCAACAGCTCGCGTGCTCGCAGCAGATCACCGCTGTTGCGCGCGACGATCGCAAGGCTGTTCAGCGCGCGCGCGAGCCGAGGAGTGTCGTTGGCGTCGCGTACGAGCTTGACCTCCGCTTCGAGCCAGCGTCTCGCAGCCACGTCGTCGCGTCGTAGGTCGCTCAGCACGCCGAGGTTGTGCAGGACACGGGCAAGGGCGGCAGAGTCGCAGCCGTCGTCGATAGCGACCGCACGCTCGAGCCACTCGGCGCCTTCGACGACGTGGGTGTGTCGGTACCAGAATCCTCCCAGTGCCCCGGCCAGCCGGACCGCAAGGGCGTGGTCGCACTCCAGCGCCCAGGCGAGCGCGGCGCGGAAGTTGTCGTGCTCGCGCTCTAGGCGTTCGAGCGCGTCGACCTGCTCGGGGCCGTCGAAGGACGACTCCGCTTCCAGGATGACGTCGTAGAAGTAGTCGGCGTGCTTACTTGCCAGGGCGTCTGCATCGGCCGACTCTGCGAGCCGCTCGCGGGCATATTCGCGAATCGTCGAAAGCATTGAGAAGCGATCATCCGCACCACGCACCAAGAGGCTCTTGTCGAGCAGGGACGCGAGCGCATCGAGGTCGGCCGTGCAGACGATCTCGGCCGCCTCCAGCGTCCATCCGCCCCTGAACACCGCGAGCCGAGCGAAAAGCGCGCGTTCGACGGCGTCTAGTAGCTCGTAGCTCCACTCGATCGCTCCGCGCAGCGTGCGTTGCCGCTCGGGTAGATCTCGCCGGGAGCTGGCGACGAACGCCAGGCACGTCTCAACGCGTTCGGCAATCGTGGCGAGCGGAAGAAGTTTGACGCGTGCCGCCACGAGTTCGATTGCGAGCGGCAGGAGGTCAAGTCGCTCGCAGATTGCTCGTGCGAGGTTCTCGTCCCCATCCAGCGAGAAGTCCGAACGGACGGCGCGCGCCCGCTCAGTGAACAGTGTCAGAGCGTCGTCCGCGGCTAGCGCGCCCAGCGCGTACTCACGCTCCCCGCGGATCCTGAGCGGCTCTCGGCTGGTGACGAGAACGGATACGCCGCGGGTGGCGGCGAGGAGGTCGGCGATCGACGGCGCCGACGCGAGCACTTGCTCGAAGTTGTCGAGGACGAGCAGGAGCGTGCGATCTTGGAGCGCGCGCGCGATGGTGTGCTCCATTTGCTCGCCCACCCGTTCTGTGACGCCAAGCTCATGCGCAATCGTCTGCGCGACGAGCGCCGCATCGGTAATGGACGCAAGCGGGACGAAGAAAACGCCGTTGGCGTAGCTGCCGGCGAGATCAGCCGCTGCCTCGATCGCGAGTCGTGTCTTGCCGGTGCCGCCAGGGCCGGTGATCGTGACCAGTCGCGTACCGTCTGCAGCGAGGGTGGCCTTCAGCTCCTGGAGCTCGTCGGCCCGGCCCACCAGCGGCGTCGACGGCACGGGGAGGTTCGTGTTGCCGAGGCTCCGAAGCGGCGGGAACGTCTCGGCTCCGAGCTGGTAGAGCCATTCGGGATCGGCTAGATCCTTGAGCCGATGCTCGCCGAGATCGCGGAAGTCGAAGTCATCGCCCGCGGCCTCGAGCGTCGCCTTCGAAGCAACGACTTGGCCTCCGTGGGCCACGGCGGCGATGCGCGCCACGCGGTGGACATCGATCCCCGCGTAGTCATCTTGATGGACCGTCGGCCTGCCAGTGTGGAGGCCCATCCGCACACGAAGCGGCAACGATGCGAGCGCGCGCTGCGCATCTCGCGCAGCCATGACAGCGTCGGCCGCCTCCGCGACCGCAATGACGAGGGCGTCACCTTCGCTGCC
>DASTYQ010000073.1:0-7308 GCA_035764775.1 Gaiellaceae bacterium
GACCTGACGGACACCGAGGACAAGATCAGCGCCGCCCGCCGCTACTACAACGCGACGGTCATGCACTACAACACGGGCATCCAGAGCCTCCCGTGGGTGCTCGTCGCCCGGCCGCTGGGCTTCCGCGAGAAGGAGTTCTTCTCCGCGGAGGGTGACACGGCGCTGCCGCAGGTGTCGTTCACGCCCGCGACGTGACGATCCAGCAGCAGATCCGCCGGAACCGCCTCCGCAGCGGGATCGTGATCGTCGGCTTCGTCGTGCTGCTCGGCGTCATCGCCGGCCTCATCGGGGCAGTGCTCGATCTGAGCCTCGGCGTTGCGGCGCTCATCGGGGCCGGCCTCTACGCGATCTTCGCGATCATCTCCTCTCGGAGGATGGTCGCGCGCATGACCGGCGCGCACGAGATCGGGCCGGACCAGCTCCGCCCTCTGCGTCGGCTGGTCGAGAACGTGTCGATCGCCGCCGGCCTGCCGGTGACGCCGGAGGTCCGCCTCGTCGACGACCCGTCCCCCAACGCGTTCGCGGCCGGTATGCGCCCGCAGACGAGCTACGTCGGAGTCACGACAGGGCTGCTGCGCGTCATGCCGGAGCGCGAGCTCGAGGCGGTGATCGCCCATGAGATCGCCCATGTACGGAACCGCGACACGTACCTCATGACGATGGCGACGATCTTCGCGGGGGTGATCGCCCTCATCGCCGACCTCGGGTTCCGCATGCTGCTGTACGGCGGTGGCCGCTCGCGGCGCGGAGGTGCGCTGGTGGTCGTGGTCGCGATCGTCGGCCTGTTGCTCGCTCCGTACGCTGCGCTGCTCCTGAAGCTGAGCCTGTCGCGCCGTCGGGAATTCCTCGCCGATGCGGGATCCGCAGAGATCCTCAACGACCCCGAGGCGATGGCGCTCGCACTCCGTCGACTGCACCTCGACACGACGACGGTCGCCTACGCCGATGCGTCCGTCGCGCACCTCTGGGTGGAGAGCCCGACCAGCCGCGTCGAGTCCGAGCGCCGTGGAGTGCTTGCGCTTTCGAGCCTCTTCGACACCCATCCACCCATCGAGCAACGAATCGCGGCCCTCGAGCAATCGGGCGGATTCCGCCTTCCTGAGCGGCTTCCGCCGCACCAGCCCTTCGCCGTCGAGCTGGGCCTGACCTAGCGGTTCGCAACAATGCCCGAATTCGATTCAGCAAAACGGAATTCGGGTCGATAATGGGTAGGCCGTGAAAGGTCTTCGTATCGGCAGGCGCCGTGGGCGCGACAGCGACGTTGCCCTGTCGCCGTTCGAAGCCGCCCTCCGCCCCGCTCTCGTGGACGGACGCTGGCAGATCCCGGACCGGTTCAACTTCACACGCGACGTCGTCGAGGCACTCGCCCGTGACCCCAAGCGCCGCGCGCTGACGTCGCTCGGCAAGGAAGGCGTCATCGAGCACCGGAACTTCCTGGAGATCTCCGACGGCGCTGCAGTCTGGGCGACGACGCTGCGCGAGGCGGGCATCAGCTCCGGGGATCGGGTGCTCGTCGTCGCGGGGACGACGGTCGACTGGCTCGAAATCGTGCTCGGAACACTCAAGGCCGGCGCGGTCGTGGTGCCGTGCATGCCGGGGGTCACCGCCTCGGTGCTCGAACGCATCGTCTCGTCGACCGACGCTGCGTTGGTCGTCGGCGAACGCTCACTCGAGCCGACGATCGCGCAGATGGGATTCACGCCGGACGTCCATCTCTACGAGGAGGGTGCGAAGCGAAACTCGAAGGACGTTCCGGATGCGCCGACCCACGACACGGCGTCGCGCGACCTCGCCTTCATCGTCTCGACCCCAGGAGTCGGCGGAACGCGCAAGGAGGTCGCCCACACGCACGGCGCGATCTTCGCGACTCGCGTCCAGGCCGAGCACTGGCTCGACGTCGGCCGTGGCGACGCCGTCTGGTGCACGACGGATGCCGCCTCGGCGCTGACCATGTGGAACACGGTCGCCGGGCCGTGGTCGCGCGGGGCTGAAGTCGTCCTGCACGAAGGTTCGTTCGAGGTGGACGAGCGCCTCGATCTCATGTTCCGCCTCGGACCGAGCATCCTCTGCCAGTCGCCTGGCGAGTACGCGGCGCTCGCAGCCCACCCGAAGCTCGAGCGGTTCCGCTCACCACGCCTTCGGCGCCTCGTCTCGACAGGCGACTTCCTCGACCCCGAGGTCGTCGCCGTCTTCGAGGAGCGCTGGGGCATGACGATCTACGACGGGTACGGACAGGCCGAGACGAACGTCGTCGTGGCCAACCTGGCGGACGGCGCCGCCGCGCCGGGCGCGATCGGTCGCGCGCTCCCGGGCCATCACGTCGCGGTGATCGACGACCAGGGCAACGAGCTCCCCGCCGGAGTCGAGGGTGATCTCGCCCTACGCGGCCGGCCACCCACGCTCTTCGCCGGCTACTGGGAGCTGCCGGAGGAGACGAAATCGGCGTTCCTCGGCGACTGGTACCTGACCGGTGACGTCGCCCACGTCGACGAGGACGGTGTCTTCACCTTCGTCGGCCGGGCCGAGGACGTCATCACCTCGAACGGGCGCACGTTCGGGCCGTTCGACGTGGAGCGGGTCCTCGCCGGCCACGACGCGATCGCGGCCGCGGCTGTGGTCGGCATCAGGGATCTGCAGCGCGGCGGCCACTTCGTTCGCGCGTTCGTCGTGCCGCGGCGCGGCGCCGAAGGATCCGAGCAGCTCGAGGCCGAGCTCCGCCAGTACGTCGCGCTGACGCTTCCCGACCAGCAGGTGCCGCGCGAGATCGTCTTCGTCGAGGAGCTGCCGAGGTCGAGCTGGAAGGTGAGTCGCCATGCGCTCCGCGAGCAGCCGCTCGTCGGTCGCCCGCTGTGGGAGCTCCCGCCGACGTCGGAGCTCGAGATGGAAGCCGCTCCCCCGCTCCCGCCCCCGATCGACTCCGAGTTCACACCGCGGGTGGACCGCGGCCTCGACGTCCCAGCCCCGGTCGAGCTCGTCCCAGAGCCGGAGCCGCCCGTCGAGGCCGTCGTCGCGCCCGAGCCGGTCGTTCTTCCCGAGCCTGTGCAGGTTCCGCAGACGGAGCCGATCTTCGTTCCGGAACCCGAGGCGCCGGCAGCCGAGGCGATCCCGGTCTTCGAGCCCGAGCCCGAGCCCGTCGTCGAGCCCGAACCGGAGCCGGTGCCGGTCGCCGAGCCGGAGCCGGTCGCCGAGGCGCTCCCGGTCGTCGAGGTGGCGCCCGAGCCCATGGTCGAACCCGAGCCCGTGGTCGAGCCCGAGCCCGTGGTCGAGCCCGAGCCGGTGGTCGAAGTGCCGCCGGTCCTCGAGCCCGTCGCCGAGGCGCTCCCGATCGTCGAGCCGGAGCCGGAGCCCGAGCCCGTGGCCCAGGCGCTGCCGGCCGTGGAACCGGAACCTGTGCCGGAACCAGAGCCGGAGCCCGTGGCCGAGCCCGAACCGGAACCGGTCTCCGAGGCGATCCCGATCGTCGACGCCGAGCCCGAGCCCGAGCCGCCCGCACTCGTCGTCGTCCCGGAGCCGGATCCGGGACCGCTGCCCGAGCCCGAGCCGGAGCACCGGCCCGAGTTCTCCGTCGTCTCCGAGCCTGCACCGGAAGCGTCGCTTCCCGATTACGTCCTCGACGAGCCCGACGGGCCGCCTCCGGTGGTCGTGCCCGATTCGGAGCCCGAGCCGCAGCTCGGCCCGTTGCCCGACTTCGTCGTCGAGCCCGGAACTGCTCCGGAAGCTCCTCCGGCGCCGGTCGAGTCCGGCCTCGAGCCGGAAGAGGAAGAGGATCTGGGCCCGCTCCCCGACTTCGTCATCGACCCGAACCTGCCGCCGGAGCTCCGACCGGCTCCGCCGCCTCGCCCGGATCCGAGGCCGGAGATCGCGCTCAAGCTGACGGTCGAGCTCACACCCGATCCGAACGCCGATTCGACGCAACCGGTCTCGACGGAGCTGAACTTCCCGTCGGTGACGTCGTTCTCGATCAGCAGCGACCGAACGACGGACCGAGGTGAGCGCCGAGGGTCCACGCGCAGGACCGCGCCGCCCGAGCCCGGCAAGGCGAAGCGCACGAGTCAGCCTGCGGAGCCCGGCGACGAGGGCAGTGGCGTCGACTGGATGGAAGGCCTCTCGAACCGTTTGAGCGCCTACAGCCTGGCGGACGAGGCCTCACAGCCGGACGCCGAGCCCGGCGACTCCGACAACCCGGACGCAGACGCGGAAGACTGACCTCCGGAGGCGCGATAGCCTGCGGCGGTGACGGACCAGGCCGCCGTGAGCCTCCTGCGCTGGCTGCGCAGACAGTTGCGCCAGCCGACACCGCAACGCGAGCACCTCGAGGCCGCAATCGAGCACGACGACCCCGAGGAGGTGCGGCGGCTCGTGGCGCACGCGCCTTTCAGCGACGCCCAGCGCCGGCACGTCGAGGGCCTGATCGCGCGCTGGGAAGAGGGGCATGGCGGCGGCTGAGAACGCGGCGATCGTCCGGCGCATCTTCGACGCGTTCGCACGGCAGGAGGGGCTGGCACTCCGCGGGCTGTTCGCCGAAGATGCCGTCTGGTCCGTGCCGGGCCGCGGGGTGATGGCGGGCGTGTACGAGGGACGCGAGGCGATCTTCCGCTTCCTCGCGAAGCTCCCCAAGGAGACCGGCGGCACCTACAGCTCGGAGCTCGTCGACGTGCTCGCGAGCGACGAGCGCGCGGCCGCCCTCTACCGTGCGCGCGGCACACGCCACGGGCGCACGCTCGAGCTCGAGCAGGTACTGCTCTTCCGTATCGACGGCGGTCTCGTCCGCCGCGTCTTGGCTCTGCCGAGCGACCCCGACGCCTTCGAGGCGTTCTGGGCGTAGTCTCGCGCCTCATGAGCGACGCACGCTTCGCGGACGGCCTGCGCTACCGGATCGAGATCCCCTCGGTCGAGGGTCCGCGGGTGCTCGCAGCCGTGCTCGAGGAGTCCGCGCAGCGCTCCGTTCCGGTCCGTCGCGTCTCGCAGGGAAGCGGGGTGATGATGCTCACCGACGCGGAGATCCGCGAGATGGCGACTCTGGGTGCGGACGCAGGCGTCGAGGTCTCCCTCTTCCTCGGGCCGCGCGGGGCGTGGGACACCGGCGGCCAGTCGCTCGCCACCCCGGCGGCCGGAGGCGTCGCCCGCGGCGAGACGGGGATCGCCGACGCGATCGCAGAGGTTCGCCGTGGCGTGGCGCTCGGGATCCGCTCCTTCCTCGTCGCCGACCTCGGTGTCCTGCGCGAGCTCGGCGACCTGCGAGTGAGAGGCGAGCTGCCGGCGTCGCTCGTGCTGAAGACGTCCGTGCTCCTCCCCTGCGCGAACCCGGCGACGGCCAGCGCACTGCACGCACTCGGAGCGACCACGATCAACGTCGCGACCGATCTCTCCGCCGCGGACCTCGCCGAGCTGCGGGCCGCGTGCACCGCTCCGCTGGACGTGTACGTCGAGGTGCCGGACGATCAGGGCGGGTTCGTCCGCTTCTACGAGGTGCCCGAGATCGTCCGGCTGGCGGCGCCCGTCTACGTGAAGCTCGGCCTCCGGAACGCTCCCAACATCTACCCGTCCGGCCTCCACCTCGAGGATCTCGCCGTGAAGCTCGGCCGCGAGCGCGTCCGCCGCGCGGAGCTCGTGCTGCGACTGCTGGCCGAGCGCGCGCCCGAGCTCGTGGAAGGCCGCGGCGACGACCGGCCCGCCGACCTCGGCGTCCCGGAGCCGTGAGACGGCGCTTCGCGGCGATCTACACAGCCGCACTCGCGGACATCCTCGACACGCGCGGCCACCACACGCAGACCCTTCCGCCGTCGATCCGCGGGCTCGCGCCGGGCATGCAGCTCGCCGGCCCCGCGTACACGGTGAAGGGCGGCCCGGCGTCGAACGACGACGCTGCCGCGTACGACGAAGCGATCCGCAAGGTCCTGGCGATGCTGGGCGACGTGCCGGAAGGGCACGTCGCCGTCTACGCCTGCGACCAGGACGTCTCGGCGCACCTCGGCGAGCTGTCGGTGACGTCCCTCAAGGCCCGCGGCGTCGCGGGCTGCGTCGTCGACGGGGGTTGTCGCGACGTTCGCTTCATCGGCGACGAGGGCTTTCCGGTCTTCTGCCGCTTCGTCACGCCCGAGGACTCGACGTGGCGCTGGGAGCTCGAGGCAACCCAGGCACCCGTGACGATCGGTGCAGTCCGGATCGAGCCGGGAGACTGGATCGTCGGAGACGACGACGGCGTGGTCGTCGTCCCGCACGCGATCGCGGAGGATGTCCTCGCCGAGGCGGAGCGGAAGGCTGCGACCGAGAGCGAAATCCGCGTCGCCGTCCGCGAAGGGATGCTCCCGCTCGACGCGTACGAGCGCTACGGGACCTTCTGAGCTACTCGTCGCCCGCAGGCGATTGCGGATTCCAGGTCGGAGACGAGTCGTTGTCGGCCTGGTTCGTGAGCCTCTCCACGTCTCCACCACCGAGCGTGACGGTGAATATCGCGCCGTCCTCCTGGTAGGCGATCCTGGATCCGTCCGGCGACCAAGACGGCTCGAAGTTGTCGCCCGCGGTCGGAAGGACGCTCCGCAGGCTCTTCCCGTCGACGCCGACGGTGAAGAGCTCGTAGACCTCCTCATCCCTGTTCATGGAGAACACGATCCGCATGCTGTCGGGCGACCACGAGGGAGTGAACGCGCGTCCACTCTGTTTCGTCAGCGCGCGCCTTCCCGAGCCGTCGGGATGCATCACCCAGAGGTTCTGCACCGGAGTTCCCGGCGTGCGCTTGATGTACGCGATCCACTTGCCGTCGGGCGACCAGGCCGGATCGGACTCCTGCGCGTTGATGTCCGAGACGCGCCTCGGATTCGATCCGTCCGCATTCATGACGTAGATGTCGCCAGCCCGAGCGAACGCGATGGACGTGCCGTCGGAAGACCACGTCGGATGAGTTTCGCTCGTCGTGCCCGATGTGAGCTGCGTCGTCCCGGTGCCGTCCGCGCTCATCCTGTAGACGTGGGCTTCTCCCGTCCGGGCGCTCACGAAGGCGATCATCGTCGCGTCAGGCGACCAGGCCGGATCGATCTGCCAGAAGACGGACTCGCCCTCGGGCGCCTCGCCCTCGCGAGCTGTCAGGCGGTGCTCCCCATTCCCGTCGGCGCTCATCGTGAAGATGGCGTAGTCGCCGTCACGGCTCGAGACGAAGGCGATGTCGGACCTCGTCCCGTCGCTTCCGCCGCATCCCACGAGCGCCGTCACGGCAGCGACTAGCACGAGCAGGGCGGCGAGCGAACGAGGCACGGACCGCGACAGACTAGTGAGCGAGCGGCTCGACGCCGAGGTACCGGCGCTGCAGGT
>DASTYQ010000074.1:0-12462 GCA_035764775.1 Gaiellaceae bacterium
ATCTCCCTCCCGGAGGGCGTGGGGTTGGCGGCCCCGGTGGTGACCAGGGCCGCCAACCCGGCGAGAACGGCGAGAGCGGCACGCGCGTTCACCCGCTCAGGATGACTGCCTCGCCGGCAATCCTGCGCGCAGGAGCATCCGCTTGAGACTCGCCGAGGCTCGGAACCATCCGCCGTGTGTCCGCTCGGTGACCCAGAACACCTGCCCGGGGCGCATGTACGAGAGCGCGACTGGCTTCGCGTACGGGTACACGAGCTGGACGACCCGGCTGTCGACGCCGTTCGGGCCCGGCACGGTGTAGAGAACCTTGTACCGCGATCCGAGCGTCCTGCCTGGGCGCGACCGGAGAGTCGGATCCGGCGACTGGCCGAACATCTGCGGGAAGAAGCCGCTCGCGGTGGCCAGCGTCCCGAGAGCGGTGCCGGGCCCTTCTCCGTCGCCTGTCACCGTCAGCGGCCGGTCGAGTCCCGGGCCGGTGATCGACGCTCCGACCGGGCCCTTCGCGCCGGCGAGCGCCGGCAGCGCGAGGGCGACGATCGCGGCCGCAACGAGATATCTGTGCATCTCAGTCCCTTCCTCGTATGACGTGGGTCATACACCCGCGCGGCGACCCGCGTTCCCGCGAGTACTCTCAACACGATGGCAGGCCCCACGATCGACCCGCGCGTCGACATCGGCCATGTCCACCTGAAGGTGGCGGACCTCGAGCGCGCACTCGACTTCTACGTCGGCGTCCTGGGCTTCGAGGAGCAGGCGCGCTACGGCGACCAGGCCGTGTTCATCTCCGCCGGCGGCTATCACCATCACCTCGGTCTCAACACCTGGGAAAGCAAGGGCGGCTCGCCGGCGCCTCCGGGGCATACTGGCCTGTACCACGTCGCCATCCGCTACCCGGACCGCGCCGCGCTCGCGGATGCACTGCGGCGCCTGGTCGAGGCGGGGATCCCGCTCGACGGCGCGTCCGACCACGGCGTGAGCGAGGCGCTCTACCTGCGCGATCCGGACGGAAACGGCGTCGAGCTGTACCGCGACCGTCCGAGGGAGGAGTGGCCGACGAACGACGACGGCAGCCTTGGCATGTTCACGCGACCGCTCGACGTCCAGTCGCTCCTCGCCGAAGCGGTGTAGGCACCTGCTACCGTTTCCGCGTCAAACCAGAGCGAGTTCGGGTTCGCGCGTGCGCCTTCCTGCTTGTTCGTGAGTTCGTGTAGGGAGGTGTTTCATAGATGGCAACCGGAACCGTGAAGTGGTTCAACGACAGCAAGGGGTATGGCTTCATCACCCCGGACGAGGGATCCAAGGATCTCTTCGTGCACTTCTCGAACATCGCCGGTGACGGCTTCAAGAGCCTCTCCGAAGGTGCTCGGGTCGAGTTCGAGCCCGCCGAGGGTCAGAAGGGCCCCGAGGCGCGCAACGTCGTCCCCGTCGCGTAGGACGCACTCTCAGCGCTGTGGCCGCTCGTGCGGCCACAGCGCCATCTCAACTCCCCGAGGCGAGGAGCTGCCATGAAGGTGAAGGAAGAGAAGCTCGAGGTCGAGGGTGAGGTCATCGAGGCTCTCCGCAGCCGGATGTTCCGAGTCCGGCTCGACAACGGCCACGAAGCACTCGGCTACATGGGGGGCAAGATGAAGCGCTATCGCATCCGCGTGTTTCCGGGCGATCGCGTCCGCATCGAGCTCTCCTCGTACGACCTGACCCGCGGCCGCATCGTGTACCGCTTGGGCTGAGCCCAGCGCGAGCACGGAATCCGCTCGGGCGAAGAGCCCTGAATGAGGCCGCTGCGCGGCCGCGCGTCTTCTCGCGCCGAGCCCCTGTACTGCGGCGCCCCCGCCGTGTCCGCTATACCTCGGCTGTGGCTACGTCGAAGCCCGTCGAGCACCTCGAACGGGTCGTGATCCGGTTTGCCGGCGACTCCGGCGACGGGATGCAGCTCACGGGCGATCGCTTCACCAGCGAAACCGCCGTCTTCGGGAACGATCTCGCGACGCTGCCCGACTTCCCGGCGGAGATCCGCGCGCCGGCCGGCTCGCTGCCCGGCGTCTCCGGGTTCCAGGTCCACTTCGCGGACCACGACATCCTCACGCCCGGCGACCAGCCGAACGTGCTCGTCGCGATGAATCCGGCGGCGCTCAAGGTCAATCTCGGCGATCTCGAGAAGGGCGGCACCGTGATCGTCAACACGGACGCGTTCAACGACCGGAACCTGCAGAAGGCCGGTTACGAGGCGAACCCGCTCGAGGACGGCTCGCTCGCCGACTTCCACCTCCACCCGGTGGCTCTCTCGTCGATGACGATCGAGGCGCTCAAGGGCATCGAGGGTGTCACCTCGCGCGAGGCCGAGCGCTCGAAGAACTTCTTCGCGCTCGGACTCATGTCGTGGCTGTATCACCGCCCGACGGACGGGACGCTGGGCTTCATCGAGGAGAAGTTCGCGAAGCGCCCCGAGATCGTCGAGGCGAACTCGAAGGCGTTCAAGGCGGGCTGGAACTATGGCGAGACGTCCGAGGACTTTGCGAGCTCCTACGAGATCGCGCCCGCGAAGGCTGCGCCCGGGACGTACCGCCAGGTCTCGGGCAACACGGCGCTGACATACGGCCTCGTCGCCGCGAGCAAGCTGAGCGGGCTTCCGCTCTTCCTGGGCGCCTACCCGATCACGCCCGCCTCCGACGTCCTCGAGCAGCTCGCCGGGCTCAAGCACTTCGGCGTTCGGACGTTCCAGGCCGAGGACGAGATCGCCGCGTCCGGCGCTGCGCTCGGTGCCGCGTTCGGCGGCTCACTCGGCGTGACGACCTCCGCAGGTCCCGGAGTCGTCCTCAAGTCGGAGACGGTCGGCCTCGCGGTCACGCTCGAGCTCCCGCTCCTCGTCGTCGACATCCAGCGCGCAGGTCCCTCGACCGGCATGCCCACGAAGCCGGAGCAGGCCGATTTGCTGATGGTCCTGTTCGGGCGGAACTCCGAGTCGCCCGTTCCGGTCGTAGCCGCTTCGACCCCCTCCGACTGCTTCGACGCTGCGATCGAGGCGGCGCGAATCGCGGTGAAGTACCGGACCCCCGTGTTCCTGCTCTCGGACGCGTACCTCGCAAACGGATCGGAGCCGTGGCTGATCCCGGACGTGAGCACCCTTCCGACGATCGACGTCGGTTTCGCGACGGCGCCGAACGACGGCGAGCGCTTCCTCCCCTACCGCCGCGACGCGGAGACGCTCGCGCGGCCGTGGGCGATCCCGGGAACGCCGGGTCTCGAGCACCGGATCGGCGGCCTCGAGAAGGAGGACGAGACGGGCAACGTCTCCTACGACCCCGAGAACCACGACCGCATGGTGCGGCTCCGCGCGGCCAAGGTCGCGGGCATCGCCTCCGACATCCCGGAGCTCGCGGTCGACGATCCGGAGGGGGCGGACACGCTCGTCCTCGGCTGGGGCTCGACGTACGGGGCGATCGGGGCCGCTGCCAGGCGGGTGCGCGCGACCGGGCGCAAGGTCGCGACGGCGCATCTCCGTCACCTGAATCCGTTCCCACGCAACACCGGCGAGGTCGTACGCGCCTACGACAAGGTGCTCGTCCCGGAGATGAACCTCGGGCAGCTGCGTATGCTCGTCCGCTCCGAGTTCCTCGTCGACGTCGCCGGCTACAACAAGGTGCGCGGGCGGCCGTTCCGCGCAGCCGAGCTCGCCGATGCGATCACGGCGCTGGTGGACCAGTGAGCGACGGCAACGGAGACCTCGTGCAGCTGACGGCGAAGGACTTCAAGTCCGACCAGGAGGTGCGCTGGTGCCCCGGCTGCGGCGACTACGCGATCCTGAACGTCATCCAGGGCTTCATGCCCGAGCTCGGGCTCGAGCGCGAGCGCATCGTCTTCGTGTCCGGGATCGGCTGCGCGGCGCGCTTCCCCTACTACCTGCAGACCTACGGGATGCACTCGATCCACGGGCGCGCGCCCGCGATCGCGACCGGTCTCGCGGTGACGCGGCCCGATCTCTCCGTCTGGGTCGTTACCGGCGACGGCGACGCGCTCTCCATCGGCGGCAACCACCTCATCCACGCGCTCCGCCGCAACGTCAACCTGAAGATCCTGCTCTTCAACAACCGCATCTACGGGCTCACGAAGGGGCAGTACTCCCCCACCTCGGAGCTCGGGAAGGTGACGAAGTCGACCCCGCTCGGCTCGCTCGATCATCCGTTCAACCCGCTCTCGGTCGCGATCGGTGCGGAGGCGTCGTTCGTCGCGCGGGCGATCGACACCGACAAGAAGGGCCTGACCGAGGTCCTCGGGGCCGCTGCACGTCACCGCGGGTCGGCGTTCGTCGAGATCCTCCAGAACTGCAACATCTACAACGACGGCGCCTTCGACGTCGTGCGCGAGGACAAGGGCAACCGCATCTACCTCGAGCACGGCGAGCGGATCCGGTTCGGCCCCGAAGGCGTGCGTGGCATCCAGCAGTACCCCGACGGATCGCTTCGCGTCGTCGACGTCGCCGAGGCCGGCGAGAATTCACTCCTCGTCCACGACGAGTCGCACGCGCAGGCGAGCCTCGCCTTCGCGCTGTCGCGGATCACGTGGGAGACGGACGGCGCCGTGCCGCTCGGAGTCTTCCGCGCGCTCGAGCAACCCGTCTACGACGAGCTCATGCGCGAGCAGCTCGAGACGGCGAAGGCGGAGCGCGGCGACGGCGATCTCGGTGCCCTGCTCCATGCAGGCGATACCTGGACCGTCCCGGCCTAGGTCTCCGCCAGGAACCCCACGATCCGGTCGGCGATCTCCTCGCCTTTCTCCTCCTGCAGGAAGTGACCCGCGCCGACGACCGTCTCGGCCGGGCCGGCACCGGGGATCCGGGACGCCATGTGCTCGGCAGCGGCCGTCGAGAAGATCGGGTCCGAGTCCGAGAAGAGGACGAGGGCGGGGCGGTCCCAGGTCTCGAGCGCGGCCCTGACCTCGATCATCTTCGCGGCGCTCGGGTGGTCGACCTCGGTCGGGACGAGCTCCGGGAATGCGAGCACGCCGGCCTTGGACTCGGGGGTCGGGAACGGCGCGTTGTAGCCCTCGATCACGTCGTCACCCGGGTCGGTCACGCAGGAAAGGCGGACGAGCTGGCCCGGGACGAGATCGGCGCCGACCCGCCGCATGAACTCGCGGAACCGCAGCCATTCGGGCGACGGCGCTCTGCCCGCGCCGATCCCGGTGTTGAGGATGACGAGCCGCGACACACGCTCGGGGTGCTCGACGGCGAGGCGGAGCCCGACGGGCCCGCCCCAGTCCTGCACGACGACGGTCGCGTCGCGGAGGTCGAGATCCGCGGCCAGGCGCTCGACCGACCCGTAGTGGAAGTCGTACGAGTACGCCTCGACGTTGGTCGGCTTGTCCGAGCGGCCGAACCCGAAGTAGTCCGGCGCGACCACTCGGGCGACCCCGGCGATCGTCGGGATCATCTTCCGATACAGGAACGCCCAGCTCGGCTCGCCGTGGAGCAGGAGGACGGGATCGCCCGAACCCTCGTCGAGGTAGTGCATCCGCAGCCCGTCCTGCTCGACGTAACGGGGGTCGAAGGCGTAGTCCGGCAGCCCGGCGAAGCGCTCGTCGGGCGTGCGGAAGACGTCCACGCGTCTCAGGCTATGCGCTCGATGAGGTCGGCAGCCTCGACGGTTCCCGGCGTCGCCTGAACGCGGGTCGAGACGGCTGACATGCGAGCGTGGAGCGCCTCGTCGGCGACGAGCCGGTCGATCGCGTCGAGGAGCTCCCCGTCCTCGAACTCGTACGTCTGCAGGCGGATGCCGAACCCGGTCTCCGCGATCCGCTGCGCGTTGTCGTACTGGTCCCAGAAGAGCGGCAGCGTGATCATCGGCTTGCCGAAATGGAAGCACTCGGTCGTCGTGTTGTTCCCGCCGTGGGTGATGACGACGTCGGCGAGCGGCAGCAGTGTGGGCTGGGGGACGAACTCGTCGCCCCACATGTTGTCCGCGAGCTCGAACTCCGAGGCCTGCGGTCCTTTCGAGACGATGAATCGGTGCGGCGCGCGCGAGAGAACGTCGACGAGGCGCTTCATGAGCGCGACGTCGGCCGAGCCGAGGCTGCCGAGCGAGAGGTACACGAGCCCGCCCTCGCCCTCCATGATCTCCGACGGCAGCCCGAGCACGCCCTGCGTACGCCGAACGCACGTATCGAGCCGGTGCCAGGTCGGCGCGAGCGGAGTGCCGCGCGCGTAGTCGGCCTCGGCCGGGTACAGATAGAGGTTGAGCCAGTCGGACTCGTGGATGAACTCGGCCTCGGGGAGAGGCGGAGCGCCACGCTCGGCGCAGAAGGCCGAGAACTCGCGGTGCAGGTCGGCAGTCGAGCGCGCGTACTCCGCGCGGAAGGCGTCCCACCCCGTCCGGTCACCCGCCGGGTAGCCCGAGAACACGGGCGGGATCTCGGCGTCCTTCACCTCGAGCGGGTTGCAGGACACGACCCGCACCCACGGCCGGCGCGAGTGGTGGATGGCCGGGAAGCAGACGACGTTGTCCTCGACGATCACGTCGGGCTCGACCTCGTCGAAGATCTCGCGGAGGCGGTCGTCGACGTAGCGCGAGCCGTCGCACAAGGCCCGCCAGGTCGGCTCGATGAACTCGGCGAGCTGCTCGATCGTCGGCTTGCGGAACACCGGCGCCGTGTCGCGGATGAAATCCTTCCAGAACTGACCCGGCTCCTCCTCGACCTCGGGGGGCGGCCCGAGGCGCATGAGCCGCTCCTCGAAGCCCTGCGCCTCGAGCGAGCCTGCGAAGGACTCCTCGATGACGAAGACGACGCGGTGCCCTCGCTCGACGAGCACCTGCCCGATCCCGACGCAGTTGTTCGTCGGGCCGTACGCACCCTCGGGGAAGAAGACCACCGTCGCCACGCGGTGACTCTCTCACGGTCGGTTGCTTCCCGTCAAAGGGCGGAGTAGTGTCGCTTCAGTTTTCTTCGATGGACTCGCAGATCGCTGAAATCGAGCGCGTCGACGTCGGGGAGCGCCTGCGGGCGATCCGGCGTCTACGGCGAGCGACGCTGAAGACCGTCGCCGACCGGGCAGACCTTTCCGAGAGCTTCCTCAGCCAGGTCGAGCGGGGGCGGGCGAATGCGAGCGTCGCGTCGTTGAAACGAATCGCCGCGGCGCTCGGCGTGAACGTCGCCGACCTCTTCGAGCCCAACGGATCGACTGGAAACCCTCGCGTGCTGCGCCGTGAAGCCAGGCCGAACCTCGCGTTCGGGACGCTCGGCAGGAAGTTCATGCTCACGCCGCGTCCGCTCGAGAACCTGCAGGTCATCGTCGGCGAGCTCGACACCGGCGGGTCGACCGGGGAGGAGCCGTACACACACGGCGACTCGGAGGAGCTCCTCGTCGTCCTCACCGGGCACGTGTCGCTCCAGCTCGGCGCCGACGTGTTCGAGCTGTCGACCGGCGACTCGATCGACTACCGCTCCTCGACGCCGCACCGGCTCGTGAACATCGGCAGCGATGCCGCGGAGGTGATGTGGATCATCAGTCCGCCCAGCTACTGAGCCCGGCGGTGGGGACCGTGGCCACGCCTGACGTCGAGCTCGTCGATGTGACGAAGCTGTTCGGGTCCGTCGCAGCCGTCGACGGCATCGACCTCCAGGTGCAGCCAGGCGAGTTCCTCTCGTTGCTCGGCCCTTCGGGCTGCGGCAAGACGACAACGCTTCGCCTCATCGCGGGCTTCGAGCAGCCGGACGCGGGTGAGGTGCGGATCGGCGGAACGAACGTCTCGCGGGTCCCGCCGTACAAGCGCGACGTCAACACCGTGTTCCAGTCGTACGCGCTGTTCCCGCACCTGAGCGTGCTCGACAACGTCGCCTACGGCCTGAAGCAGCGTGGGCTCGGCAAGTCGGAGCGACGCGGCCGTGCGACCGAGATGCTGGCGCTCGTCCGGCTCGAGGGCTTCGAGGCCCGCAAGCCACGACAGCTCTCGGGAGGGCAGCAGCAGCGCGTCGCATTGGCGCGCGCACTGGTCATGCACCCGCGTGTCCTTCTCCTCGACGAGCCGCTCGGGGCGCTCGACCTGAAGGTGCGGAAGGAGCTGCAGATCGAGCTCAAGCGGATCCAGGAGGAGATCGGCATCACGTTCGTGTACGTCACGCACGACCAGGAGGAGGCGCTCGCGATGTCGGACCGCGTCGTCGTGATGAACGGCGGTCGCATCGAGCAGATCGGGGCGCCACCCGAGATCTACGACTCGCCGGCAACCGAGTGGATCGCCGGATTCATCGGAGACACCAACTTCATTCGCGTAGGCGGAAAGGAGGTTGCGGTACGGCCCGAGCGGCTGCGGGTCGTCGCGGGCGATGCAGGCGTGCCGGGAACGATCGCGACGACGATGGTCATCGGGCCGGCGGTCCAGTGCGTCGTTCGCCTGGACGACGGGCAGGAGGTACTCGCACGGGAGCAGCGGTCAGAAGCACGCGGGGGGATCGAGGCGTTCGCCGAGGGCGAGCGCGTCTCGATCACGTGGGCCGACGAGGCGGCCCTCGACTTCGACGAAGGAGGGAACGAATGAGCGAAGACCAGACCATGTGGGAGCGGCCCGTCAGTCGACGAGGCTTCATGGCGGGCGCCACTGCGGCCGCGCTTGCGGCCGGGCTCGGCAGGTTCGGGAGCGACGCGTTCGCGGCCACCGAGGTTGCAGACGCCGGGACGCTCAACTTCTACAACTGGGCTCAGTACATCAACCCGAAGACGTACGCGGCGTTCACGAAGGCGACGGGTATCTCGGTCAAGAAGTCGTTCTACGACTCGAACGAGACGCTCCACGCCAAGCTCAAGGCCGGCGCGCGCGGCTACGACCTCATCTGCCCATCGAACTACATGACGAAGCAGATGATCGCCGAGGGTCTCGTCGAGCCGCTCGACTGGTCGAAGCTGAAGAACGTCAAGAAGAACGTCGACCCCAAGTTCCACAACACGCCCGACGATCCGAAGAGCAAGTACTCGGTCGTCAAGGACTGGGGGACGACCGGCTTCATGTATCGAACGGACAAGATCAAGGAGCGCCCGACGACGTGGAGAGAGTTCGTCGCGCTGACCAAGAAGTACGGGAAGACGACGATGGTCGACAGCTCGCCCGAGGTGCTCGGCTCGATCGCGACGATGCTCGGCTACTCGTACTCGACGGAGTCGAAGAAGGAGCTCGACGAGGTCAAGAAGGTGCTCTTCGAGCTCAAGCCGTACGTCGTCGCACTCCACTCCTCCAACTACGACACGCTCATCGCGAGGGGCAAGGCGTGGATGGGTCTCGGCTGGAGCGGAGACGGGATTCTGCTCGCGTCGAAGGTGCCCGCGAAGTACGTCGTCGCCAAGGAGGGCGGCGAGATCTGGATCGACTACTACAACATCCCCGTCGGCGCCAAGAACCCCGACGCCGCGCATGCCTGGATCGACTTCGTCTACCAGCCGAAGAACAACGGCGTCGAGACGGCGTTCACCTACTACGGCTCACCGCTCAAGAGGTCGCTGTTGAAGGGGACTGCGGCCGCGAAGCTCCTGTCGGACCCGGTGGTCTTCCCGGCGCCGGCGACCGTCAAGAAGCTCGAGGTCAACCAGGTCACCCCGAACGGCAAGCGGCTTCGGGAGCGGATCTGGACGGAGTTCAAGGCGTCTTGACGGAGTTGGGCACTCGTGACGATCGCGGCCGCTATGCGGCCGCGCTCTAAGGGTCTACGCGCAGCGGGAATCCGCGAGTCAGCGGATTCCCGCCCTGCGCGGAGCGGAGCCCCCCGCTATCCCGGCTGGCTCGTGCTGCCGGCCGTCGGGTGGTACGTGGCGTTCTTCCTCGTCCCGCTCGGATTCATCGCCGTCACGAGCTTCGGCGAGGTCGTCGGCTTCTCGGACATCTCGTACACCTGGACGCTCGACAACTACCGGTACCTCTGGGACGACTTCGTCGGCGACCTCCACCTCTATCGCGACATCTTCCTCGAGACGCTGAAGCTCTCGGTCGTCGGGACCCTGTCGACGCTCGTCATCGGGTTCCCGCTCGCGTACTACATCGCGCGCTACGCGAAGCACAAGACGCTGCTCCTCCTGCTCGTGATCGTCCCGTTCTGGACGAGCTTCCTCATTCGCGCGTACGCGTGGCTCATCGTGCTGGACCCCGAATTCCCCGTCTTCCGCGCACTCGGGGTCTCGGGCTTCCTGGAGAGCCACCCGGTGCTGTTCACGCCGACCGCCGTCTACATCGGGGTCGCCTACAACTACCTCCCGTTGATGGTACTGCCGCTCTACGCGGCGCTCGAACGGATCGACTGGTCGCTCGTCGACGCCGCCCAGGACCTGGGCGACCCGCCCTGGCGAGCGTTTCGTCGGATCACCTTTCCGCTCGCCCTGCCGGGCGTGCTCGCAGGCTCGCTGCTCGTGTTCATCCCGCTCACGGGCGAGTACATCATCCCGGTGATCCTGGGCGGCAACAAGACGTTCTACGCCGGCAACCTCATTGCCCAGCAGTTCCTCGAGTCCGGCGACTGGCCGCTCGGCTCGGCCATTGCCATGGTGGTCATCGGCGCGCTGACGATCGCCCTCGTGGTCTACGCGCGGGCACTCGGCCGGCAGGAGCAGCACTCGTGAACGGCAGGCGGATCCTCGGCGGCTATGCGCTCCTCGCGTACGTCTTCCTGTATGCGCCGATCGCCGTCGTCGTCGTCTTCGCGTTCAACGGCGGCCGTGACGTCCTCTACTGGCAGGGGTTCTCGACGAAGTGGTTCCGCGTCGCACTCGAGACGCCCGAGATAACGAGCGCGCTCAAGCTCAGCGTCCTCATCGCGCTCGGGAACGCCTTGGTCGCCTGTGTGTTGGGAACGATGCTGGCGCTTGCGCTGCCGCGCATGCGCTCATGGTGTCGCACGCCGATCGATGCGCTCGCATACATGACCCTGGTGACGCCGGAGATCGTGTTCGCGATCGCGGCGCTCGTGTTCTTCGTTCAGGCGGGGTCGCGCGTCGGGCTCGAGAGCCCGCTCGGCTGGCAGACGATCCTCATCGCACATGTCGTCTTCAACACCTCCGTCGTCGCGCTCGTCGTACGCGCCCGCTTCGTCTCGATGGGACAGACACTCGAGGAGGCCTCCTTCGATCTCGGTGCGGGTGCGCTCGCGACGTTCCGACAGGTGACGCTGCCCCGGCTCGCGCCGGCGATCCTCGCCGGTGGGCTGCTTGCGTTCACGTTCTCGTTCGACGACTTCATCACGTCGTTCTTCGTCACGGGTCCCACGTCGGAGACGCTGCCGATCTACATCTGGGGTCAGCTGCGCTTCGGCGTGACGCCTGCGATCAATGCGACGGCGGCGATGATGCTCGGCGTCACGCTCGTCGGCGTCCTCGTCGCGTACGTCGTGCTGCGGCGCTCGGGGCAGGAGCGCGAGTCCGGCGGGCTACCGGGCGTGTGAGAGCGCGGCTTCGTCGGTACGCGTCCGCACCGCGTTTGCGATCGCGATCGCGACGATCGCCGTGATGCCGGCGACCGCGAACGCGAGCGACGTCCCACCGATCTCCGCGAGCCAGCCGGCGAGCAGTCCGCCGAGCGGTGCGAGACCGAGGAACGCGAAGAGGTAGAGGCCGATGAGCCGGCCGCGCAGATGGTCCGGCGCGGCGAGCTGGACGAGCGCGTTGGCGTTCGCCGTGAAGAGCGTGAACGCGATGCCGATGCCGAAGAGGAGGACGGCGGCGAGGACCGCATTTTCCACCGGCGCGAGAGCGAGCGCGAGAACGCCGAACGAGCCGGTCCCGATCGCAAAGAGCCGCCAGCTCGCCTCTCGGAACGTCGCCGCCGCGAGTGCTCCGACGAGTGCGCCGGCTCCGAAGGACGCCGACAGGACGCCGAATCCCTCGGGCCCGACGTGCAACGTGTCCGCGGCGAGGAGCGGGACGAGGACGTGGAAGTTGAAGCCCACGGTCGCGACGACGGTCACGACGCTGAGGATGAGCCGCAGCTGCGGATCGCGCCACGCGTACGACGTCGCCCGGCGCAGGCCGTCGATCACGGTCGCCCCGTGGTCCTTCGCGACGGGGTAGAGCTCGTCGTTGCGCAGGAGCCCGATCGCGGCGAGGACGGCGAGGAAGCTGACCGCGTTCAGAACGAAGCAGACGCCTGTTCCGACCGCGGCGATGAGGATCCCTGCGAGCGCGGGGCCGATGACCCGCGAGCCGTTGAAGAGGCCCGAGTTGAGCGCGACGGCGTTGGGCAGCTCGCGCGGCCCGACCATCTGGAACGTGAGCGACTGGCGACCAGGAGCGTCGAACGCGAGCGCGACGCCGCCGAGGGCCGCGAGCACGTAGACGATCGGGAGCGTCGCGGTGCCAGTGAGCGTGACCAGCGCCAACGCGATCGAGATCACCATCGCGGCGGCCTGCGTCGCCATGACGAGCTTGCGCGACTCGATCCGGTCGGCAACGACTCCTGCGACGAGACCGAAGATCGTGAATGGGACGAACCGCCAGAA
>DASTYQ010000075.1:0-7225 GCA_035764775.1 Gaiellaceae bacterium
GCCCGTCCACTGCGCGATGTCCGCTCGCGACGCCGGGCCGAAGGCAGCGAGGTAGCGGCGCACGAGGCTCGTGGCGGCGGCGTCGCCCGTGGCGCCGGCGGCACCCAGCCAGGTGCGCGCCGGCACGAACGTGCCACCGGCCGTGTGCTGGCGCCAAACGGACGACGACGGGGCGTTGACGAGCCCCGCGTAGGCGGCGAGGCCGTACCAGACGAGCCACGGAGCGCGCTCCTCGATTCGCAGCTTCGGCCGTCCCAGCAATCCGAGCAGCTCCGGTCGCGACCGCGCCTGCTCAGCGGCGAATGCTGCGAGGCGTTCTCCATCCTCGGCGAAGTCGGCGTCCTCGCCCTGCGCGGCGAGCTGGCGCTGAAGCTCCCGAATCCGGCTCTCGCGGTACATCTCCGCATACGAGAGGTAGTCAGCGGCGCTGACGATGTGCAGGGTCGTCCGCATCAGCGTCGCCTTGACCACAGTCCGACGCGCGATGGCACGGACGAGCTGGTCGGGGGTGAAGCCGTCGAGTCGCGTCCAGAGGCCGATGTACGGCGACGGCGGCCACTGCGCCTGCAAGCCGGCGGTGCGCTCGACCGCCTTCGTGACGGAGAGCCGGTGTCTCCGAAGGAGGAGCTGACGCGCGAGCGTCGCTCGATTCAGCTCGCGCAGCGTGAGTGTCCGCATGCAGGCATCTTGCGCGAGGCGGCGAACCCGGACCGCCCCGATGCGCGTCTCGCTCGTCGTCCTCGTGTTCGCGTTCGCAGGGCTCCTCGCCGTCGACCTGCAGTCGTCGTCGGCGCCGCGTGCTGCCGTCGCGACTCCTGCGCGTGCGCTTCTGAAGCCGGAGCCGCAGACGGTCGAGGTCGCGTTCGTCAAGGACAACTGGATCACTCGTGTGGAACGTGCCGTCCCGAGGGGGATGACGCCGCAGGAGACGGCGCTCCGCGAGCTCACGCAGGGCCCGACCAAGCTCGAGCGCAGGCGGGGGATTCGAACTGCACTGCCCGAGACGGCGCGGCTGCGGTCGCTCCGCCGGTCGGTGGACACCTGGTTCGCGAGCTTCTCGCGCTCGACGTTCGGCCGCGGCTCCGCGGAGACGAAGCGCAGGCGGCTCTGGCAGATCGCCGCGACGCTTGCCCCGCTCGGCGGCCAGGAATTCGTCGCTCTGGCGTCCGAAGGTCGCTTCCTCACGACCGCCCGACTCGGGGTGCGACCCGGGACGTGGCGGGCCGAGACAGGCGAGAAGGACTACTCGTATGTCGTCCGCGGCGTGCAGCTGCGACTCGCCGCCCTCGGCTACCTCGACCGCTCGGACGCGACGGGCGAGACGGACTACCTCACCGAACAGGCGCTCCTCGCGTTCCAGGGCTGGGAGGACCTCGATCGCACCGGGACGGTCACCGGCCAGACGCAGGTCGCACTCTTCACCGCGACGCGACCGAGACCCGCGGCCCGTCGGCCGGGCAGGCGCCTGGAGATCAATGTCGATCGCGGCGTCCTGCTGATGGTCGAGGATGGCGCGGTCGTACGAGCCGTCCACACGTCGACGGGCTCCTTCGGCCGGACGCCGGTGGGTGACTTCCGCGTGTACGTGAAGTCGCTCTACTCCTGGTCGGTGCCGTTCCACGTGTGGATGCCGTACGCCGCGTACTTCCACGGCGGGATCGCGACGCATCAGTCGCCGGACGTCCCGTCGTACCCGGCGTCACACGGGTGCGTGCGGCTCCCGGAAGGCGAGGCCGCGCGCGTCTACCGCTTCGTCGACGTCGGAACGCCGGTCATCGTGCGCTGAGCGCCGTTACGGTGTCGAGCCGCATGGGCCGTCGCCGTCTGCTCGCCGTCCCGATCGCCTTTGCACTCGTCCTCGCGGCCGGCGCGTCGGGTTCGCGGGGCACCGAGTTCACCTTCTACCCGCAGGCGGGAATCCTCTGGCAGGACCTCTATCCGCATGACTTCGTCCATCTCGATCCGAGTGCGGCGATAGCGGTAGCGAACGATGCCGTAGTCGGGGTCGTCGCGGACCACCGACGTTCGAACGAGGCACTGGGTGACGCTGCCGGGCGACGGCGTCGTCGGCGAGAGCTCTATAGCGCCGGTCGTACTAGCCGGCGAGCGACAGCGTCACGAGCAGCGGCAGAACGATCCAGACGGTCAGCGTGAGCGTGATCGCGACAGTCGCGAACCGCCGCGACTGATCCTTCGGCGCCGATCCGCAGCTCCCCACGGTACGCCAGAGCTCGCCCAGCGGGACGGCGACGGATAGGCGTATCCGCCGACTCGCGAGCGCGGCTCCGCGCAGCACGAACCACGAGATCGCGAGGCCGATCGCGACCCCGATCGCGCCCGCGAGCAGCGCGATCCACCACTCGCGCGTCGCTCCGCTCGCGAGCCGCCACAGGGACAGCCCGGCGGGGATGAGAAGCCCGCCGATCACGAAGGCCGGCACGCCGATCTCGCGGCTCTTCGTGATGTCGACGAGCGCCTGGGCGTCCGAGCGCGCCTTGCGCAGAAGAGCAGCCTCGGCCGATTCGGGCTCCGACTGCATCTCGCGGAGCCAGTACAAGTTGCGGAGGTTCACCGCGACGTTCTTCACGTGCGAGACGACCACGTAGCGGGCGACGAGCTCGACGAGAAAGCGGACGGGCGTGCGCAGCGGCCCGAGGGCCGGGTTTACGCTCGCGCCGTGGTATCCGTGGCGCCGGAGGCTCTCGAGCCCGATCAGCACACGGCGATGATCGTCCTCGAACTGCTCGGGTCGCGCGAGCGGGGACGTACGGGCGAGCTCGCGCAGCATCTCGCGGTCGCGTGGCCCGCGGACGTCGATCTCGTCGAGGAAGGCCGCGATGGCCGCATCGTCACCCCCGAGAAGCTGCAGGCGCTCGAGCGGGTTGTCGTACAGCTCCTCGAGATCCTGCTCGGACGGGACGGCCGGGTCCTGCACGCGCCGGATCGTAACCCGGCTCCCTGCTGATCGGTCCGTGGCAAGATCGGGCAGCCGTGGAGACGATGCGCGCCATCCGCAAGCGCGAGGCGGCGCCGGGGCTGACGCTCGAGGAGGTTCCGGTCCCGACGCCTGCGCCCGACGAGGTCCTCGTCCGGATCGAGGCCGCGTCGATCTGCGGGACCGACCTGCATATCAGCCGCTGGGACCAGTGGTCGTCCGAGCGCGTGCGGCCGCCGCTGACGCTCGGCCACGAGCTCTGCGGGACCGTCGTCGCGACGGGTGTCGGCGTTCGGGACCTCGAGGAGGGCGACTATGTCTCGGCCGAGAGTCACGTCACCTGCGGCGTGTGCTTCCACTGCCGGACGGGCAAGGCGCACATGTGCGAGCAGACTCGGATCCTCGGGGTCGACCGGGATGGCGGGTTCGCCGACTACGTCGCGATTCCGGCATCGGTCGTGTGGAAGAACGACCGTTCGAAGTTGCCGCCCGAGATCGCCTGCCTGCAGGAGCCGTTTGGCAACGCCGTGTTCGCGACCTCGACGCAGGATCTCGCCGGCCGTGCGGTCGCGGTGCTCGGCTGCGGCCAGGTCGGCCTCTTCACGATCGCGATCGCGAAGGCCTTCGGCTCGGGACGGCTGTTCGCCTCCGACCATGTTCCGTTCCGGATGGAGCTCGCCAGGACGCTCGGAGCTGATGCCGTCGTGAACGTCGACGAGGTCGAGGACGTCCCCGCGTGGTTCCTGGAACACAACGAAGGGGTCGGCGTGGGGGTCGTTTTCGAGATGTCCGGCGCGCTGCGCGCGATCGAGGACGCGTTCGACGTCGTGCGCCACGGAGGGAACGTCGTCCTCTTCGGAATCCCGGCGCGCCCCGCGACGATCGACGTCGCCGAGTCGCTCATCTTCAAGAACCTCACGGTCACCGCGGTCAACGGCCGCGAGATCTGGGAGACCTGGTACACGACGCGCTGGCTCCTCGAGCACGGCGTCGTCGATCTCCGCCCGCTCATCACCGCCGAGCTTCCGCTCGAGCGCTACGAGGAGGCGTTCGCGCTTCTCGAGTCGGGCGAGGCCTGCAAGATCGTCCTGCGACCGAACGGAGCAACAGCGTGACAGCGACTCTCGACCAGCAGCTCGGCGCGGAGCTCGAGGGGCTTCGCGAGGCGCGAACGTACAAGCGGTTCCTCACGCTCCAGTCGCCGCAGGGGCCCGTCGTGCAGATGGAGGGGCGAGGCGAGGTGATCGTCCTCTCCTCGAACAACTACCTCGGCCTCGCGGGCCATCCCGAGGTCGTGCGTGCT
Organism: Gaiellaceae bacterium; assembly: GCA_035764775.1. Lineage (GTDB taxonomy): Bacteria > Actinomycetota > Thermoleophilia > Gaiellales > Gaiellaceae > GMQP-bins7. The sequence goes on from DASTYQ010000075.1 coordinate 4,239, forward strand.
GGCATCGAGGGGCTCGAGCGCTACGGGGCCGGCACGGCGTCGGTGCGTTTCATCTGCGGGACCTTCGAGCCACACCTCGCGCTCGAGCGCGCGCTCGCCGACCTCTCCGGCACCGAGTCCGCGCTGAGCTATGTCTCCTGCTGGAACGCGAACGAGGCGTGTATCCCGAGCCTCACCGACGAGACCACCGTGATTCTCACCGACGAGCTCAACCACGCGAGCCTGATCGACGCGATCCGCCTCTCGCGTCCGGGAGCGAAGGTCATCTACCCGCACTCGGACATGGCCGCGCTGCGCGACGGGCTCGCCGCCTCGCCGCGTGAGGCGCGGAAGCTGGTCGTCACCGACGGCGTCTTCTCCATGGAGGGCGACCTCGCGAAGCTGCCCGAAATCGTCGAGCTGGCGCGTGAGTACGACGCCGTCGTGATCGTCGACGACTCGCACGGCGTCGGCGTGCTCGGCGAGACGGGGCGCGGAACGGTCGAGCACTTCGGCCTCCTGGGCGAGGTCGACGTGATCACGGGCACGCTCGGGAAGGCGCTCGGCGGGGCGGCCGGCGGGTACGTCGCGGCGTCCGAGGAGGTCTGCGACGTCCTCTCCCAGCGCTCGCGGCCGCAGCTCTTCTCGAATGCGCTCCCGCCGACGGTCGCCTGCAGCGCGCTTCGCTCGATCGAGCTCATGCTCGAGCAGCCCGAGCTCCTCGCTCGCTTGCGGGAGAACACCCGTGTGTTCCGCGAGTTGCTCGTCGAGGCAGGCTATGCGCCGCTCGACGGAGAGGCCGCGATCGTGCCGATCATCATCGGCGAGACCGCTGCGGCGATGGCGCTGTCCACGCGGCTCCTGGACGAGGGCGTATTCGTCACGGGGTTCGGCTTCCCGGTGGTGCCGGAGGGGACGGCGCGGGTGCGTGTGCAGATGTCGGCCGCGCTCGAGCGCGAACACCTCGACCGCGCGATCGCAGCCTTCGAACGAGTGAAACCCTAAGAGGGGACGAGGAACGGGCGTCAGAGCCGCGAAGATGCGGCCATGGAAAACTGGCCAGTCAATCTCGTCGGCCTCGGCCTGATCATCGCCGGGATCCTCTTCATGTACTTCCTGAACTTCGTCGGATACGTCATCGGCCTGCCGATGGTGCTCGGCGGGATCGTCGCGCTGTTCATGACGTACCGGCGCAAGAAGCTCGCAGCGCAGTAACGAGGACCTACTCCGCGAGGAAACGGCGACACGCCGTCGAATGGAGCTGCAATGGCACCGAACATCATCGGGCTGGGTCTCATCGTGGCGGCCATCATCTTCATGATCATGGGCGGTTTGGTCCTCTGGATCCTCGGGGTCATCTGCCTGATCGGTGGAGTCGGCGCCCTCTTCCTGACCTGGCAGCGCAAGAGACGCGCGACCGCCTGACGCCGCACGGCTCCGACTAGCGCTTCGTGAACACGTAGTCGTTCGCGCGCGCCTGCGCGTGGCACGCCTGGCAGAACGAGCCCTGGCCGATCACCGAGTAGCGCGAGCCGGAGAGGCCATACTCGACGTAGCGCCACTTCCCGGCCACCTTGCGCATGATCGCGACCTGGCTCGGAACCCCGGCCTTGTCTCCAGTCTGGGCGACCGTCTTCACGACGACCGTGCCGTTCGGGTACTTCGATCCGACTTTCTTCTTGCTCGTGTAGACGTTCTTGACGCCCGCATGGGCGCACGGCGGGCCGCATTTCGTGAACGGCTTGCGATTGATCTTCGACCACTTGGCGTACCCGTTCGTGTACGACGGCAGGCCGCTCGCGGAGGTGCTCGCAATCGCGACGACGGCCAGGGCCGAGGCGAGCGCCACGACTCCCACGAGGGCCACGATTCGGGTGCGCACGGATCGATGATGCCTCACGCTGAAACCTGAGTTCTGAACAGAACCTTGCGCAACGCATTCACTGCTCGCAACACTCTCCGGACGGGAGGTACGGGTGAACTCCGAGATCGCAACCAGTATCCCGAGGGAAGAGGAGCTGCCGGTGGCGGCACGACGCCCCTGGCGCGCGCTCGTCGTCCAGCTGCTCGGGCCGCTCACGGTTCTCGGGGGCGTCGTCTGGGCGGTCTGGCAGCCGTATCGGATCGTCCTCCTCGACCGCGCGGGACAGGGGATCTACGACTATCTCTTCCAGCCGCCGTTGCTCGTCGTGCTCGTCGGCCTCGCCTTCACCTTCGTGATCGCGCCCGGCCTGGTCGAAGACCTCGAGGTCGAGGAGCAGCGTGGTCCCGCGGGCTGAATCCGCCCACTGGCTCGCTGCGGCGGTCTCCCTCCTCATCGGTCTCCTGCTCGTGGCCGAGGTCGTCGTCGGCACAGAGGTCTTTCGCCGCCGCGCCTGGCGTGCGTATCTCTTCCCGGCCGTCGTCGTCGTGTCGAGCGTCGGGCTGTGGGTCATCACGATCTTCTCCACGTTCTCGACGATGCACCTGCTCGCCCATGCGCTGTGGGCGCAGGCCGCGCTCGTGGCGGGCGCCGTCGAGCTGGCGCTCGTCCGGGGAAAGCTGCGGAGCCCGAACTGGTCGCTCGTTCCGGCGTTCGCGCTGATGGTCTCGGGGGTCGCGTTCCTCGTGCACGAGCAGAACGCGTGGCTCTACTCGCGGTCGGCCTTCCTCCACCATGCGATCGGGTGGATGCTCGTAGGCGTCGCGATCTTCCCGCTCGGCCAGGCGTTGAGACCGCGCCAGGTCGTATGGCGCGTGGGCTTCGCAATGACGTTCGTCCTGCTCGCCGTGCTCCTGTTCGCCGACCGTGACGCCGCCCCGATCTTCGGGCGGTTCGGCGCTCTCGGAGGCCCGTGAGGCGCTTCCTCGTCGCACTCGCCGTCGCGGCAGTCGCGCTGATCGCTCCGGCCGGCGCACTCGCCCACGTCACGCTGCTCGGCTCGGAGCCGGTCACGCAGTCGCGCGTCGACGCGCCGCCCAGGGAGGTCCGGCTCCGCTTCAGCCAGCCCGTGACGATCACGTCGAGC
>DASTYQ010000076.1:0-7475 GCA_035764775.1 Gaiellaceae bacterium
GCTTTGTCAGGTTTCTGACGCTGATGTCCGGGGCGCTCGCCTCAGGCGCCAAGCGACTCCTCCAGGATGGCGAGCCCCTCGTCCAACTCGTCCGGCGCGATGTTGAGAGGGGGTAGCAGCCGAATGACGTTGCCGTACAGACCGCACGAGAGAAGGATGAGACCGCGCTCGAACGCCGCGTCGACGACCGCCGTCGCCCGATCAGGCGCGCGCTCCTCGAACTCGAACGCGAGCATCGAGCCCAGCCCGCGCACCTCGCCGATCTCGGCATGACGCGACGCGATGTCCTCGAGCCGTGCACGGAGGGTGACGCCGAGCTCGCGTGCGCCCGCGAGGAAGCCCTCCTCCGTCACCACGTCGAGGACGGCGAGCGCGGCCGCGCACGACAGCGGGTTGCCGCCGAAGGTCCCGCCGAGGCCGCCGGCGGGAACCGCGTCCATCACCTCTGCGCCGCCGGTGACGCCCGCGAGTGGGAGCCCTCCGCCGATCGACTTGCCGAACACCGTCATATCGGGCTCGACTTCCGCGTACTGCTCGATCGCCCACATCGTCCCGGTCCGCCCGACGCCGGACTGAACCTCGTCGTTGACCCACAGGATCCCGTACTTGCGGCAGAGCTCCTGGAGCTTCGCCGGATAGTCCGGCGGCATCGCGAGGAACCCGCCCTCGCCCTGGACCGGCTCGAGCACGAGGCAGGCGACGGTCGACGGGTCGACGTCAGCCTTGAACAGATGCTCGAGCGCGGCGATCGACTCGTCGGACGAGATGCCGTGGTACGGATACGGGGACGGCGCGCGATACACCTCGGGCGCGAACGGGCCGAAGCCGGCCTTGTACGGCTTCACCTTGCTCGTCATGGACATCGCGAGCAGCGTTCGTCCGTGGAACGCGTTGTCGAACGCGACCACCGCCGGTCGTCCCGTCGCCCAGCGGGCGATCTTCACGGCGTTCTCGACGGCCTCGGCGCCCGAGTTGACGAGGATCGAGCGCTGCTCCTCGCCGCCGCACGGAGAGAGCTCGGCGAGGCGGCGGCAGACCTCGACGTACGGCTCGTACACGCCGACCATGAAGCACTGGTGCAAGTAGCGATCGGCCTGCTCCTTGATCGCCTCGACGATGGCGGCGTGCCGGTGGCCGGTGTTCTGGCACCCGATCCCACCGGCGAAGTCGATGAACGACCGGCCGTCGGGATCCGTGACGCGGGCGCCCTCGGCATGGGCGACGACGAGCCTCGGAGTGGACATGCCGGGAGCGACGTAGCGCGCTCGGTCGGCGAGGATCCGTTCGGCGGCTGACGTGTCGGTCGGCTGCATCGCAGGATTATCTGTGTTCGAGCCGCGCTGCGGCAACTGACACGGAGCGCGCGTACCCTACGGGTGCTGCGCCGGAGTAGCTCAGCTGGTAGAGCAGGGCATTTGTAATGCCAAGGTCGTGGGTTCGAGTCCCTCCTCCGGCTTCGGCTTGCTCAGGGCACGCGGGCAGCCGCCTCGGCGGATGTGATCACGTGCCGGACCTCGAAGTCGACGAGGTCCGACCAGCGCTCGATCCACGCATCCAGTGCCTCGCGGCTCTCCGCCTCCATCACCTGGACGCACGTCGTCAGGTCGTCGGTGACCCAGCTCGCGACGTACCCGACGCCGTCGGGCGTCATCCTGCCTTGCTCACGGAACCGCCGGTAGACCGGCGTGGGATCGCCATCCCGGTAGCGCTCCGTGACGTGGAAGAGCACTGACGTCAGGCGAGCACCTCGCGCGTCTTCTGGTGTGCGAGGATCTTCCGCTTCACGCGCTGCAAGGCATTGTCGATCGTCTTCGTGTCGCAGCCGAGGTCCTCCGCCATCTGCTCGTAGGAGTTTCCCTCGAGGTAGAGCGTGAGCGCCTGCGCCTCGAGCGACGAGAGCCCCGAGCCGAGGCAGAAGACGAGACTCTGGAGCTCCTCGGTCGAGATGACGCAGACGGAAGGGTCGTTCACACTCGGGCCGGGAAGCGCATCGCCGAGGGTGCAGTCACCGTCGGACTCCTGGCCCGCGGGCGTGTGGCTGAAGGAGACGTACGTGTTGAGCGGCGAGTGCTTGAAACGCGTCGCGGTCTTGATCGCCGTGATGATCTGCCGCGTCACGCAGAGCTCGGCGAAGCTGCGGAAGGAGGTCTCCTTGTCGGGCCGGAAGTCCCGCACGGCCTTGTAGAGGCCGATCATCCCTTCCTGGATCAGGTCGTCTCCGTCGCCGCCGGCGAGGAAGTACGAGCTCGCCTTCAGCCGGACGAAGCCGGTGTACCGGCGCATGAGGTCGTCGAGCGCATGCTGACTGCCGTTCCGGGCCTTCAACACGAGCTGCAGATCCTCGAGCTCTCGCTGGACCTTCTGCGCTGGCTTCAATGCGGTGGCAGTGCGAGCGGCCATGCCGGTAACCCCCATGTCGACGGCGTTGAGAGAATCGCATGTGGGACGATCAATCTGTCCTTCATGCAAGTCTCACCTTGAAGTTGAGGGAGAACCTAGCACCATCTGCCGAGCGTTACAAGGGCTTTGCGAGAAATGCAAAATGCTAAGAACATATGTTCGTGTCGCTGCTTGGACCAAGGTTCGGCTGGCCGCACCGCGCACGCGTGATCCGTCTGCCACGATCCCTTGCATGAGCCGCACCGTGCTGATCGTCGACGACCACCCGAGCTTCCGCGCCTCGGCGCGAGCCATGCTCGAGTCCGAGGGGTTCGTGGTCGTGGGCGAGGCGCAGGACGGCGCGACGGCCCTCGACGCGGTCGATCGACTCGCTCCGGACGTCGTCGTCCTCGACATTCAGCTGCCGGACATGACGGGCTTCGACGTCTGCGCCGAGCTCGAGCACAGGAACGGCGCACCCCCCGACGTCATCCTCGTCTCGAGCCGAGACCTGTCCGACTACGGCGACCTCGTCTCCGCCTCGTGCGCCTGCGGCTTCGTCCCGAAGGGCGAGCTGTCGGGCGACCTCGTCAGCGCGCTGCTTCCGTGAACCGCATCCTCGTCGTACTCGGAGTCGCGCTCCTTACGCTCGAGGCCGCCGTGGCCGTCGCGCTGATCGCAACCGTCGACTCGACGACCGGCGGAGCGGTCGGAGGAGCGCTCGGAGGCGCCGCCGGCGGAGCAGCGGGAGGAACGCAGCTCGTCGGCGCGGCAACCGAGACCGACTGGACGGTGATCGGTCTCGCCATCACTGCCGGGGTCGCGTTCGTCGTGAGCGGCCTCGTGGCCCTCACGCTCCGTCCCGAGAACCGCACGGGTATCTACCTCGCGGCCACGGGATACGTCTGGTTCTTCGCCGCGCTGCAGGAGTCGAGCAACGACTGGCTCTTCACCATCGGATTCATCGTCGGCAACCTCGTCTGGGTCCCGTTCACGGCGCTCGTTCTCGCCTACCCGACGGGACAGTTCGAGACGCGCCTCCAGCGCGCTTGGCCGATCGTGACCGGCGTCGTGCTCGTGGTTCCGGCGGTCCTCGCGGCACTGCTCGATGCGAGACCGGCGTCCGACTGCCCCGAGTGCGCCGACAGCGCGATCGCGCTCACGGACGACGCCGACGCCGGCAACGTGCTCGAGCTCTTCACCTCGGCCGCGGGGCTGGTTCTCGTCGCGATCGTGATCACGATGCTCGTGCGGCGCTGGCGTCGCGCGAGTCCCGCGATGCGCAAGCTGGCCTGGCCGGTCATCGCCGCGGGAATCGCCGCGCTCGGCGCGATCGGCCTGCTCGTGGTGAGCAACGAACTCTCTGCCTCGGCCTCCGACGCGCTCCAGCCCGTCTTCTTCGTGGCGTTCGCAGCAGTGCCGGTCTCGTTTTTGTTCGGCGTCCTGCGCACGCGGCTCGCCCGCTCGACGGTGTCCGAGCTCGTGGTCGCCCTCGAAGCGGGAGAACCGCTGCGGGACGCACTCGCGGGCGCGCTCGGCGACCCCGAGCTCGACGTCGTGTACTGGCTCGACTGGCGGCGTGGCCTCGGGGGGGCCGGCTGGGTCGACCTGCAGGGCAGAAGCGTCCACGAGCCGACGCCTGACGAGCACCGAGCGGTGAAGCTCGTCGAGCGCAACGGCGTCCGCGTCGCCGCGATCGTCTACGACCGCGGACTCGACGCCGAGCCCGAGCACCTCGAGGCGGTCACCGCGGCGGCCGCGCTGGCGCTCCAGAACGACCGGCTGCAAGCCGAGCTTCGCGCTGAGGTCGGCTTCATCTCGACGGTGACGAACACCGCGCCGAGCCTGCTCGTGAACATCGGGACGGATGGCCGAGTCCGCACCATCAACGCCGCAGCGCTCGAAGCGGCAGGCCTCGAGGACGAGGAGCTCGCTCGCGGCCAGCACTTCTGGAACCTCTTCATCGAGCCGAGCGAGCGCGACGGGATGATCGCCCGGTTCCACGCTCTCGCCCCGGACTACCCGGCAGGCGAGTACGAGAACACGTTCACCAACGCGCGCGGCGAGGTACGCACGATCTACTGGCGTGCTGCGCCGGTGACGGATGCGGCGGGCCGGGTCGTGAGCATCGTGTCGGGCGGCCTCGACATCACGGAGCGCCGCAAGCGCGAGCTCGAGCTCGAGCGCGAGCGCGACGCGACGACGACCGCCCTGGAGTCGATCCCGAGCATCGCCGTCGTCCTCGATCGCGACGGCACTATCCGCGACCGCGACGTCGACAACCCCGGCGTCGGAGCGAACCGCGCCTTCCGGCAAGCGCTCGGCTGGCGCGATCACGAGCTCGTCGGGACGCACTTCCTGGACCTCGTCGTGGACGACGACGGCACGGCGGCGGCTGCGATCGCCGTGGCAGCTACCGGCGGCGCGTCCGAGGAGGTCGAGTCCGAGTTGCGCTGCGCCGACGGAAGCGTGCGGGCGTTCCTCTGGACTGCCGTCCCGGTCGCGGACGTGACCGGCCGCGCCGAGGCGCTCGTGCTCGTGTCGGGAATCGAGGTGACCGAGCGCCGGCGGCTGGAGGTCGAGAAGGAGCGCGAGCGCGCGTTCCTGAACGCGATCGCGAACAACGCACCGAGCATGCTCTGCCTCATCGACGCGCAGGGCCGCCTCACGCACGGCGGGGCGAACATCGCGTTCGAGCACACGCTCGGATACCAGCCCGGCGAGATCGGCGATCAGATCCTCTGGGAGGAGTTCGTCGACCCCGGCGAGGCGGACGAGGTGCGCGAGCTCGTGAGCGCCGTCGCGACCGGCGAGCCGCCCCGGGAGCACGACAACACGTGGGTCACGCGCGACGGCCGCCGGCTCTCGGTCGCGTGGACGTGCACGCCGTTGCCGGAGATCGACGAGCGCCGGCTCTTCCTGATCACCGGCGTCGACATCACCGAGCGCAAGCGCATCACCGAGGATCTCCACGCATCGCGCGCTCGTCTCGTGCGGGCGGAGGATCGCGCGCGCCGCGCGCTCGAGCGCAACCTCCACGACGGCGCGCAACAGCGGCTCGTCGCCCTCTCGGTCGCACTCCGTCTCGTCGAGTCGAGGCTCGCGTCGGACCCGGCCGCCGCGACCGAGCTGCTCACCGGGGCGCGCGAGGAGCTGACGCAGGCGCTGGCAGAGCTGCGCGAGCTCGCCCGCGGGATCCATCCCGCCGTGCTCACGGACCGCGGGCTCCGCCCCGCTCTCGAGATGCTTGCCTCTCGGACTCCGGTGCCGGTGGAGGTCGTCGCGCCCGACGAGCGCTTCGCGCCGGAGGCGGAGGCGACCGCGTACTACGTGATCGCCGAGACACTGACGAACGTCGCGAAGTACGCACAGGCAACGGCTGCGCGTGTCGAGGTCACGCAGGCGAACGGCTCTCTCCGAGTGTTCGTGTCCGACAACGGCATCGGCGGCGCCGATCCAACTGCAGGATCCGGCCTCCGTGGGCTCGCCGACCGCGTGGCCGTCCTCGACGGCACGCTCGAGTTCGCCAGCCCGCCCGGAGGCGGGACGTCTATCCGTGCGGAGATCCCGCTGTCGGAGGAGAGCGTCGAAATACACTCGGCACCGTGAGCTCGCTCCCCACCGGCACGGTCACGTTCCTGTTCGCGGACGTCGAGGGCTCGACAGCGCTGCAGGGCGGCGCTCCTGCGGTCTACCCCGAGGCGATCGCATTGCTGCGCCGTACGCTGCGCGAGACCGTGTCGGCGTCAGGCGGTGCGGAGTCCGATGCCGTCGGGGACGAGTACGTCGCCGCCTTCGGCGAGGCTCCCGGTGCTGCCCAGGCAGCGCTCGAGATCCAGCGCAGGCTGCGAGACGCCGAGTGGCCGGGTGGGATTCGCGTCCGTGTCCGGGTGGGGCTGCACACGGGCACGCCGACGCTCGGCGACGAGGGATACACGGGCATCGACATCGTGCGCGCGTCGCGAATCGCGAACGCCGGTCACGGGGGTCAGATTCTCGTGTCCGCCGACACGCTCGGGGCGCTCGACGACATGCCCTCGCGAGAGCTGGGCGAGTTCCGGCTCGAAGGACTGGCGCACCCGGAGCGGATCCACCAGCTGCTCGCAGAGGACCTTCCCCGCGACTTCCCGCCCCTGCGGAACACGATCTCGACCCTCGGCGCAGGTGTGACGGTCGCACTTGCCGACGACACCGTCCTGCTCCGCGAAGGGATCGCGCGCCTGCTCTCCGACTCGGGCTTCGACGTCGTGGCCCAGTCCGACAACCCGGACGACCTGCTCCGCCACGTGGCGATGCACAAGCCCTCGGTCGCCATCGTCGACATCCGCATGCCGCCCACCCACACCGACGAAGGAATCAGGGCCGCGCGCGAGATCCGGCAGCGCTTCCCAGCCACGAGTGTGCTCGTCCTCTCGCAGTACGTGGAAGCGACGTATGCAATGGACCTCTTCGCGGACTCGACCGAGGGCCTCGGCTATCTGCTGAAGGACCGCGTCGCGGACGTCGAGGAGTTCGCCAATGCCGTCCGCCGGGTCTCGGACGGCGGGTCGGCGCTCGATCCCGCCGTCGTCGGCGAGCTCCTGGGCCGAAATCGGGAGCACGATCCGCTCCTGCGGCTCACCGCGCGGGAACGCGAGGTGCTCGAGTTGATGGCCGAAGGGCGCTCGAACCAGGCGATCGCCGACCGTCTGTTCGTCACGCTCCGCGCGATCGAGAAGCACGTGACGAGCATCTTCGTGAAGCTGAACCTGCCGGCGACGACCGACGACCATCGCCGCGTGCTCGCCGTTCTGGCCTTCCTGAACGCATAGTCCTGCGCTGCGGTCGGCGGCTCGCAGAGAGCGCCGACGGGCGCCCTCGTGGCGACCGGGCGCCGCTGCGACTATTCGCCGCGACGCAGGCGCTCGAGGCGCTCGCGCGTCTCGTCGTCGAGGCGATCGCCGACGCGGCCTCCTGCACCCGTCTGCTCGCGCTCGACGTGCTCGACCGGCCGGAGCTCGGCGAGGAAGGTACGAGACGCGAGCTTGCGCACCTCCTGCCCGGACGTCCACCGAACGGCGTGGTCCGAGGAGACGACGCAGACCCGTTCCGACGCG
>DASTYQ010000077.1:0-3977 GCA_035764775.1 Gaiellaceae bacterium
TCCTCTACGCGCAGCTCTCCGAGAGCGGGAAGGCCCGGTTGCTCGAGGCACACCCCACGTACGTCGCGGGCGTCCGTGGCCGGTTCGTCGAGCGCTTCGACGTTCGCGTCCTGCGCAAGCTCGCGACAGGCTGGCAGCGCGCCTACCCGACCGTGACCGCGTTTGCCCTGATCGCCCCGGACCTGCCGCTCTCGGCCTAGCGTCTCGAGCGACGCGCCCGGGAGGATTCGAACCTCCGACCCGCGGATTAGAAGTCCAGCGCTCGGGGTCGTAGCTGCCCGCGACAGCTGAGACCTGGCTCGACGAGCCGTTCGTGGCCTGCGACGAACGCCGCCCGGATTCCGTCCCGCACCGCGAGCGCACTTCGTGTGAGCGGTGACGGCCTCGACAGGCGAGCTAGTGTCGGAGCGACCGGAGAGCCGCGAGCAGGCCTGAACCCCTTGACGGACTTGGAGATATCCGTCTTAGGACGCGTTCGATCTCGTGGTGCCCGTAGCCGGCGCGCAACATCGACTCCGCTGTCGCCATCAAGTACCGCCCCTCATACTCGCGGCTCGTCGAGCTGGATCCGGGCACAGCTGTCGACGGCTCGGACGCCGCGTCACGCGGGCTGGCGGCGGCGATAGCGGACAGGTGCTCGTCCGCTTGTGGCGCGTACGACGGACGTGATCCTCGTGCTCCGCGTCCCCGCGTCCGCCGGTGTCCTAGTTTGCTCATCACGGTTCCTCCGTCTCCACACCGGTCACGATCCGAAGAGCCGCACTGCGACGATCGAATCGTCGGACCCCATGACGACCGGAGCAACGAGCCGTGGTCGGGTAAGCCGGACAACGAGCTCGCGAAGCGAAAGGTCGGTAGTCGCCGGACTCGAAGCGAGTCGGTCGAGCACCGCCGGCGCGTCCAGGTCTGCGAGGAGGACGTCCCGCTCGAAGACGACCCACACCGGATGTGGGGTCGGGAGCGAAACGACGACGAGGCTCACGGACGTCTCCAGGAAGGTGCGCAGAGCGAGCTCGAGCGCCATCCTGCGAGGCACCAAAGCAGCTACGGGCCACGCAGCCCGTCGCACGGGGTAGGGGCACCTGGCGCGTGCAGCGCACGTATCGAAGAAGATCCCGTTGCCCGTCGGAACGATGCGCCATTCGAGCCAGTCGACGGTCATGAGTACGAGCATCGAGGCGCCTCCCGTACTCGTCGCCGCGGTGACGACGAGCTCGCGACCCGGCACCAGCCGATAGAGCGCGTTGACGCCGGCGCGGATCGCCTGTGTGCCTGAGAGCGCGTCAGGCGTGAGCGTCGGCTCAGTGGCTGACGAGTGGGCTGGAACAGCTGCGGACGCACCGTCGCCACTGCGACGGACGTCAGCGCGAGCCATCGTCGAAGGCCCCACAGCCACCGCTGAGCGCCGACTGGCGAACGGTGGCATCGGGCCGAGGTCAGCCCGCGCATTCCCTGTTCAGCTCGGAGGGTCATCGCTTCTCCTCCTCGTGTTCCTGGTGGCCTTCCTGACCTGGCTCGAGGGCGACACGCGCTCCCTGGAGGTGCGTCCATCCGCTCGAGCCTCGAGAGCACGCGCAGGAGATCGGAACGGAAGAGTCCGGGGAGAGACGCTCGACGACGAAGACCATGCCGCGAGGATGCGGCCTAGGGGCATTCGCCCGATACTGGGAAGACCCTAGACTTGGGCCTCTTCGTCCCTCGCCATCGCGGCTTCGTCCCTCGGTGTTCGACCGGCAAGCTCGGTACGCGATCTGAGGCCGAGCTTGCGATAGACGTGCGAGAGATGCGCCTCGACCGTGCTCACGCCCATGAAGAGCTCGGAGGCGATCTCCTTGTTCGTTCTGCCCTGAGCGGCAAGCTCGGCAACCTGCCGCTCGGTCTCCGTCAACTCGTCCGATGGCGCTCGCCGGCCGCTGATCCGCCCGAGCTGCGCCCGCGCCTTCTCCGCCCACAGGCGGGCACCCAACTCCTCGAAGATTGCGAGCGCCTGCTCGAGCGCCTCGCGGGCCGCTTTCTTCTGCTGTGCCTGCCTGCGCACCGTCCCGAGGCAGAGAAGCGTGCGAGCGCGCTCGAAGGGCCAGGGTGGCTCGCCCTCCTCGGAAAGAGAGCGTTCCAAGGACGTGAGCGCGGTCTCGAGGTCACCCTCTGCGGCAGCGAGTAGGCCGCGGGAGCGGAGCACGCCCTCCATCGCCAGCCGGCCGCCGAGTCGCCTTGCATGAGCCTCGTACGGCTCGAGGTAGGCGCGAGCCTGCTCGAGCTCACCGAGGGCGATCAGCGTCTCGATCGCGTCAGCCCAGATCGGGGCAGTGGGGTCTCGTACTCCCCCGGCCAGGAGCTCCCCGGGGAGCTCTCGGAGGTAGCCCCCGGCCGCCTCCAGGTTGCCGAGCGCCAGCTCCAGGCGGCCGAGAACACCGGTGATCATGATTCGCCAGTGCTCGAACGAGAACTTCTGCGAGTGCGCAATACCCTCCGCGGCCGAGGCACGCGCTTCGGCGACCAGGCCGAGGTCGGCCTCGAGGAGCGCCTTGACCTGACCCATCCAGACGCGACCGTGTGGGTGGTCGGTCTGCTCGGTGAGCTCCTGTGCCGTGCCTGCGTGCTCGAGCGCCCGCGGCCACCGACCGGCGAGCCACTCGAGCATGCTCAGTGGCCACAGGACAAACGCACGAGTGCCTTCGTCGCCGCGCGCTGTCGCCTTCGCCTCCAGCTCCTCGAAGATCGAGCGGGCCCGGTCGATCTGATCGAGACGCACCAGAAGCCGGGCGAGCGCGTAGCGTGGGCTGTTCGAGTACTCGAGGGCCAGGCCGAGCTGTTCCTCGATCTCCGCGCCGCGCTCGAGTAGACCGGGCGTGATCTCAGCCGACCACATCTCTGCGCGTCCTGCATGTGCGATTGCCACGGCGAGCAACGTGGGGTCGCCGGCGCGCTCGGCCTTCTCCAGCGCAGCCCGTGCGTCTGCGAGCGCGGCCCGGGAGTTGCCCTCGTCCAGGTGGACAAGGCCCCGAAACGCCAGGATCCGCGCTGAACGGGCGTCGTCGCCGGACGCCTCGCCGAGGGCTTCGTCGGCGAGCCCGGTGAGCATCGGGGTGTTCCCGCGGTAGGTCATGACGAGGCCGAGCAGGACGTCGGCCCTCTCCACGCCGTGAGGAACCTCCGAGAGGAGCTGCTCGAGCATCGCGACCGCCCGCTCTCCGTCGCCGGCAAGACGATGGAATGTCGCGGCCTGGAGGCGCCGCTGCCGCGCCACACTGGGATCTGCCGGAGTCAGCTCGGCGGCAAGCTCGGATAGCTCGGCCGCGGCGGCGGGCGCTCCGCGGGCCGCCGCCTGCTCGGCGGCCGTGTCGAGCTCGGATGCGATTCCGGCGTCGGGGCCGTTTGCGGCGAGGGCCAGATGGCGGGCGTGCTCCTCGACGTCCGGGACTGCACCTGCCAGCGCTTGGTGAACTGCACGGCGCTTCCAGACCGCGGCTTCCTCGTAGCAGATCGAGGCGAGCATGGGGTGCACGAACCGGAGACGCGAGTCGTCCAGCTCGATGACACCCTCGAGAACGGCGGCCTCGAGGGCTCCGAGCACGCGCTCGCGGTCGCCATGTGCCGCTGCGACGAGCTCGACCGTGGGACGTGCAAGCGCCGCAACCTGAAGCAGCACGTCGAGTGTCTCGCCCGGCAAACGGGCGAGGCGGCCGCCGAGGAGTTCGCGCAGGCTCTCGGGTACGTGCAACGGCTGCCCCGGCGCAGGTCGAGTGCCGGTACGGACGAGCTCGCGCCCCAGCTCGAGGGCGAAGAAGGGATTGCCGGCCGTCGCTTCCTGCAAGCGCACGAGCTCGGGCCGCGTCAGCTCGAGCCCGAGTCGGTTTTCGAGCAACCGATGCAGTGCGCCCAGCGGGAGCGGGCCGAGTGAGATCTGCTCGAGTCGCCCTTCCGTAAAGGAGCGCTCGAACTCGAACGGCTCGCCGAGCTCCGGAGCTCGGCGGAGC
>DASTYQ010000078.1:0-7846 GCA_035764775.1 Gaiellaceae bacterium
ACCGAGTTGCGCTCGCCGAACATCTCCTCGAAGTGGACGTACCCGACGTTGCGCGAGTCGTGGTTGCCGGGAACCACGACGAGCGCGTCGCAGTCGATGCGGTCGACGTACTCGCGTGCGGTCAGGTACTCGTGCCGGAATCCGAACGTCGTGAGGTCTCCGGAGCAGACCACGACGTCGGGTTGGAGCTCGTTGATCTCTCCGATCGCGCGCTCGAGCAGGCTGGCTTCGAAGTACGTCTCGCCGCAATGGAGGTCGGAGAACTGCGCGATCCGGAACACGATCGAAGTCTACGACCGCGTCGGGGGTCGTCCGAGCCTTCAGGTACCTTGGCTCAGGTGCGGGACGAAAGCCCCGTTTTCCAGGCATATTGTGGAATGGACCCTCCGCGGTTCGCCAACCGCAGCGAGTTCGAATGCGCCAAGATCCTCGACTACTACGGCGTTCCGTGGGACTACGAGCCGCATTCCTTCGTGCTCGAACGTGACGACGACGGCCGTGTCGTCAGCGCTTTCACACCCGACTTCTACCTCCCGGAGCAGAACCTCTTCATCGAGGTCACCGTGATGAAGCAGTCGCTCGTGACCCGCAAGAACCGCAAGCTGCGGGAGGTGCAGCGCCTGTACCCGCACGTCCGCGTGAAGCTCTTCTACCGGCGGGACATCGAGCGCCTCGCGCAGCGCTACCGCCTGCGTCTGGCGTCTTAGTGACCCCTCGATCCAACACCGAGAACGGCGAGGTCGGCGCCGTCTACCTGACACGCGCGGACATCGCCGCCCGCGTGACGGAGCTCGGAGACGTGCTCGCAAGCGCCTACGAAGGACTCGATCCGATCCTCATCGCGCCGCTGAAGTCGAGCGTCGTCTTCCTGGCCGACCTCACGAGAGCGCTGCGCATCCCGCACACGCTGGACGTGATCGAGCTCGCGCCGTACACGGACGGCCAGGGCGGCGGCGTACGACTCTTGAAGGACGTCGACTCACCGCTCGAGGGCCGTCACGTCGTGCTCGTCGTGGATGTCGTGGACACCGGTCTGACCCTCAACTTCCTCTGCCGCACGCTCGCGCTGCGCTCGCCGGCGAGCCTGGCCGCGGTGACGCTCCTCGATCGCCCGTACCGGCGCCTCGTCGACGAGCTGCCGCTGCGCTTCGTCGGCTTCACCGTTCCCGACGAGCTGTTCGCAGGATATGGGCTGGGCCTGGACGAGCGCTGGCGTGCGCTCCCGGACCTGCACGTCGTCAGCTCGATCGCGCTCCCGCGCGCCGCCACCGAAGCGGCCTGATCTGTGCGCGAAAGGCGAGACGCTCGCGAGCGGGGCCCAATGCCCGCGGCCGAGTCGGTCTAGAGGTATGGCAAGGGGTCGACGGCGACGCCGTTGACGCGGACCTCGAAGTGCAGGTGCGGGCCGCTGGAGTTCCCAGTCGAGCCGACGAGCGACACCGTCTGTCCCTGAGAGACGGACTGTCCGACGCTCACGAGGATGGCGGACGCGTGGGCGTAGGCGGTCGAGAGCCCGTTTCCGTGGTCGACGACCACGAGATTCCCGTAGCCGCCCAGCCAGCCTGCGTAGATGACCGTCCCCGCCGCCGCCGCGCGGTTCGGCGTCCCGTACGCGCAGCCGATGTCGATCCCCTCGTGCATGCGGCCCCAGCGCATGCCGAAGCCGCTCACGACGACTCCGTCACAGGGCCAGATGAGTCCCGCAGCAGACGGCTGTCCGCCACCGGTCGACCCGGAGTCGTCCTGTGCGCCGCGAATCTGCTCCGCGAGCGCCGCGCTCTCGGCGAGCAGGCTCTCGACCTCATGGAGGTACTCCTCCCGCGTCTCTCGCGTGTTCACGAGCGCGTTTCGTCTGAGGTTCTCGACGGTCGCGAGACGGTCCCGCTCACCGGCGAGCCGGTCGCGCGCCGTCCGTGCCTCTTCCGTGCGAGCGGAGATGGCAGAGACCGTGGCCGTCTGTTCGCGCCTGGTCGCGATCGTCGCGCGGCGCTCGGCGGCCGTCCGCGTGCGCGCACGCTCGACCTGACGTGCGATGCGCCGGTCCTGGCGACCGATGCGGGTGAGCAGCTCGACGTTGTCCACGACCTCGTCGAAGCTCGACGCCGAGACGAGGAACGAGAGCATGTCGGGCGGCTCGTCGATGTACGCGGCCCGCACTCGCGCCTCGAGGATGGCCACCGCCTTCTCGTACTCGGCCTGGAGCCGCTCGAGCCGGCGGGTCTGGGACGCGAGCAGCGCGGTCAGCTGGTCGAGCCGGCTCCGTGCCATGGCGAGCTCCACTTCGAGTGCCGTGACGGCCGCCGCGGCGTCGCTCACGGCCGCCTGAGCGCTCTCGAGCTCCGCGGTGACAGCCGAGAGCTGCGACGTCAGGACACCCTCCTGCGCCTTCGACGCGGCGATGTCCGACTGCAACGACGCGATGCGCGCGTCGACTGCAGCCTTCTCGTCGGCGGGGTCGTCCGCAGCAGCGGGTGCGACCACCACGAGTGCCAGGAGGAGGCCGAGGAGGGCGAGGAGTCGCCGTCCCATCGGTCTATTTTCGCCCATCGACAGGTCGACCCTCCTCCGAATCGCGTTCGAGCGCCTGGAGCGCCATGGCGGCGTCCCGCCGCAGCAAACCGACCTGAGAGCGATAGTCGTCGTCGGAGACCGTTCCGGTGCGATGGTCGAACTCGAGCTCCTTGAGCGCTGCGAGCGCCCGATCGCGTGCCTCGAGCAGCTCGAGCCGGCGAATCTCGTCCGCGTCGAGGTCGTCGAGCGAGTCCGACTCGGGCTCGGGTTCGCGGAGGAACGGGAGCGCGACCACGACGACGCAGACGACGGCGAGCGTCGCAGCGAGCACGAGTGCGAGGGTCAACGCGTTGCGGGGAGACCGACCGTGGAGGCCCGCGCGACGAGCCGGCGCTGCTCCCGCCGATCGGGCCACAGAGTGATCACCGAGCCAAGCAGGAACACGAGCCCGGCAAGCCAGATGAGGTTGACGAGTGGCTTGACGAACACTCGGAACTGAACACTCCCGTCGCGGTTGATCTGCTCGGCGATGACGAAGAGGTCCTCGCCGGTCAGCCTGTCGCTGCGGATGCCGACCTCGTTCGACACCTGCTGCTCGACCGTGTACGCGTTCTTCCCGGCCTGCAGCGTCCCGAGATCCCGGTCTCCACGCTGGACGGCGAGCGTCGCCCGAATCTCGGTCGCGTTCGCCGTCTCGCGCTCGTCGAGCGACCGATAGAGGAGCGTGTAGTCGCCGATCCTCATAGACTCGCCCTGCGCGAGCTTCGCATCGGCCACGGAGTCGAACGCACTCGAGCCGGCGACACCGATCGCGAACAGCACGACCGCCGCGTGGACGACATACCCGCCGTAACGGCGTCGGTTCCGCGTGATCAGCGATGTGAACGCGCCGAGCCACGAGGGCGCTCCCAACGCCTTCCGCGCTCGCGTACCGCGGGCGAACTCCATGACGATTGTCGTGAGCACGAAGGCCGAGAACGTGTACGCGACGAGTCCCGGAATCGAGCTCCCCGCACCCAGGACGAGGAGGACGGCGCCGGTGGCCAGCGCGCTGATCGTGGGCCAGCGAAACGTCGTGAGGAGGCTCTTGAGCGACGCGCGACGCCAGGCGATGAGCGGCCCGATCCCCATGAGCAGGAGCAGCGGGAGCCCGAAGGCGCGGAGGAAGAAGTCGTAGTAGGAGCGGCCGAGGACGACCGCCTCACCGCGGAAGGCCTCCGAGAGCATCGGGTACACGACCCCCCAGAGGATCGCGAGGCAGAGCGCGAGCAGGAGCAGGTTGTTGTAGAGGAACGCTGCTTCACGTGAGATCGCCGACTCGAGCTTCGTCGGCGATCGGAGCTGGGGCAACCTGCAGAACAGAATCGCGAGAGAGGTCGCGACGACGACGGCGATGAACCCGAGGAACCACGGCCCGATCGAGCTCTGCGTGAAGGAGTGGATCGAGTTGACGACGCCTGACCGCGTGAGGAACGTCCCGAAGAGCGCGAGCGAGAACGCGAGGATGACGAGGAGGATGTTCCAGACCTTCAGCATCCCGCGCTTCTCCTGGATCATCACCGAGTGCAGGAACGCCGTCGCCGCGAGCCACGGCATGAGCGCGGCGTTCTCGACGGGATCCCACGCGTAGTACCCGCCCCACCCGACCTCCACGTACGCCCAGTGACTCCCGAGGAGCTGGCCGACGCCGAGCGCGGCCCACGCGAAGAGCGTCCAGCGGCGCGTGGCGATGAGCCAGCGCTCATCGAGCTTCCCCGACAGGAGCGCCCCGATCGCGAACGCGAAGGGCACGGTCAGCCCGACGTACCCGAGGTAGAGAAGCGGCGGGTGGGCGAGCATGTACGGGTTCTGGAGGCTCGGGGTCATGCCCGCGCCGTCGGCGGGAGCGGCCTGGGTGGCGAACGGGCTCGCGACGGCGACGAGGACGAATGCGAAGAAGGTCGCCACGGCGGCGAACACCGGAACGACCCAGAGGATGAGGTCCTTCGCCCAGGCTCGATTGACGCTGACGGCCGCAGCGCCGAAGCCGGTGAGGATGAGCAACCAGAGCAGAAGCGAGCCCTCCTGGCCACCCCAGAACGCGGACAGCGTGTACTCCGTGGGCAGGGCTCGGCTGGTCGTTCGCGCGACGTACTCGAAGGAGAAGTCGTTGCGCAAGAGCGCCGCGACGAGCACACCCGCCGCTACCGCCGTCGAGGCGAACGCGGCGAGGAGTGCGTTCTGAGCAGAGCGCGCGAGGCGCCTACGGCCGACGTGCGCCGCGTACGCCCCGGCGACGAGCGCGTACGTGGACAGGCCGAGTGTGACGAGGAGCGCGGCGCGACCCAGCTCAGGCATGGGCGCGGGTCAGGCCGGGTCGCCGCTCTTCTTCGGCGCGTACTTCGACGGGCACTTCGTGATCATCGAGCCGGGCTCGGCGACGAACGTGCCCTTCCGCAGCTGCCCGTCGACGACGATGTGCCGCCCCACCTTGAAGAGATCCGGAACAGAGCCCGTGTAACGCACAGCGACCGTCGTCGTCGACTTCGAGCCGATGTCCTTCATCCCGAAGCGCAGACCGCCCGCGTACGCGTCTCCGCGCACCGGCCCGACGACGATGCCGGCGAGTTGGACGGTCCCGGTACGGCCGGCGAGCTCACTCGGCGCGAGCGACGGGTTCCCGCCGCCGGCGATCGACGTGTAGAGCAGGAAGACAGCGAGCACGGCCGCCACCGAGAGCGCGATCACGAGGCGCACCGGATTGCCCCCAGCTCGATGGGCGCTGCCGCGAGCCACCGCTCAAGTCTAGCCCCGGCGGGGGGCTGGCGATTGCCCTAGGCCGCCTTCTCGGCGCGATCCCACTCGGGGACACGGCGGTCCGGCATCCGATAGCCGTGATCGACGCAGAGCGATCCGGGCGACTCCTCGGTCAAGGCGTCGCAGTAGCCCTTGCCGTACGCGGCTCGGATGAAGGCGGCCATGATCTCGAGGCTCCACTCGGAGACGTCGGCAGCCTCGCGCCAGAGATCGGCGAGGCGGAGGTCGATGTCGAGCTCCAGCAGGTCGATACGGGACGGGTCGTTGGCCACGATTCGAGCGTAGGCACCCCGTCGGACGGAGTCGGCGGACGCTAGGACTCTTCGGCTCTGACGGTGAAGGGCATGGTCCAGTCCTCCCTCGACGCGCCGTCGATCGTCAGCCGCCACTCGTAGCGACCGGGCTCGAGCGGTAACGGCGTCGAGTTGACGGCCACTGGGAAATCGAGAGGCGTTCCCGGCTTCAGCCCGGGAGGACGTCCGACCTCGAACTCGCCGCCGAACGCGACGACCTGATCCGAATCCTCGTCGCTGTCGAAGCCGACCGGAACGCCATCCGAGTCGAGGAGCTCGACCGAGAACGAGTGCCGCGTGTTCGCCTGGTCCCACGGAACCTGGATGAGCAGCCCGATTCCGAAGGACGCGGGCTCCGGGCCGGTCTGCGACCAGCCGCCGCCGACGATCGTGAGTTTGCCGTCGGAGACGACGGCGTAGTCGGCAAGCAGCATGTTCGCCTTCACGACGGGAAGGCAATCACATCGGCGCGTCTACGATCGGGACGTGTCATCACGGATTCGCATCGGTCCGGCTCGCATGCCGTCTCGCGAGTCGCCTGAGGCAGCCATCGAGACGATCCTCGAACGCGGATATTCGGCATGCGAGATCGACTTCGAGAGCGGCTTCTGGATGGACTATCCCTTCGCCGAGCGCCTCGGCGAACTGGCGCGGGAACACGACGTCGCGCTGTCCGTCCACGCGCCGCTGTTCGGCTTCATGGGCCACCTCGAGGCGAGCGGGCGTAAGTTCACCTCGGCCGTCGGCGCGCTCGACCGCAGCGCCGGCATCGTGGCCGCGAGCGGGGCCGAGCTGGTGGTCTTCCACCCCGGGTTCTTCCTCGGTCGGAGCCGTGAGGACGCGCTCGACGCGGTCGTCGAGCAGCTCGGAATGCTCCGCGAGCGCCTCGAAGGCAAAGGACGTGCGGTCCCGTTCGGGATCGAGGTGATGGGGCGCGTTCGCGACCTCGGGTCAGTCGAGGACGTGGTCGAGATCTCACGGCGAGTCGAGTGGGTGCGGCCGGTGCTCGACTTCGCACACATGCACGCGACGAGCGACGGCGCGTTCCTCGAGCCGGAACCGTTCCGCGAGGCGCTCGAGCTCGCCGACGAAGTCATCGATCCCGGCGCACCGTTCCACATCCATTTCTCCGATATCGCCTTCGCCAACCGCAACGAGACGAAGCACCTTCCGTACGGCGAGGGCACGCTCCGCGCCGAACCGCTCCGCGACGCGCTCGCGGAGTTCGAGCGCCCGGCAACCGTGATCTCGGAGTCACCGGACGAGGCGTCGAGTCAGGCGATCCGCTCGGTTCTCGAAAGCTCCGCCGGGAGCAGCTCGTCTATCCGCACTTCGTAGCTCGCTGCATCGTCGTCGCGTCCGCGAGCGCGCAGGAACTTGGTCAGGTGCTCGAGAGGGTGGAGCTCGATGAGCGCCAGGTCGGACTCCTCCGCGAGGGCGGTGGCCGACGTGAACAGCTCCTCGGCCTCCGGGTCGCGCTCCTGAGCCGCTCTGATGATCGCAAGCGCGGTCATCGCGAAGATCTGGCAACTCGTGTCCTCGGGTACCGCATCGGCCCGGGCCTCGAGGGCGAGGCGCTCGCCCTCGTCGATCTTGCCGAGCTCGGCCAGGGTGGTCGCGAGCGCTGCCTGGTAATCCGGAACGAGGCCGCGATCCCCGCGCGTCACGATGATGCGGAGAGCCTCGCGGAACAGCTTCTCCGAAGCCTTGAGGTCGTCTCTCGCTCGTGCCAGCCAGCCGAGCTTGAGCAACGCAGCGGCCAGCACCGGCTCCATGCCGACCTCCTCGGCGGTAGCCCGAACCTCTTCCATCATGGTCTGGGCCGCGTCGAGCTCCCCCTTCACCCTCAGGAAACCGGCGTACGCCAGCGTGGCGCTGATTCGTGCCCGGACGCTGCCACTCTCGCCCGCGAGCTCGAGCGCGCGGGTGAGCAGAATCTCCGCCTCGTCGAGCTCGAGACGCATGATGTGTGCCGACGCCAGCGCCTGCGCAGCGATCGTCTGTAGGTCCTTCCTCCCCACGTCCAGCGCCTTGACGTAGGCCCGCTCCATGTACCGCACGTAGTCCTCGCCGGAGCCGAGCCACGCGCCGACGACGGCACGGACAGTCAATGCGTCGAAGTGCGCTACCGCGTCCGAGTCGCCGGAGAGGATCTCGAGTGCCTCGTCCACGAGGGTCCTCGCGTATGCCGCGTCGCCGTCGCGCTTGAGCGACGCTTCGCCCAAAGCGGTCAGCGCCAGCGCCTC
>DASTYQ010000079.1:0-4684 GCA_035764775.1 Gaiellaceae bacterium
CCTTCCCGAGATCGACCGCTGGAAGGAGGACGGCGAGAAGGTCGTCGTCGCCACGGTCGTCGCGACCCGCCGCTCGGCGCCCCGCCCGATCGGGGCGAGCCTCGCGATCTCGGAGTCGGGGAAGATGTGCGGCTCCGTCTCCGGCGGCTGCGTCGAGAGCGACGTCTTCGAGAACGCGCAGGAAGTCCTCGCGACGGGCGAGCCCAAGCTCCTCTCGTACGGCATCACCGACGATCTCGCCTGGAGTGTCGGCCTGCCGTGTGGCGGCGAGATCGACGTCTTCGTCGAGCGAGTCGAATAGCGATGAGCCTCGTCCACCGACTCGCGGAGCTCCGCGAGTCCGAGGAGCGCGGGATCCTCTTCACCGCGATCGAGGGGGACGAGGCCGGGACGAAGGTCCTCGTCCTCGAGTCGGGTGAGCGCGTCGGGGACGGCCTCGACGATGCCGTCACGCAGTTCGACGAGCTCATCCGGCGCGGGCGCAACACGCTGCTCGAGCTCGACGACGGCTCCAAGGTCTTCGTGGAGTGGTACGGCCCGCCGCCGCGCCTCTTCGTCTACGGCGCCGTCGACACGGCCGAGGCGATGTGCCGTGCGGCGAAGCTCCTCGGCTGGCACGCGATCGTCGCCGACGCGCGCGCGAAGTTCGCGACGCGCGAGCGGATCCCGTCCGCGGACGAGCTCATCGTCGAGTGGCCGCAGGAGGCGCTCGCGCAGGTGCAGCCCGACCACCAGACCGCCGTGGTCGTGCTCACGCACGACGACAAGTTCGACGAGCCAGCGCTCATCGGCGCTCTCGAGACCGAGGCGTTCTACATCGGCGCGCTCGGCTCGAGGCGCAACCAGGAGCGCCGCCGCGAGCGGCTGCTCGAGGCGGGTGTGCCAGAGGAGGCGTTCGAGCGGATCATGGGGCCGTGCGGCCTCGACATCGGCGCCGACACGCAGGAGGAGACGGCGCTCTCGATCATGGCGGAGATCCTCGCCGTGCGCGCGCGGCGGGAGGGCGGCTTCCTGAAGAACGCGAAGAAGCGCATCCACGTCGAGGTCGAGTAACCATCGCTCGCGTCGCCTGGCTGTCCGTGGCGCCCGTGAAGTCGTTGCGCCTCGCGTCGGTCGAGGCGATCGAGCTCGACCTGACCGGCGTCCGCGGCGACAGGCGCTTCTACCTCGTCGACGACGAGGGCGCGCTCCTCAACGCCAAGCGCGTGCCGCAGCTGATCGCGGTCCTGGCCGAGGTCGAGGATGGTCGACTCGCCCTGCACCTCCCCGACGGCAGCGACCTCGTCGGAGACGTCGAGCTCGGGCAGCGCATCCTGACGAGCTTCTTCGGCAGGCCCGTCGAGGGACGTCTCGTGGACGGCCCGTGGAGCGACGCGCTGTCGGAGTTCGCCGGACGACCGCTGCGGCTGGCACGAACCGAGCGCGAGGGTGACGGCGTCGATCGCGGTCGGATGGCGGGTGCGACGCTCGTCTCCACGGGATCGCTCGAGGCGCTGGGCGCCGCGGCCGGCGAGACGCGAGCGGTCGATGGACGCCGATTCCGGATGACGATCGGCATCGACGGCGTCGAGCCGCATGCCGAGGACGCGTGGATCGGCGAGCGGGTGCGCGTGGGCGAGGCCACGGTCGCCGTGCGCGAGCACGTGGGCCGCTGCGCTGTGACCACGCTCGACCCGGACACCGGAATCCGCGACCTCGACACGCTCGGGACGATCGCCGCGTATCGCAGCGACGTTCCCACGCGAGAGCCGCTTCCGTTCGGCATCTGGTGCGAGGTCGTCGAGCCGGGCCGCGTGGCCCTCGGCGATCCGGTCGACGTCGTGTAGTGGCGAGGGCGATCGTCACCGGGGCGGCGCGGGGCATCGGCGAGGCGATCGCGCGCCGTCTGCACGCGGACGGGTACGAGGTCGTCCTCGCGGACATCGCCGATGCGAGTCCGGTCGCCGCTGCGCTGGGCGAGGGAGCACACGCCCACGAGCTCGACGTGCGAGAGCTCGCGTCGTGGCACCAACTCCTGGACGCGCTCGACGGCGACGTCCATGCGCTCGTCAACAACGCTGCGCGTACCGAGTTTCGCTCCTTCTTCGAGATCGACGTGGACGAGTGGGACGACGTGCTCGCGACGAACCTGCGCGGCACCTACCTCGGCTGCCGCGTCGTCGGCGAAGCGCTCCGCGAGCGCGGCGCCGGACGCATCGTCAACCTCGCGAGCGACGCGGCGTTCGCGGCGAGCGGCGGGTCAGGCGTGCACTACGCGGCGTCCAAGGCGGGCGTCGTTGCGCTCACGCGCCGGGCGGCGACGGAGCTCGCGCCGTACGGCGTCACGGTGAACGCGGTGGCTCCAGCAGCGATCGACGGACCGCTCGCACGCTCAGTGCTCCGCGACCGGCTCGACGAGAAGCTGGCCGACATCCCGGTCGGGCGGCTCGGCCGTCCGGAGGAGGTCGCGGGGCTCGTGTCCTTTCTCGTGTCCGACGAGGCGGGATACATCACCGGTGCGACGCTCGACGCCAACGGCGGCGCGCTCATGCGGTAGCCCGAGCGGCCTAAGATGACCCGGCGTGCACGGCCTGATCTTCGCGTCGCTCCGCGACTACCTCCACACCGAGCATGGCGCGAGCGTTGCGCACACGGTGACGGCCGGTGAGCCGCAGTACACACTGAGCGAGGCCTACCCGGACGAGCAGTTCCTCGCGCTGCTCGAGCGCGCGTGCGAGCAAACGGGTCTCGACCTGGAGACGTTCCTCTTCGAATTCGGCGTCTTCACAGCGGCGACGACCTTCGCGCGCCTGTACTCCGTGCTCTTCAGGCTCTCGCCGACGGCACGCGACTTCCTGCTGACGGTCGAGACGCCGATCCACGACACCGTCCGCGTGACGATGCCCGACGCTCGGCCACCCGAGCTGAAGGTCGCAGACCTCGGAGAGGCGGGCGTCGAGATCCTTTATACGTCCCCCCGCCGCGTGTGCGCGATGCTGCGCGGTCTGGTCGAGGGAACGGCGCGCGTCTACGACGAGCACGTCGAGATCGAGGAGCCGGAGTGCATGCATCGCGGCGACCCGGCGTGCCGCGTCGTCGTTCGGTTTCCAGCGAGAACCGGCTGATGACGACGCATCGCCCGAGCCGCGCTCGTAATAGAGTCGTTCCCACCATTCCGCCACGAAAGGGGGCACGGTGACGAGCACCGAGACAGGCCTCGGCATCGAGGCGAAGTCGGACGCGATCTACGAGCTCGTCGAAGAGGGGTCGAAGGTCGAGCGGGTCGCCACCGGCTTCACGTTCACGGAGGGGCCGATCTGGCATCCGACGGAGCACCATCTCCTCTTCTCCGACATGCCGGGCGACGTGCGGCGCAAATACACGCCCGACGGCACGGTCGTCGAGGTGAGGAACTTCTCGAACAAGTGCAACGGGATGACCTACGACGCCGATCTCAACCTGCTCGTGTGCGAGCACGTCACGAGCTCACTCATCCGCGAGTCGACCGACGGGACGCGCGAGATCATCGCGCAGGAGTTCGAGGGCGAGGAGCTGAACAGCCCGAACGACGTCCTCGTCCACTCGAGCGGCGCGATCTACTTCTCCGACCCCTGGTACGGACGCTTCCCCGGCTTCGGGCACCCGCGTCAGCGGCGGCTCGGCTTCCAGGGCGTGTACCGCATCCCGGCAGGCGGAGGCGACCTCGAGCTCATCGTCGCGAAGGACGAGTTCGACATGCCGAACGGCCTCTGCTTCTCGCCCGACGAGTCGCTCCTCTACATCAACGACACGCCCCGCGCCCACATCAAGGTCTGGGACGCGGATGCGGAGGGGAACATCTCCAACGGCCGGATGTTCTTCGAGGGCGTCGGCTCCGGTGTCATCGAGGAGGGCATCCCCGACGGGATGAAGTGCGACGAGCGCGGGAACATCTGGGTGACCGGGCCGGGCGGGATCTGGGTGATCTCGGCCGAGGGCGAGCACCTCGGGACGATCCTCGTGCCGGAGAACACTGGAAACCTCTCGTGGGGCGGAGAGGACTGGCACACGCTCTTCATCCCGAGCTCCACGTCGCTGTACTCGATCCGGACGCTCGTTGGCCCGCGCCGCGAGCCCTACATGCGCTAAGGAGGCGATAGATGAACGACGAAAGCCTGACCTTGGATCCCGATCGTTGCGTGCTGATCATCATGGATCTGCAGAACGACGTGATCATCGACGGCGGCGCGTTTGCGGATACCGGCTCGGCCCAGCACGCGAAGGAGCAGAACGTGGTCGAGAACGTCAAGGCCCTCGCGGCGACGTGCCGGAGCAAGGGCGTCCCCGTGATCCACGTCTGGAACATCGTGGAGGAGGGCGGGACCGGCTCGAAGATGAACGCGGGGCTCTTCCAGGGCGTGAAGGACACGGGCGCGCTCGTGCGCGGCACCTGGGGCGCCGCTCCCGCCGAGGGGCTCGAGCCGCAGGATGGCGACCTCGTCGTCGAGAAGATGCGCATGAGTGCCTGGCAGGGCACAAGGTTCGAGATCCTGCTCGCAGGGCTCGGCCGCGACACGATCATCGTCACCGGGGCCTGGACGAACATGTCCGTCGAGCACACGTCGCGCACGGGCGCGGACAAGGGCTATTTCATGGTCGTGCCCGAGGACGGCTGCTCGACGATGAACGCGGACTGGCACAACGCGTCCATCAACTACGCGCTCCA
>DASTYQ010000080.1:0-10379 GCA_035764775.1 Gaiellaceae bacterium
GGCTCGCCCTTCGCAGCGGCGCTGAAGGCGGCGCAGGGCGCAGTGTCGGAGCTCCAGCGCGAGGTCGAGGCCGGCTACCTGGTGGAGCTCGGGCACTGAA
This sequence comes from Gaiellaceae bacterium, assembly GCA_035764775.1. Taxonomy (GTDB): domain Bacteria; phylum Actinomycetota; class Thermoleophilia; order Gaiellales; family Gaiellaceae; genus GMQP-bins7. Next base: position 101 of record DASTYQ010000080.1, read on the forward strand.
GGCGGCCGCTCCGCGACCGCGGCGCCCCGGTGGTCATCTACCCTGTCCGGGATGGAAGGCAGCGGCGGCTTCTTCCCCTTCGGGGGCGGCGATCCCGAGGATCTCCTCGGTGCGTTGCGCGAGTTCGCCGAGCGTCAGGCCGAGACCGTGCAGGAGACCCAGCGCGAGCAGTTCGCGACGCTGACGCTGAGCACCGCTGTCGAGCTGACCGCCGCCGCGCTCGGCCAGATGCAGGTCGAGGGGCCGCCGGACGCGCAGGCCCTCGCGCTTCGAGACGCCATGCGCGTGCTCTTCCCCGAGGCGGTCGCGCTCGTCTCGGCCGCCCGTCAGGGCTTCATGCGCTCGTAGCGGCGGGACCTGTCCCGCCCGACTCCCTGATATTCGTCAGCAAGCTCCAGCCGCCGTCGACGACGACCGTCTGGCCGCGGATCATCTCGGCGTCCGGCGAGCAGAGGAACGTGACGAGCTTCGCCACGTCGTCCGCGGACACGAGCCGGCCCACGGGATTGCGTACGCCCATGTCGAGCATCGCATCCTTGTTCGGGAAGTGCTCGAGCGCTCCGGTCTCGACGACGCCCGCCGACACGGCATTGACGCGGATCCCGCGCGGCGCGAGCTCGACCGCGAGGTAGCGGACGAGCGCTTCGAGCGCCGCCTTCGACGCCCCGACGAGCGTGTAGTTCTCGAGGACGCGCTCCGAGCCGAGGCTCGAGATCCCGACGATCGACGATCCGGCCGGCATCGACGGTGCTGCCGCCCGCGTGAGCGAGAGCAGAGCACGCGCGTTCGCCGAGAGCGTCCAGTCCCAGTGCTTGTCCTCGGTCTCGAGGGCCGGGCGGATCACTCCGGTCGCGGCAGCATGGACGAGGACGTCGAGCGGGCCGAGCTCCGCGACCTCCTCGGCGATCCGCTTCGAGGCGACGTTCCCGCGCACGAGGATCGGCTCCGCGCCGAGCGTGCGCAGCTCCTCGGCCGTCTCTTCGGCCGGGGTGTCCCCCCGCATGTAGCCGATGGCCACGCGGGCCGCGCCGAGCGAAGCGAACCGCAGCGCGGTCGCCTTGCCGATCCCTCTCGACCCGCCCGTGACGAGGACGGACGCGCCCTCGAAACTCATTCTCCGGCTTTGGGAAGCGGGTCGTACGCGGGCGCCGACGACGGGATCGTCTCCCACCCGATGCGCGAGAGCGGTTCGCGCGGCCCGCCCTCGGCGAGCGAGGACGCGTGACCGAGGCGATCGAGGAGCTCCATCTTCTCCTCGCCGTACCTCCGCACCGGATGATCGTCCGGCAGGTCTTGCACGAGCTCGCGGACGCGGGCGCGGAGCTGGTACGCAAAATGGGGTGTGGCGGGCCCGACGAGGGCGTCGATGTCGTCGCGCGTCGGCTCGGCCATCGCGGCAAGCCTAGCGCCGGTACGGTCGGCCGATGCGGCGACCGGCGACCGTCGAGCTCATGCTCCTCGCGACGGTCCTGCTGTGGGCGCTCAATCTCAGCGTCACCAAGTTCATCCTCGACGAGGGAGTCGCGCCGCTCGCGTACGCCACCGTTCGCTACGGCCTCGCCTCGGCGATCTTCGTCGCGCTGGCGCTCGCTGTCGAGGGCACACTGCGCATCGCGCGGGGCGATCTTCCGCTCGTCGCGCTCGCTGCGGTCACGTTGTGGGTGAACCAGCTGTGCTTCGTCTTCGCGCTGGATCTGACCGCGGCCTCCACCGTCGGGATCCTCCTGGGCGCGATCCCCGTGTTCACCGGTCTGTTCGGCCTCGCTCTCGGCACCGAGCGCGCGTCCGGCCGGTTCTGGATCGCGGCCGCAGTCTCGTTCGCGGGCGTCACGCTCGTGGCCGTGGGTGCTGCAGGCGAGGTATCCGGCTCACTGACGGGGATCGTCCTCGGGATCGCCACGGCCGCGACGTGGGCCGCGTACTCGGTGGTCTTCGCGCCGCTCATGAAGTCGTACTCGGTGACGCGCCTCAGTGCCGTCGTGCTTCCGTGCACATGGGTGCTGATCGCGATCGTCGGCATCCCGCAGACCCGAGACCAGGACTGGTCGCTCGGATGGGAGATCTGGGCGCTGCTCGTCTTCGCGACCATCGGGCCGCTCGTCCTCACGAATGTCCTCTGGTTCCGCTCGATCCGGCGCATCGGGGCGAACCGCGCGACGCTCGTCGCGAATCTCGAGCCGTTCGTGGCCGCGGTTCTCGCCGTGATCCTGCTCTCCGAGCCACTCGGCCTCCTGCAGGTGCTCGGCGGAGTTGCGATCGCCGGCGGGATCGTGCTCGCGCGACGTCGGCCCCTACGCGGGCAGGCAGCCTAGAATCGGACACGTGAGCGACCACGACTTCATGCCGCTCGACGGGTGGGACCACATCGAGATCTGGGTCGGGAACGCGAAGCAGGCCGCGTACTTCTACGAGAACGCCTACGGCTTCGCGCGCACGGCGTACGCGGGGCCGGAGACCGGCGTCCGCGATCGCGCGTCGTACGTGCTCGAGCAGGGTGAGATCCGCTTCGTCGTCACGAGCGGCCTGCGCGCGGATAGCGAAATCTGCAAGTGGGCGGCGACGAAGGGCGACAGCGTCCGCGACGTCGCGCTCGCCGTCCCCGATGCCTCGAATGCCTACCGGCAGGCCGTGCAACGCGGCGCGCGCGGGGTCTTCGAGCCACACTGGGTCGAGGACGAGCACGGTCGCGTCGAGCTCTCCGCGATCGCGACCTACGGCGACAACATCCACACGTTCGTCAACCGCTCCGAATACTCCGGCCCCTACCTCCCCGGGTTCCGGTCGGTCTCGCCGAACGGCGGACCCGGACGGGGCGTCGGCCTGATCGCGATCGACCACGTCGTCGGCAACGTCGAGCTCGGCCGCATGGACGAGTGGGTCGACTTCTACGCCCGCGTCCTCGGCTTCACGCAGCTCACCCACTTCTCGGACGAGGACATCTCGACCGAGTACTCGGCGCTCATGTCCAAGGTGATGACGGACGGCGAGGGGAAGATCAAGTTCCCGATCAACGAGCCCGCCGAGGGAAAGCGGACGAGCCAGATCGAGGAGTACCTCGAGTTCCACGGCGGCCCCGGCGTGCAGCACATCGCCATGCAGTCGGAGGACATCGTGCGGACGGTCGCTGCGCTCCGCGAGCACGGCGTCCTCTTCATCGCGACGCCGGACTCGTACTACGACATCGTCCGAGAGCGCGTCGGCGAGATCGACGAGAACTGGGACGACCTGCGCTCGATGGGCATCCTCGTCGACCGTGACGAAGAGGGCTACCTCCTGCAGCTCTTCACGAAGATCGTCCAGGACCGCCCGACCCTCTTCTTCGAGGTGATCGAGCGTCACGGGTCGCGCGGCTTCGGGATCGGCAACTTCAAGTCGCTCTTCGAGGCGATCGAGCGCGAACAGGCCCTCCGCGGCAATCTCTAGCGCACAGTGGCTCTCGCACCGACGCAGTACGTCCGCTCGGGCGACGTCGACATCGCCTACCAGGTCATCGGGGAGGGGCCACACGACATCGTCGTCGTGCTCGACTGGGCGAGCCATCTCGAGGTCATGGTCGAGCAGCCCTTCATCGCCGACTGGTTCACGTCGCTCGCACGGTTCGCACGCGTCCTCTGGCTCGGGACGCCGGGAGTCGGCATGTCGGGCCCCTTGAGCGAGAGCCCCCTCGAGACCTGGATGCACGACCTCTTCGCCGTGATGGACGCCGCCGGGTTCGAGCGCGCCTCCGTGGTCGCGCACGGTCTCGGGCTCCAGATGGTGGCAATCGCAGCGTCGTCGCATCCCGAGCGCTTCGAGTCGATCGTCGTGGTCAACGGCTACGCCCGGTTCGCACGGGACGACGACTACCCGGCGGGACTCCCCGAGCACATGTACGAGCCGTACCTCGATGCGCTCGAACGGCAGTGGGGCACGGGGGTTCATGCGCTCGGTCTCGGCCCCTCGGTGGTGCACCGGCCCGGGGTCGTCGAATGGTGGGGGCGCGTGGAGCGTTTCGGCGCGACGCCGCGCGTCGCGCGAGCGCAGCTCGAGGTCATCCTCGGACTCGACGTGCGTGGCGTGCTTCCGCTCCTCGACGTCCCGACGCTCGTGATCCACAACCGCGACAACGTCTTCGCGCGCGTCGGTCACGGCCGCTATCTCGCCGAGCACATCTCCGGCGCGCAGTACGTCGAGCGCGACGGCGCGGACCACTGGCCCGTGCCGGAGGCGGATCTCATCGGCGCGATCGAAGAGTTCATCACCGGGTCGCGCTCGGGGCTCGCCCATGCCGATCGCACCCTCGCCGCTGTGCTGTTCGTCGACGTCGTCGGGTCGACGGAGTTCGCCGCCGAGGTCGGGGACCGGACCTGGAGAGTCGCCCTCGAGCGTTTCGAGCAGCTCGTGGGCACCGCGCTCGCCGCGTTCGAGGGGACTCTCGAAAGTACGGCGGGCGACGGGATCCTGGCGACCTTCGACAGTCCCACCCGGGCGATCGGCTGCGCCCGGCGGATCCGCGACGAGGCCCTCAACAGCAGTCTCGACGTTCGCTGTGGCGTCCACGCGGGGGAGATCGCGCGGCGTGCCGACGGCGTCTCGGGTCTCGCCGTGCACATCGGCGCACGCGTGTCGGCGCTCGCGGAACCCGGTGCAGTGCTCGTCACGCAGACGGTGCGCGACCTCGTCGTCGGGTCGGGCCTCACCTTCGAGGAGCGGGGCGAGCACCAGCTCAAGGGCGTTCCGCACACGTGGGCGCTCTATGCGGCCGTTTAGCCTTTCCGCATGAGCCCGCAGCGGCGCACCGCGCTCGTCTCGGTCGGGGCCGCCTGTCTTCTCGTCGCGATCAAGCTCGTCGCCGGTCTCGCGAGCTCGAGCCTCGGCCTGCTCGCGGAGGCGGCGCACTCGGGAACGGATCTCGCGGCCGCCTTGCTGACCTTCTTCGCCGTGTCCGTCGCGGTGCGGCCGGCCGATCGCGGTCACCCGTACGGCCATGCGAAGGCCCAGAACCTCGCCGCGCTTGCCGAGTCCGCCTTCCTCGCCGCGGTCAGCGTGCTGATCGCCGTCCTCGCGATCCTCCGTCTCGCAGGCGTGGTCGATTTCGACGTCGATCCCACGTTCTGGACCTTCGCCGCGATCGCGCTCGTCCTCGCGATCGACGGGTCGCGCACGCTCGTCTCGCTCCGCGGCGCCCGGCTCTACCGCAGCGATGCGCTGCTCGCGAACGCGCTCCACTTCGGGAGCGACTTCGTGGGCACGCTGGCAGTGCTCGCGGGACTCGTGGCGGCGGCGCTCGGATTTCCGGCGGGCGACTCGATCGCGGCGCTCTTCGTGTCGGGGCTCGTCGTCGTGGCCGCGTTCCGCCTCGCGAGCCGGAATGTCGACGTGCTCATGGACCGCTCGCCGGAGGACGACGAACGCATCGCGCGCCGGGCCATAGGCCGGCTCGAGCCGGCGGTGGAGCTGAGGAGGCTCCGCCTGCGGCGAGCCGGTGCCGAGCGCTTTGCAGACGTCGTCATCGGCGTCGCTCCGGGCGCGGCGATCGGCCAGGGCCACGCGGCGGCCGATCGCGTCGAGCAGGCGCTCCTCGACGCGCTGCCCGGGATCGACGTCGTCGTCCACGTCGAGCCCCAGGGAGAAGACGCCGCGATTCGCGAACGTGTCCTCGCGGCCGCACTCACCGTCTCGCACGTCCGTGAGATCCACAATCTCTCCGTCCTCGACGTCGACGGGACGATCGAGGTCTCGCTGCACGTCAAGCTCCCGGGCGACCTCTCCCTCGGTAGCGCGCACGAGATCGCCGAACAGGTCGAGTCGGCGATCCTCTCCCAGGTTTCGGAAGTGCACTCGGTGCAGACGCACCTCGAGCCGATTCGCGAGACCGCGGCCGCTGCGGCGATCGACATCGACCCCGCCGTGATCGAGGACGCAGTCCGTGAGGAGACGGGCGCAGCGCCACGCGAGCTCCGGTTCGTGCGCACGGACGACGGCATCGTCGTCTTCCTCACGCTCGGGCTCGGCGGCGCCGGATCGCTCGCCGACGCCCACGGCCGTGCGAGCGCGATCGAGGAGCGCGTGCGCGGTGCCGTGCCGGCGATCGCCGACGTCGTGGTACACACCGAACCCTGATGAGGCTCTGCATGTTCCACCCGGTCGGGCACCCGATGGAGCGGGGCTGGGTCGGCCGGATCGACGGGGATCGTGTGCTCCACCTCGCCGCGCAGACGCTGCAGTCCTTCTTCACCGGGGGCGGGACCGCGCGCGAGCACGCCGAGTACCCGCTCGCGGAGACCTTGCTCCTGGCGCCTGTGCTCCACCCGCCGTCGATCAGGATCTTCGACGACCAGGCGTCTTTCGTGTTCGCGAATCCCGCAGCGGTGAAGGGGCCGAGCGCTGTCGTCCACGGCCCCACGCGCAGTCTCACCGTCTTCCCCAGAGTTGCGGCTGTCATGGGAGCCAACGGGGCGATCGGCGGTTTCACGGTGCTCGCGGAATGGCGAGCGAGCGGCGTCACACCCCCGAAGGACCGGGACTTCGCGATCGGCGTCGGCCCCGTCGTCGTAACCCCGGACGAAGGCAGGGCGTCTTTCGACGGATTCGACTGGGCGGCTGCTGTGCAGCTCGCCGGGCTGGGAACGGCGCTCCATCCCGGCGACATCCTCGCCGGTCCGGCGGCAGCCCCGATCGACGGCGAGCTCGGCGACGTCGTCACGGTCGAGATCGAGGGGATCGGGGCGCTCGAGCAGCGCCTCGCCTAGGGTGCGTCGGCGTCGGTGTGCTGCCTTCGTCACAGGCACGTCGGCCCGATCAGGAGCCTCCGCCTTTCACGGTCGCATCTTGCGTGCGCGAGGTGATGATGGGAGGTGGTATGAGACGGCTATGTCTGCGCAACGCCTCGTCGTCGACTGGGACGGGACGGTCACCGAGATCGACGGCCTGCACCTCGTGCTGCTCGAGTTCGGAGACCGGGACATCTACGAGGAGCACGAGTCCCGACTCGGCCGCGACCTCACGCTGCGCGAGGTGATCGCCGGCGAGTTCCGGTCCGTGCGGGCTCCTCTCGACGAGGTCGCGCGCTGGATGCGCGAGAACGCACGGGTCCGGGCCGGCTTCACGGACTTCGCGCGCGAGTACCGGCCGCTTGTCGTCTCGAGCGGCTTTCAGGAGCTGATCGAGCCGGTCCTGGAGCGCGAGGGGCTCGAGCTGGAGATACGGGCGAACACGCTCGACGCGCGTCCGGACGGATGGCGTGTCCTCTTTCGCGAGCAGAGGTTGTGCGAGGTCTGCGGCGAGCGGTGCAAGCGCTCGGACGTCGCCGGCATCTCCGACTTCGCGTACGTGGGGGACGGCTACTCGGACCGCTGCGTCGCGGAGGTTGCGACGCGCGTTTTCGCACGCGACGGTCTCGCCTCGTACCTGGCGCAGAAGGCCGTTCCGTTCGAGGCGTTCGACGACTTCTACGACGTCACGCGCGCACTCGACGGAGGTGCCGTCGTCCCTCCAAGCCGGAGCTGAGGCCGGAACACGTGGCTGGGCTGTCGTTCGTCCGGACGCTCGACCTGCTCCAGACCTTGACCGCGGTGCGGGCGACCTCCTCGATCGGCTGCTCGACCGTTCCTGCATCGCGCCGATTGCCATGAGGTCGCTCGAGCAGATCACCGCGGTCGGGCGTTCACCGGCGGGCTTCGCGAGTCGCTGGTGCGCGACGGCGCGTAACGTCCGTCTGCTTGCTGCTCGAGATACCGGCTCCCTACGACTTCGTCCTCTCGACCATCCGCTTCCGGGACTTCGGGACGGACGGCGCGACCGTCCTGCACGACGGTGGCCTGCACCGGGTCGTCGCCGGCCGCGAGGTGCGCGTAACGGCAGCCGACGGCGGCGTCGCGGTCGAGCCCTGGAGCGACGAGGCCGCGGACGGAATCGGACGCCTGCTCGGGGTCGGCTTCGATCTCGACGCGTTCCGGGAGTGGTCGGCGGAGGACCCGGTGCTCGGGCCGATCGTGGATGCGCTTCCGGGGTTCCGCCCGACGCTCAACCCGGATCCGTTCGAGGCGCTCGTCGTCGCGATCACGACGCAGCAGATCTCACTCCGAGCTGCGGCGGCCATCCGCGGGAATCTCGTTCGGACGTACGGCGTGCGGCACGACGTCGCCTGGGAGTTCCCGAGTCGCGAGCGGATCAAGGAGCTACGACCTCGTCACTTCACGCCGCTCGGCTTCTCGCGGGCGAAGGCGGAGTACGTCCTCGAGCTCGCCCACTCGCCGCTCGACCTGGAAGGGCTCGCCGCGCTCGACGACGAAGAGGTCATCGCACGGATCACCGCCGTTCGCGGCCTCGGCCGCTGGACCGCCGACTGGTACCTGGCGCGCCACCTGGCGCGGCCGCACGCGTGGCCGGCGGGTGACCTCGGCGTGCGAAAGGCTCTCTCGACGTTCTACGCTGGCGGATCCCAGCTCTCGATCGAGGAGGTCCGACGCATGAGCCAGCGGTTCGCGCCGTTCGAGAACCTGTCCGCGCAGTTCCTGCTTGCAGGCGCCCGGATGGCGGGCTGAGAGGGTGAACGTCCGGCGTGCAGCAGCCGAGGACGCCGACGCGATCGCGGCGCTCTGGCGGGAGTTCGACCACGAGGTTCCTCCTCCGACGCATGCGGGCCCTGCAGACGAGGAGAAGGAGCTCGCCGAGATTCGCGAGATCATCGCGGACGAGATCGCGTTCGTGGCCGAGGACGACGACGGAACCCCGCTCGGGTTCGCGCTTGCCCGTCGGCGTGCCTCCGGCTACGGGACGCTGACCGACCTGTACGTCTCGGGCGCTGCGCGGCGCGGCGGGATCGGCACCGAGCTCATGCGAGCGGTGCTCGGCGCGTTCAGGGAGGCGGGGATCGAGAACTTCGACCTCGACGTGCAGGCGTCCAATCGAGTCGCCCGCTCCCTCTATGCGCGCTGGGGCTTGAAGGACGTCGTGGTCGTGATGACCGGATCCGTGTCCGGACTCGAGGAGCGCCTCGGAGCGCAGGAGGCCGCGTCGTTCGGCTCGATCCACATCCAGTCGGACGACCTGAGCGCGGTCGAGGAAGCCGTGCGGCGGTTCGTCCCCAGGCTGCCAGGCAGCTCGCGGGGCTCGCTCGTCTCGCCGCCGCGCGGCGGCTGGATCGCGGTCTACGACGACGTCTGCGACCGCAATCCGGAGATGCTCCGACGACTCGCGCGGGAACTTTCCGACAGGATGGGCGCCGTGACGTTGCTGCTCGGCGTCGAGCGCGAGGAGCTCGTGCGCATGATCGTCTTCGAGCGAGGCCGGATCGTGGACGAGTACCTGTCCGTGCCCGAGTTCTACGGCCCGCTGCCGCCGGGCGACGTCGTCGGGCTCGCTGCGAATCCGACCGTGGTCTCGCGTCTGACCGGGGCTGATCCCGACGCCGTTCGGCGTGTCGCGCGGACCGCCGCCTCTCCGGCCGATCTGCCGCCGGCGCGCGAGGTTCTCGCCGAGCTCGCGGCCGTCATGGGCGTCGAAGGCGCCGAGACGGGATGGGGCGATGCGCCCGACGTCGAGGGCGCCGTGAGGATCGAGCGCTCGTGAAGGTGCTGCTGCTCCATGGCTGGCCGGTCTCGGAGCGGGTCTGGGTGCCGCAGGTCTCTGCGCTCCGCGACGCCGGCTTCGACACCGAAGTTCCCCACCTGTACGGGCGCGGGCCGTCGATCGACGACTGGGCAGCGCAGCTCCTCCGCGACTTCGACGGCCCGCTCGTGGCGGTCGGCGCGTCGATGGGCGGGTACTGCGCGCTCGCGCTCGCCCGGCGGGCGCCCGAGCGGATCCTGGGGATGGTGCTCGTGGGTTCTCGCGCCGATGCCGACACGTTCGAGCGTCGCCGGTACCGGGAGCGGCTGATCATCGATCTCCGCTCGGGCTGGTCGCCCGACCGCGCCGACGAGGACGCGATCCTCGAGTATCTCGCCGTGGCACAGGAAGCGATGCGCGACCGCCTCGACCTCTCGGGCGTCGTCGCGTCGTTCGGAGGCCCGCTCCTCGTGTGCGTCGGGGAGGGCGACGAGCTCGTTTCGGTCGCCGAGTCGGAGCAGCTCGCCGCGTCGGCGCTCGACGGACGTCTCGAGGTCTTCCCGGACGCGGGTCACTTCGTCGCGGCCGATCAGCCGGACCGGTTCAACGAGGTCCTCCTCGACTTCCTGGGCCAGTGGAAGACATAACGCTCGGAGAGCTTCGCGACCGGCTCGGCGAGGAGGCGCTCGTGCTCATCGACGTGCGCACGTCTCTCGAGTTCGACGGCGTCGCCGGAGCTCACTGTGAT
>DASTYQ010000081.1:0-3886 GCA_035764775.1 Gaiellaceae bacterium
TCCAAGTTCTACGACGACAACTGGATGATCCAGTACGGCTTCCTCGAGCGGAAGACGCCGCCGCCCGCGATCGAGGAGGTGCTGCGGTTCCGCCGCGCCGTGGGTCACGAGGTGCCGGACCTCGTCACGATCGGCTCGCACGAGAAGGTCGGGGCGGCCATCGACGCGATGCAGCGCTACGGCATCTCGCAGCTGCCCGTCGTTCGTGAGGATCCGGTCGACTCGCTCGCGGACGTGGTGGGCTCGTTGCAGGAGCGCGAGCTCCTCGAGCGCGTCTTCAAGAATGCGGACGCGCTGAGCGAGGACGTCGCCGTCGCGATGCAGCCACCGCTGCCGGCGGTCGACGCCGACGCGTCGGTCGACCAGGTCTACGAGGGGCTGTCGGGCGGAAGTGGTGCAGTCGTCGTCGTGAGCGCCGGCAAGCCAGCCGGCATCCTCACGCGGTCTGATCTGCTGGAGTTCCTCGCGTCGCGGCGCTCCCAGGTCGAGCGCTCGTAGCGTTCCGCGGGAACTCCGCGCGAATCGCGACGTAGACCGCTCCGATCACGAGTCCGGCGCCCGCGAGCGTCCACGGGCTCGGCCGCTCCCCGAGGAACGCCATGCCGAGCGCGATCGCGACGAGCGGGTTCACGTACTGGTGCGTGACGACGAGCGAGATCGGCGCGGCACGCAGGAGCCACGCATAGGCGCTGAAGCCGACGAGCGAGCCCATGACGACGAGGTACGCCCACGCGAGCACCGAGGCGAGCGCGAACGTCCCGGAGCCGAGGTCGCCGTATTCGCCGAACGCCGCCGCGCCGAGCAGGAGGAGCCCTCCGCCGAACGCCATCTCGTACACGGAGGCGACGAACGGGTCGCCCGGGAGCGACAGCCGCTTCGAGAGGAACGAGCCGAGTGTCCAGGACATCGACGCGCTGATCATCACGGCGAGCCCGAGTGCCGTCGACCCGGCACCGAGGCCCGGCGCGACGACGAGACCGAGGCCGATGAGACCCGTGAGCGTGCTCAGACGCGTTGCGCGCGCAGGGTTCTCGCCCGCGATGAGGCGCAGCACGATGATCTGCAGCGGAACCGTGCCGGCGATCATGGCCGCGACGCTCGAGTCGATCCGCGTCTCGGCGACGTGCACGAGCCCGACGCCGAGCCCGAGCAGGAGCCCGCCGGCGACGGCGCTCGCTCCGAGCTCACGGCGAGTGATGCGCAGCGACGTGCCGCGCCAGGCCAGGATCGAGCCGAGAAGGAGCGCGGCGACGAAGAAGCGCGACCCCGCTGCGAGGAGCGGCGGGATCGTGTCGACCGCGACCTTGATCCCGAAGTACGTCGACCCCCACACGACGTAGACGACGAGCAGGGCGATCCAGACGTGCCTGGCGGGTGCGGTCACGGTGAGGAGAACGCGGAGGCGGGCACAGGTGTGAGAACGCCCAGCGGTGCGTGCGAACTCCCGGGTGAACGATTCCAGCTGCTACTCGGCTCGTGCACCACGGCTGATGCAGGAGGCCGAGGAGCTCGTCGGGCGGCCGAGCGCGTGCGTTTGACGGTTCTTCCCGGCTGGGTACAGAACGGCCACATCGAGACGAGGTCGAAGTGGTCGGCGAGACACGAGAGAGGAAAGCCGTCGGTGCCCGTGCGGCTCGGCGTTGGACTCGCCGAGGTGCCGAGGAGCCATGAACGACGTTCTCCTGGTCGTCGATGTCCTCGACGACTTCGCACATGAGCATGGACAGGAGCTTCTGTCCTCCTTCGCGAGGCGGCACACGCAGCTCGTGGCCCTGCTCTCTGCCGTCCGAGAAGAGCAGACCCCGGTCGTCTATGCCAACGACAACAGGGGCACCTGGGATGCCGACGCAGACCGCATTATCAGAACGGCGGTGAACGGGCCGGGCGGGACGATCGTGAGCCGCGTGTTGCCACGAACGGGCGAGCGCTTCGTCATCAAGCCGCGCTATTCGGCGTTCGACCACACGCCTCTCGAGCTGATTCTCGGGGAGCTCGACTGCGAGCGCCTTCTCCTCGCCGGGATGACCACAGAGGGCTGCGTGGCCCAGACCGCGATCGCGGCTCGAGAGCATGGCCTGAAGGTCTCGGTCGCAGCGAGTGCGTGCGCGACGACCGACCCGCGGAAGGAGGAAACGGCGCTTCGCTACCTCGTCGACGTCGTCGGTGTGGAGCTCGACGACACGATCCGGATCAGGGGGTTTACCGCGGTCGACAGCGGGTATCTCCTCGCGACCAACGAGCAAGGGAGTGGAGAATGAGTGAGATCCAGAACCCCCGTGACCTGTTCCTGCACGAGCTGGGAGACATCCTCTACGTCGAGCGTTCCCTGGCCGAGGAGGCGCTTCCGAAGCTCATCGACGAGGTACAGGACGCCGAGTTCAGGTCCGGCCTCGAGAAGCACCTCGAGCAGACGCGACGCCACGTCGTCAACGTCGAGAAGGTGTTCGAGATCCTCGGCGAGACACCGCATGAGGCGGAGTGCATCGCCTTCGAGGGCCTCAAGAAGGAGCACGAGGAGATGACCAAGGAGTCGGCTTCGTCACTCATCGACCTCGTCGACCTCGGCGCAGCCGCTCGCACCGAGAACTACGAAATCGCCGCCTATGAAGGCCTGCGGCGCATGGCCAAGGCACTTGGCGAAGAAGACGCGGTCGCACTCCTGGACGAGAACCTGGCCGAGGAGAAGGAGACACTGCGCGAGGTCGAGAAGATCGCGACGCGGATCAGCAACGAGTCGTTTGCGGAGCTGGCGTCGACCAGCTGACTCCGACCTACTCGTCCTCCGAATAGGCGACGCGCAAGTCGAGGTCGGGATGCGATCCCGTCCGAAAGAGCGTCACGGAAGCGCGTCGAACGTCGAGCTCCAGTTGCCCGATGGAGTTCTCGAAGGTTCGTGGCCTCGAGAGCTCCCAGGAGACCTCGATCGGCTCGACCCCGGCGAGACGAGCCAGGCGGCGAAAGAATCTCGCCGCCAGCTTCGAGCCGGTCGTCTTGACGACGCGCCGCTCGCGCGACGGCAGCGGGTTGCGAAACGGCGAGCACACGACCTGGCGCACGCGGCTCGGCCCGCACGAGCCTCCCAGGTCGACGTCCGCGATGTAGGTCGTGTGAACATCGCCGCTGAGGATCGTTATCGAGGCCGGCGGGTTGCTACCGAGGCTGATGGAGCAGAGGAGGTCGACCAGACGGCGAAACGAGAGCTGGTACGCCGCCCAGTGCTCGAGGTCCACGGCTCGTCGCAGCCACTCGCCCGCTCGTTTGGCGAGCGAGCCCCACGCGCCGTCGCAGATCGCCTCGTTCCACGCCTCGAGGTAGTGGATCCCGGACGGGAGGAAGACGGGGACGCTCGTCGCGACGACGACGTGGTCGAACGATCCGTGCGCATGTTCCACGATCCAGTCCCACTCCTCCTGGGCCATCATCTGCCGCCGGCCTTCCACCACCGTCCGGGCGGCGCGCGAGTCGAGGACGAGGAGTCGTGAACGACCGAAGTCGCGGTGGAACGTCCAGCGACTCGAGGTGCGATCCTCGTCCCAGCGCCGGGCGCGCTCTCGCAGACGAGGACCCCCATCCTCGTCGAGCTGGAGCTCGTGGACGAGCGACTCCTTGGCGAGCTCGGGCGGCGAGAGGTTCCCGAGATGCTGGTACAGGAAGTAGGCCATGAACGCGCCCGTCACCCGCTCGCGCCACCAGGACTTCCCGCGCATTTCCTCGATCCAGGACTCGGAGATGTTCCAGTCGTCGTGGACTTCGTGGTCGTCGAAGATCATCACCGAGGGCACGGTCGAGAGCAGCCAGCGAATCTCGGGGTTCGACCACGACTCGCGGTAGAGGTAGGTGTATTCCTCGAAGTCCGCGACTTCGTCGAGCGAGGCGCCGCCCTCGT
>DASTYQ010000082.1:0-13862 GCA_035764775.1 Gaiellaceae bacterium
GCCGATAGAGTCCGCGCCGATGAAGATCGCCGTCTGCGTCAAGCAGGTGCCGGACGCGACCGTGCACAAGCGGATCGACCCGGCGACGAAGCGGCTCGACCGCTCCGGCGAGGCGGCGCTCAACCCGACCGACCTGAACGCGGTCGAGGAGGCTTTGCGGATCAAGGAGGCGCAGAGTGGCGAGGTCGTTCTCGTGTCGCTCGGGCCCGACAAGGCGATGGACTCGCTCCGCAAGGCGCTCGCCATGGGGGCGGACCGGGCGGTACTCGTGTCCGACGAGGCGGCCGCCGGCTCCGACCTCCTCGGGACCGCTCGCGCGCTCGCAGGGGCGCTCGAGAAGGAGGGCGCTGACCTCGTGCTCTTCGGACAGGCCTCGGGCGACGGCGACGGCGCCGTGCTCTGGGCAGCCGTGGCTGAGAGGCTGCGCCGCCCGGTGATGTCGCAGGCGGCCTCGCTGACCGTCGAGGGCGGCTCGGTGACGGGAAAGCGCCAGACGGAGCACGGCTACGACGTCATCAGCGCTCCGCTGCCCGCGGTCGTCGCCGTGTCGGACGCGATCAACGAGCCGCGCTACCCGTCCCTCAAGGGGATCATGGGCGCGAAGTCGAAGCCGCAGGAAACGGTGTCGCTCGGCGACGTCGGCGTGGAGGCGAGTGTCGCCGGTGAGGCGGGCGCCAAGACGGTCGTGCTCGGGCTCGGCCCGCCGCCGTCGCGTGGCGACCAGGTGAAGATCGAAGACGACGGCTCGGCTGCCCAGAAGGTGCTCGACCTCGTCGTCGAGAGGAAGCTCCTGTGAAGAGCCTCGTCTTTCTCGAGCACTATCACGGCGCCCTCGAGAAGGGCGGCCTCGGGGTGCTCGGCAAGGCGGCGTCGCTCGGCGAGGCGGTCGGTGTCGTGCTCGGCGAGGGCGCGGCGGAGGTCGCGGCCGGCGCGGGCGCGTTCGGTGCGTCGAAGGTCTACGCCTGTGACGCGCCGGAGTTGAGCTCGCCGCTCCCGCAGCCGCGCGTCGACGCGCTGGCGACTCTCGTGGAGCAGACGAGCCCGGACGCAGTGCTCTTCGGCGCTTCGGTGCTCTCGGCCGACGTGGCATCCGGCCTCGCGGCCCGACTCGACGCCGGGCTCAACTGGGACCTCACGGACCTGGCTGTGAAAGACGGCGAGCTCGTCGGGACGCGCCCGGCGCTCGGCGACACCGTGGTCGCCGAGGTCGGCTGGATGGGCAGCCCGAAGCTCGGGATGATCCGCTCGGGTGCGCTCGACGCGGTGGAGTCCGGAGGCAGCGCCGACGTCGAGACCTTCGACACGGCGTTCTCGGACTTTTCGACACTCGCGACGGTCGTCGAGCAGACCCAGGAGGAGTCGAGCGGCCCGTCGATCGAGGACGCCGACATCATCGTCGCGGGCGGCCGGGGTCTCGGCTCGCCCGAGGGCTTCACCATGCTCGAGGAGCTCGCTGCCGCACTCGGCGGGGCGGTCGGCGCGACGCGCGCCGTCGTCGACGCCGGCTGGTATCCCTACTCGACCCAGGTAGGCCAGACCGGGAAGACGGTGTCGCCGAGGCTGTACATCGCGTGCGGCATCTCCGGCGCGATCCAGCACAAGGTCGGGATGCAGGGCTCGGGGACGATCGTCGCGATCAACAAGGACCCGAACGCACCGATATTCGACTTCTGCGACATCGGCGTCGTCGGGGATCTGCACCAGATCGTCCCGAAGCTCACGGAGCTCGTGCGCTCGCGCGGCTGAGGCGAAGGGCTCGTGGCCAGGCCGATCGACTTCACTCCGCCCTTCGGGGCGATCGACGCCGTCGGTACACCCACGGACGGGCCGGACGAGCGGATCGAGGTCGGAGTGCTCATCGTCGGCGCGGGGCCTGGCGGGCTGGCGTGCGCCATTCGTCTCGGTCAGCTCCTCGAGGAGCATCCGGACGTGCGCGAGCGGCTCGGCGACGTGCCGATCGCCGTGCTCGAGAAGGGAAAGCAGGCAGGGTCGCACCTTCTGTCTGGTGCCGTGGTCAATCCGTCGCCGCTGCGCGAGCTCTTCCGCGGGCGCTTGAAGACGGCCGACTTCCCGACGTACGGCGAGGTTCCGGGCGAGGCCGTCTACGTCTTGACTCGCCGCTCTGCGCTGCGGATCCCGCCGCCGCCGACGATGCGGAATCACGGCAACCTGATCCTCTCCGTGTCCGAGCTCGGCCGCTTCCTGGCCGAGCAGGCCGAGGCCGTCGGCGCAGTCGTGCTGCCGGAGACCGCGGCGACGAAGCTCCTCGTCCAGCACGGGCGGGTTCTGGGCGTGCGCACCGCCGACCGGGGCCGCGGCCGCGAGGGGGACGCGCTTCCCACGTTCGAGGCCGGCAACGACGTCGTCGCGGGCCTCACCGTTCTCGCGGAAGGGACGCAGGGCTACCTGACGGCCGCGGCTGTCGACCAGTTCGGGCTCCACGGCGAGAACCCGCAGATCTGGGCGCTCGGCGTGAAGGAGGTCTGGCGCGTGCGCAAGCCGCTGCGGAAGATCGTCCACACGATGGGCTGGCCGCTGCGTACGTCGGCGAGCTTCGGCGAGTTCGGCGGGTCGTTCATCTACCCGATGGGCGACGAGCTCGTGACGGTCGGGTTCGTCGCAGGGCTCGAGTCCTCCGACGTCGAGTTCTCGGTGCACGACGTCCTGCAGGAGTTCAAGACGCACCGACTCGTGTGGAAGATCCTCGGCGGCGGCGAGCGCGTCGCGTGGGGGGCGAAGACGATCACGGAAGGCGGCTACTACTCCTTCCCGCGGAAGTTCAACGCGCCCGGGTTGCTGCTCGTCGGGGAGGGCGCGGGGCTCGTCAACGTGCCACGGCTGAAGGGCGTGCACTACGCGATCGAGTCGGGTCGCCTCGCGGCGGAGGCCGCCTTCCGCGCGCTTCAGCGCGGCGAAGTCGTCTCCCGGATCGGAGCGCTCGAGTCCTACGACGAGTCGCTGCGCACGAGCCGGTACTGGAAGGAGCTGTACGAGGTGCGGAACATGCGCCAGGCGTTCGACAAGGGCTTCTTCGTGGGCGGGGCGCTCGCGAGCGCGATGACGGTGACGAAGGGACGAGCTCCCAACGGCCGTCTCCCGACGCATCCGAACGCAGCCGCTCCGCTCAAGAAGACGGGCCGGGCAGCTCGGTATCCGACTCCGGACGGCACGTACATCTTCGACAAGCTGTCGTCGGTCTTCGCGTCGGGCAATCGCACGCGTGACGACCAGCCCAATCACCTGAAGGTGCGGAGGACGGTCAGGCGCCCGGTCGCCGAGGCGTGGCAGTGGATGTGCCCGGCGCACGTGTACGAGGTCGGCCGCGACGTCGGCGACGGGATGGTGACCGTCGAGATCACGCCGTCGAACTGCGTCCAGTGCGGCGCGATCACGGCGAAGGGCGGCCGGCTGACGCCGCCCGAGGGCGGCTCCGGCCCGGAGTACACGCTCACCTGAGCCGATCGACCGGGGTCAGACCCCGGGACGTGACCGTTCCAGCCACCTGGCACGCCGTACGCCGCTCTGACGCCAGACCTTCCGACTTCGGTCATGTCCTTCCGGGGCGCGTCCCGGGCTCTGACCCCGCTGTGCGCCTACCGCGCGCCGCCGGCGTACGCGCGCGCCATCGCGACGCGGTCGGCGAGCGCCGGATGCGTCCCGAACACGAGCTGCGAGAGGAACGGAGGATCGGGATCGCCGAGGCCGGTCTTCGAGAACTCGACCATCAGCCTCTCCAGCGCCGCCGGATCCTGCGTGACGCCGAGCGCCTCCCAGTCAGCCTCGGCCTCCATCCGCCGGGAGATCGCGCTCGAGAGCGGCGCCGTCGCGAGCTGGAAGACGGCGACGACGAGCAGCGCGAGAGGCACGGCCGCCGGGTTGCCCATGCCACCGCGTCGGCGGGTGGTCAGCATGAGGATCCAGGCACCGGGAATCGCGAACAGCGCGAACCAGCCGAGTCCCTTCGGCAGATGCTCCTGCGAGTGGTGGGCGAGCTCGTGCGCGAGGACGACCTTCTGCTCGCCCTCCGTGAACGGCTCCTGCAGGATCGTGTCCCAGAAGACGACCTGGCGCGAGGGTCCGAGGCCGAAGGCGAACGCGTTCGCCTGGTCCGTGTCCGCGCTCACCTCCTCGACGCGGAGCGGGATGTGACCGACGCCGAGCTCCTGCTCGTACGTGCTCGCCGCCTCGAGCAGCGATTCCTTCTTCAGGGGTGTCGTCGTGTAGTAGAGGTACGGCGACACGAACGAGAAGAGAGCTGCGATCCCGACGAAGACGGCGGCGCCCGGGAGCCACCAGCGGTCGCCGAGCCGGCGCGCGAGGCCCATGACGATGAGGAGCGCGATGCACACCGACAGGAACTGCGCGGCGAGCACGGCCCAGTCCTCGAACAGCCATTCGAGGTAGCTGAGGTCGCTCTGATCCCACCGCCGCTGCCAGTAGTGCGCTGCCAGCGCGAAGGGGACGTGCACGAGCCAGACGATCGCGAGGCCCAGCATTCCGAGCAGCATCCCGGTGCCGATCGGCCCCGCCGACGACTCGCGTGCGAAGGCGGCGCCGCGCTTCGCGTAGAACCAGAGCGTGACGAAGAGCGCGATCTGCGCGAGCACCCAGTCGACGTAGAAGAAGCGCTCGTACCGTTTGGCCCGGTCGACGAAGTCGCCGCCGAAGACTGCGTCGACGTCGACGTCCGGGAGCGCGAGGTCGTCGGGGACAGCGGTGGGATAGAGGAGGAACGCGCAGAGCGTGAGCGCCGCGATGCCGAAGACGAGCCCGGCGCTCCTCAGAACGTGTCTCCGGGGACAGCCGCGGTCGGGTCGACGACGGCCATCGGCTCGGGCTCGGGCTCCCTCTCCCGCAGCACCGGCGCTGCATATGGATAGCGACCCGTGACGAGCAGCGCGTAGGCGTACGCCTGCGCCGAGTACCGCAGGCACGCGACGCCGAGGTTGCGCATCCCCCCGGGCATCCGCGCGGTCACGAGTGCGTACCACCAGCCGAGGAAGGCGATGACGAACGCGACCCCGCCGAGCGCGCTCGCGACGATGACGGCCGGAATCGCCAGAAACCACCGGAACAGAATCGTGAGCCGGTGTTGGCGTTCGGGCGGATCGATCTCGACGTCGATGCCGTACGAACCCTCGCGTCCCGTGAAGCCCGGAAAGCGGCGGCCGATCACGTAGACGAACGCCACCAGGTGGGTCGCATAGCGGACGTACGCCGCGAAGAACCGGTGCAGCGGGCGCGGGAGCCGGCCGAGGACGACCGCGAGGATCCACACGAACGGCGCGATGACGAAGATCACGAGCGACCAGAGGAGGATCCAGACGAGATGGGGAATCGTGAGGAAGAGCCGGAACAGGATCGTGAGGCGCGGCCGCGCGAGGTCGTCGGTGACGACGGCGCGCACCGGATGGCGCGGGAGCTGAGCGTACGGCTCGGCCATCGCCGGGTCCGACGTCGGGTACCGCGGCGTCAGCAGGAAGAGATAGCCGGCCGCCTGCGCGCCGTAGCCCAGTGCGAACGTAACGAGGTCGCGCAGGCCTCGCGGCGCGCGCCCGAGCGCGACGATGAAGAACCACGCGAGGAAGGCGCCCGCCGTCGCGACCCCACCGAAGGAGGACGCGCTCCACCAGACGGTCTCCTCGTTCCCTTCCGACGCCGACCAGGAGCCCTGCCCCGGCGCGCCGGTCACGAATCCGCTGCCGAGTGCTGTCGCGAGCAGGAGCGCAGGCAGCGCGAGCACGAGCCGGAAGAAGCCGGCCCAACGGCCCTGTTGCGCAGGCGGGTCGACCTCGACGTCAACCGGGTAGTCGGACTGGCAGCGGAACCACGGGTAGGGATTCGCCGCGAGGAAGACGTAGGCGTTCACCTGCGTCGCGTAGCGAACGTAGCTCGCCACGAAGTCGTGCGTGCTCTGCGGCACCTCCCTCTGGACGAGGACGGCGAGCCAGTTCACGATCGCGACGACGAAGGCCGCGATGCCGCGGAGCGTCACCCAGATGAAGAGCGGAATCGCGAGGAAGAGCCGGAAGAAGACCGTGAGGCGGCTGCGCCCGAGGTCGTGGTCGCGAACGACGAGCCGGATCGGCCGCTGCGCGACGTCCTCCATGCGCCCATTCTTGCCGCCTGAGTCCTCCGCTGCGCGCCGATCCCCGTACGATCGCGCGATGGTCGAGCGCGGCGACGTCGTGCGGGCAGCCGAGGTCATTCGTGGACGGCTCCTCCGCACGCCGCTTCTCTCGTGCCGGACGCTCGGGCCCGAGAAGTTCCTGAAGGCCGAGCTCCTCCAGCGCACCGGGTCGTTCAAGCCTCGCGGCGTGCTCACGAAGCTCGACTCGCTGAGCGCGGAGGAGAAGGCCCGCGGCGTCATCGCGATCTCGGCCGGGAACCACGCGCAGGCCGTCGCGTGGGGCGCCGCGGAGGAAGGCCTCGACGCTCTCCTCGTGATGTGGCGCGGGGCGAGCGAGGCGAAGATCGCGGCGACGCGCGGGTACGGCGCCGCTGTCGATCTCGAGGCAGCCGATCCGCGCGAGGCGTTCGCGAGGCTCGACGTCCTGCTCGAGCAAACCGGCCGGACGCTCGTCCATCCCTTCGACGACCCCTTCACGATCGCGGGTCAGGGCACCGTGGGCCTCGAGATCATCGAGGACCTCCCCGATGCGGAGACGATCGTCGTTCCCATCGGCGGAGGCGGTCTCATCTCGGGCGTGGCGCTGGCCGCCGCGGGCCGCGCGCGCGTGGTCGGCGTCGAGCCCGAGGGCTCCGATGCGATGCACGCTGCGCTGGCTGCCGGCGAACGGGTCGAGGTGACCCCCGTGTCGATCGCCGACGGACTGAACGCACCCCACGCGGGACGGCTCGGGATCGAGATCGCGAAGGCGCATGTCGACCATGTCGTGCTCGTCTCGGAGGCCGAGATCGAGGAGGGCTTCCGGTTCGTCTACGAGCGGGCCAAGCTCGCGTGCGAGCCCGCCGGCGCTGCGGCGGTGGCGGCGGTGCTCGCCGGGAAGGTCGCACCGGCGCGCACGGTCTGCATCGTCTCCGGCGGGAACGTGGCTCCGCAAACGGCCGCTGCTATCCTGGCCGGCCGATGAAAGCCGACATCCATCCCGACTACGTCCTCTCCCATGTCACGTGCTCGTGCGGCAACGAGTTCTGGACGCGCTCGACGAAGGACGAGCTCCACGTGGAGATCTGCGCCGAATGCCATCCGTTCTACACGGGCAAGCAGAAGCTGGTCGACACCGGCGGTCGGGTGGAGCGCTTCCAGCGCCGCCTCGAGAAGGCTGGCGCTCGCCGCGGCGACGAGTAGCCTGAGCCTCTAATGGCAGGGGTCAGCTACGGCGGCCAGGCCGTTCTCGAAGGCGTGATGATGCGCAGCCCGTCGTCGTGGGCGGTCGCGATCCGCACCCCCGAGGGCGAGATCACGGAGGTCGTTCGCGACATCACGTCGCCGATGCAGCGCCGCAAGATCTGGCGGCTCCCCGTCATCCGGGGCGTCGTCGCGCTCGGCGAGTCGCTCGCGATCGGGTTCCGTGCGCTCGCGATCTCCGCGAACGTGGCGTCACAGGAGCGCGACGAGAACGGCGAGATCCAGACGCAGATCGGCCGCGGGCAGATCATCTTCTCGTTCGCGATCGCCATCGGGTTCGCGCTCATGCTCTTCAAGATCGGCCCCGCGCTGCTCACGAGCTGGCTTCCGGTGGAGTCGACGGAGCTGTTCGTCATCGTCGAGGGGCTGATCCGCGTCGGCGTGTTCATCGCGTACATCCTCCTGATCTCGCTGCTGCCGGACCTGCGCCGCGTGTTCCAGTACCACGGGGCGGAGCACAAGGCGATCAATGCGCTCGAGGCGGGCGCAGAGCTCACGCCGTCGAACGTGCAGAAGTTCAGTTTGATTCACCCGCGTTGCGGAACAGCCTTTTTGCTCTGGGTGATGGTGATCGCGATCTTCGTGTTCGCGCTCGTCGGACGCCCCGACTGGCCGTGGCTCATCGCGAGCCGAATCCTCCTCCTGCCCGTGATCGCCGGCCTCGCGTACGAGCTCATCCGCTACGCCGGCAAGCATCAGGACAACCGCGTCCTCATGACGCTGCTCGCGCCGGGGCTCTGGCTGCAGCGGCTGACCACGCGCCAGCCGACGGACGACCAGGTCGAGGTGTCCATCCAGGCGTTGCAGCGGGTGCTGGAGAAGGAAGCCTCGGAGACCGAGGCGCAGCACCAGCTCGAGTCTCGTGTGGAAGTGATGGCCTAGCCGATGCCGCGAATCGTCCGCGAGGCGGACATCGAGTGGGAGGGCACGACCGCGCGTGGCTCGGGCGTGGTTCGCGCGACGAGCTCCGGCACGTTCGAGCTGCCGTCGACGATCGCGTCGCGGGTCGAGATCCACGAGGGGAAGACGAGCCCCGAGGAGCTGCTCGCCGCGGCCCACGCGATCTGCTGGGTCACCTCGCTGGGTAGCGAGCTCGCCCGACTGGGTACTCCCCCCGAGCGCATGCACCTGAAGTGCACGATCACGATGGACGAAGTCGAGGGCCAGGGGCATCGGATCGTCGCCTCGCACATCGCCGCGCGCGCGGTCGTGCACGAAGCCGACAAGGCGACCCTCGCGGAGGCCGCCGCGGCCGCCGATGCAGGATGCCCGTTCTCGGCGTTGATCCGCGGAACGGCGACCGTCACCTACGAAGCCACTCTGGAAGGGGGCAGCTGATGGCCGAGAGCACCGCTCACGTCACCTGGCACGGATCGCTCCTCGAAGGCGCCGGGACGATCGAGAGCGTCGGCAGCGGCGTCTTCTCGTCGCTTCCCATCACCTGGCAGGCGAGGACCGGTGAGGAGGAGGGTAAGACGACGCCCGAGGAGCTCATCGCCGCGGCCCATGCTTCCTGCTTCTCGATGGCGCTCTCGCACGGACTCGCCGGGGCCGGGACGCCGCCGGAGAGCCTCGAGGCCTCGGCGACCGTCACGTTCGTCCCCGGCACGGGCATCACGAAGATCGCGCTCACCGTTCGCGCATCGGTGCCCGGGATCGACGAGGCCGCGTTCCTCGAGGCGGCCGAAGCTGCGCGGGTGGGGTGTCCGGTCTCGAAGGCGCTCGCCGCGGTTCCCGAGATTACGCTCGACGCAGCCTTGGCATAGAGCGCCGCTACGCTCCGGCGATGGCGATCGACCGCCTCGTCGACGAGCTCGACCGCTCCTACGCGGAGGCGCAGGAGCGGATGTCCGACCCTGCTGTCTACAACGACCACCGCCAGGCGGCGGAAGCGGGGCGGCGGCTGAAGGAGCTCGAGACGCCGAAGAAGCTCGCCGATGAGTGGCGGCAGGCGCGCGAGGATCTCGACGCAGCCCGGGCCGATCCGGAGCTCGCGGAGATGGCGCCGGAGTACGAAGAGGCGGTGCGCCGGCTCGAGGAGGAGCTGTCGCTGGCGCTCGTCGAGCGTGACCCCGCGGACGAGAAGGACGTGATCGTCGAGATCCGCCAGGGCGTCGGCGGTGACGAGGCCGGGCTGTGGGCCGGCGACCTGCGCCGCATGCTCACGCGCTACGCGGAGCGGCTCGGCTTGAAGACCGAGACGCTCTCGACCAGCGAGAGCGAGGGTGGCGGCATCAAGGAGACCGTGTTCGCGGTGAAGGGACAGGGCGCATTCTCGATCTTCAAGTTCGAGGGCGGGACCCATCGCGTCCAGCGCGTGCCCGAGACGGAGTCGCAGGGGCGGATCCACACGTCGACTGCGACCGTCGCCGTCATGCCGGAGGCCGAGGAGGTCGAGATCGAGATCCACGAGAACGACCTCCGCGTGGACGTGATGCGCTCGACCGGCCCGGGTGGGCAGAGCGTCAACACGACCGACTCGGCCGTTCGCATCACGCACCTTCCGACCGGGCTCGTCGTAGCGATGCAGGACGAGAAGTCGCAGCTCCAGAACCGGGTCAAGGCCATGCGCGTTCTCCGCGCGCGGCTGTACGAGCTCGAGCGTGAGAGGCAGCAAGCGGAGCTGGCGGCGTCTCGCCGGTCTCAGATCGGGACCGGCGAGCGTGCGGAGAAGATCAGGACCTACAACTTCCCCGAGAATCGCGTCACGGACCATCGCATCAAGCTCACGTTGCACCGCCTCGATCAGGTGCTGGACGGGGATCTCGCCGAGGTGACCGAGGCACTGCGCGCCGAGGAGCAGCGCCAGGCGCTCGCCGCCGCGTCGGCGTGAAAGTCGGTCGCGCGCTGACGGGAACGACAGAGCGTCTCGGCGCAGCCGGCTGCGAGTCACCGCGCGTCGACGCCGAGATTCTCGTCGCCCACGTCCTCGGCGTCGGGCGCTCCGAGCTCCTACTCGACACGTCGCGGAAGCTGACCAAGACGGAAGCGAGGGCGCTCGAACGCCTCGTCGAGCGGCGCGAGACACGTGAGCCGCTCGCATACGTGCTCGGCGAGTGGTCCTTCCGGCGGCTCACCCTCAACGTCGATCGGCGCGTGCTCGTGCCGCGGCCGGAGACCGAGGTCGTGGTCGAGCGCTGCCTCGACCGGATCGCCGGGCTCGACGAGCCGCGCGTGCTCGACGTGGGCACGGGTAGCGGCGCAATCGCGCTCGCGATCGCGGACGAGCATCCGGGTGCGCGTGTCACCGGCGCAGACGCGTCCTCGGGCGCGCTCGAGGTCGCCGGCGCGAACGTCGTGCGAACCGGCATCGCCGTCGCGCTGCGCGAGTGGGATCTCTTCACGGGGCTTCCCGACGGACCCTGGGATCTCGTCGTCTCGAATCCGCCGTACGTCCTCCCCGAGGAGCTCGAGTCGCTCGAGCCCGAGGTACGACAATGGGAGCCGCGGCAGGCGCTGGCGGGCGTGGGGGAGACCGAGGCCGTCGCGCGAGGAGCGCGAGACGCGCTCGTGCCCGGCGGCGCGCTCGTGCTCGAGGTGGCAGCCGGAGACTCGCAGCGGGTCGAGACGATGCTCGACGAGCTCGGCTACGTCGACGTGCGGACGACGCTGGATCTCGCGGGTCGCGACCGCGTCGTCGAGGGAACACGCGAGTGAGCGCCGTCGACGATGTCGTCGCCGCCCTCGAGGTCGGCGGGCTGGCCGTGATCCCGACGGACACCGTGTACGGGCTCGCCTGCCGCGCGGACCTCGAGAAGGCCGTCAGGGAGCTCTCGAGGCTCAAGGGCCGGGCGGCCGAGCAGCCGATAGCCCTCGTCGGCGCCGATGTCGAAGCGCTCGTCGCGATCGTTCCGGAGCTGGACGGCCGGCGCGTGCCCCGCGGGCCGTTCACGGTGGTGCTCCCGAACCCTGCAGGGCGGCTCCCCTGGCTCGCGGGGGCGAATCCCGAAACGATCGGCGTCCGCATCCCGGACGTCGCCGGGGATGCGGCCGACCTCCTCGGCCGGATCGGTGCCCTTGCAGCCACGAGCGCGAACCTGCACGGCGGCTTGGATCCCAGGCGGCTCGCGGACGTGCCCCGAGAGATCCTCGATGCGGTCGCCGCTGTCCTCGACGGTGGCGACCTCCCCGGCACGCCTTCGACGGTCGTGGACTTGACGGGACCGCAGCCGCGCGTCCTACGAGAAGGAGCCGTCCCCGCCGCCGAGGCTCTCGCACGAGTCGCGGAGTAGCATCCGCGCGATGGCAACCACCCCGCTGACGCTCGATCGGCTTCGGACCGCCGGGCTCGCCGACGTCGATCCCGAGGTGGCCGCCCTCCTCGAGCGCGAGCTCGAGCGTCAGCGCGACGAGATCGAGCTGATCGCATCCGAGAACTTCACCTGGCCGGCGATGCTCGAGGCGGTCGGAAGCGTCCCGACGAACAAGTACTCGGAGGGGTATCCGGGCCGCCGCTACTACGGCGGTTGCGAGGTCGTCGACGAGATCGAGCAGCTCGCGATCGACCGCGCGAAGGCGCTGTTCGGCGCCGAGCACGCGAACGTCCAGCCGCACGCCGGCGCGCAGACGAACATGGCGGTCTACTTCGCCGCGCTCCAACCCGGCGACACCATCCTCTCGCTCGAGCTCTCGCACGGCGGCCACCTGACACACGGGCTCAAGGTCAATTTCTCCGGGCGGCTGTACACGATCGTCCACTACGGCGTCTCGCGGGCGACGAACGTCGTCGACTACGACGAGGTCCTCGCGCTCGCGAAGGACCATCGGCCGAAGCTCATCGTGTGCGGCGGCTCGGCCTATCCGCGGACGGTCGAGACCTGGAGGTTCCGCGAGATCGCCGACGAGGTCGGTGCGCTCCTGCTCTGCGACATGGCCCACTTCGCCGGGCTCGTCGCTGCCGGTCTCCACCCGAATCCTGTCGAGCACTGCGACTTCGTCACCTCGACCACACACAAGACCCTGGCGGGGCCGCGCTCGGGATTCGTCCTCTGCCGAGAGGAGCACGCGCAGGCGGTCGACCGCGCGGTGTTCCCCGGGATGCAGGGCGGGCCGCTCAACCACGTCATCGCCGCGAAGGCCGCGTGCTTCAAGATCGCCGCCTCGGAGCCGTTCCGCGACTACCAGCGCCAGGTGCGCGCCAACGCGGATGCGCTCGCCGAGGCGCTGCGGGAACGTGGCGTCGACGTGCTCACCGGAGGCACCGACACGCACCTCCTGCTCGTCGATCTGAGGCGGACGGAGTGGAGCGGGAAGGAGGCCGAAGAGCGGCTCGCCGAGGTCGCGATCACGGTGAACCGCAACACCGTTCCGTTCGACGAGCGACCGCCGACCGTCGCGTCCGGCTTCCGCCTGGGGACGCCCGCGATGACGATGCGTGGGCTCGACGAAGAGGACTTCCGCGAGGTTGCCGCGATCATCTGCGGCGCACTCGCCGACGACGCCGACCTCGGCGCCCTGGCCGCCCGGAGCGCCGAGCTGCTCGAGCGCCGGCCGCTCTACCCCGGCCTGCCGGCCTTCCCGTCCTTCGCCGACTAGGAGGAGCTCGTGGACACGACCGCTGCGACGGACGCGCCGGCCACCGGCCTCGTCACCCAGGTCATGCATCCGCTCGTCCAGCACAAGCTCGGCCTGCTGCGCGACGTCACCACGACGACGCAGATGTTCCGCCAGCTGGTCAACGAGCTCACCCTCCTCCTGACCTACGAGGCGACGAAGGAGCTCGCCGACGAGGAGGTCGAGATCGAGACGCCCCTCGAGCACACGACCGCTCGGCGCATCTCCGGGAAGAAGGTCGCCGTGTGCCCGATCCTCCGCGCGGGGATGGGGATGCTCGACGCGGTCCTCTCCCTCGTCCCGGGCGCGCGGGTCGGCTTCATCGGCCTCTTCCGCGACGAGGAGACGCTCGAGCCGGTCGAGTACTACGTGAAGCTGCCCGACGATCTTGCCGAGCGCGACGTCATCCTCCTCGACCCGATGCTCGCGACCGGCAACTCCACAGCCGCCGCGGTCGAGACGGTGAAGCGAGGAGGGGCGACCTCGATTCGACTCATCGCGCTCATCGCCGCGCCCGAGGGCATCGCGCGCGTGCACCGCGACCATCCCGATGTCCGCATCGTCGTCGCGTCGGTCGACCGCGGGCTGAACGAGAAGGGCTACATCCTGCCGGGCCTCGGGGACGCAGGCGACCGTCTGTACGGCACGAAGTAGAGCGCTGCTGTGTTCGACGAGCTGCGGGCGACGCCGGAGGTCCTCTCCGGGGCGATCGTCGCGTTCGTCATCGTCGTGCTCCTAACGCCGGCCGTCGGGGGGATGGCGCGGATGCTCGGGGCGGTCGACCGCCCGGACGCGCGCCGGATCAACCGCCGCCCGATCCCGCGCCTCGGCGGGCTCGCGATCTTCCTGGGCATCCTCGTGCCGGCACTCGCCTTCCTCGATCTCTCGGGTGAGAGTCGCGGGGTGCTGCTCGGCGCCGCCGTCGCGACGGTGGTCG
>DASTYQ010000083.1:0-10765 GCA_035764775.1 Gaiellaceae bacterium
ACGACCTCGTCGACGTCGGCGGCGCTCTCGAACGCCTCGTGCACGGCCGCGACTGCGTCGAGGATCGGACCCGTCTCGCGGCGCTCGAACGCCCCATCCGCGTACCAGACCTCGTCGAGTCGTTCAGGCTCGACATCGAGCCAGGAGGACCACCGAAGTCGGAAGCGACGAGATTCGTCCTCGGGCCACATTGCGAGCGTGTGCCAGAGGTCGAAGACGACGGCACGAGTCACGTGCCAATCCTGCCTGGCTCGGGTCAGGCGGCTTCCGGCTCGCGAGCGTCGAGTCGGAGTTCGAGGAGCGTGCGCAGCTTCTCTCCGACGTCGCCCGACTCCACGGGCGGCGGGCCGCCTCGCGGGAGGACCTTGACGGAGTCCTCGGTGTAGCGCCAGCCGTAGCAGCGCTCGTAGCACTCTGCCTCGCTGAGCGTCCGAAGCCGCTCCATGCACCCGCAGGCTAGGTCACGGTCCGGACGACGCGGGGTAGGCTGCACGCCACCTCGTGAGCACCACTGTCCTCGACATCGCAGCAGTCCGCGCGCGCTTTTCCGCCCTCGACCGCCGTCTTGCGTTCTTCGACGGGCCGGGCGGAACGCAGTGTCCGGACGAGGTCATCGACGCGATCTCGAGCTACCTGCGCGAGGACAACGCGAACGTCGGAGCTCCGTACGAGACGAGCGTCCGGACCGTCGAGCTGGTCGACCTCGCACACGAGACCGCTGCGCAATTCCTCGGCTGCACCGCAGGCGAAACGGCGTTCGGCCAGAGCATGACCTCACTCAACTTCCTGCTCAGCCGCGCATTCGCGAGAACCCTGCGCCCAGGCGACGAGATCGTTCACACGGCCCTCGACCACGACGCCAACGTCTCACCGTGGCTCGAGATCGCGCACGACTTGGACGTCACCGTTCGCAGCGCAGGTCTGACCGAGGATCTCGAGCTCGACTACGAGGACCTGGAGCGCCAGCTGTCCGGTCGCACGCGCATCGTCGCGTTCCCGGCGGCGGCCAACTCCGTGGGGACGGCGCCAGATGTGCGTCGCATCGTCGGCCTCGCCCACTCGGTGGGCGCACTCGCGTGGGCCGACGCCGTCCACTACGCACCACACGGGCCGATCGACGTGACCGCCTGGGACGTGGACGTCCTCGTGTGCTCCCCGTACAAGTACTTCGGCCCGCACATGGGCCTCGCGTTCGGGAAGCAGGAGCTGCTCGAGTCGTGGCGCGCGTACAAGGTGCGCCCGGCCGCGAACGAGCCCGTCGGCCATCGCTTCGAGCTCGGGACGAGCCAGCACGAGCTCCTCGCCGGCTTCGTCGCTGCCGTCGGCTACATGGAGTCCCTCGGCTGGGACGCGATGCTCGCCCACGAGCGTGCGCTCGGCGACCGCTTCCTCGCCGCGCTCCCGGACCACGTCGACCTCTACGGTCTCCGCACGATGGACGGACGTGTCCCCACGTTCTGCTTCAACGTCGCGGGGCACTCCCCCGAGTCGGTCGCGAGATCCCTCGCCGAGCGGGACGTCGCCGTGTGGCATGGCGACTACTACGCCGTCGAGACGATGAAGTACCTCGGGCTCGAGGACGGCGCCGTCCGCGCAGGCATCGTTCACTACAACACCGAGGACGAGGTCGACCGCCTGCTCGAGGGACTCGCCGCGCTGGCGTGAGGCTGCTCCTCCTCGGCGGTCCGAGGTTCCTCGGCCGCGCGATCGTCGACG
The DNA here is from genome assembly GCA_035764775.1 of Gaiellaceae bacterium. Taxonomy (GTDB): domain Bacteria; phylum Actinomycetota; class Thermoleophilia; order Gaiellales; family Gaiellaceae; genus GMQP-bins7. Next base: position 1,717 of record DASTYQ010000083.1, read on the forward strand.
CAGCGCTCGAGCGCGGACACGCCGTCACGTTCTTCAACCGCGGCCGCACGAACCCCGACCTGTACCCGGACGTCGAGCGGCTCGTCGGCGACCGCGCGTCCGACCTCTCCGCGATCACGGGACGAGAATGGGACGCCGTGGTCGACACATGTGGATACCTGCCGAGAGACGTCCGCGCGTCGGCGGAGGCGCTCGCGCGTTCGAAGGTCTACTGCTTCGTCTCCAGCGTCTCGGTGTACGCCGACTCCTCGCGCCCGATCGACGAGACGAGCCCGGTCGAATCCCTGGGCGAGCTCGCCGAGGACGACGTGACCGACGAGAGCTACGGGCCGCTCAAGGCGCTCTGTGAGGACGCCGTCCGCGACGTTCTCGCCGAGCGGGCGCTCGTCGTCCGTCCCGGCCTCATCGTCGGCCCGCACGACCCGACCGGCCGCTTCACCTACTGGCCGCATCGCGTCGCCCGCGGAGGCGAAGTCCTCGCACCGGCGCCTCCCGACGAACCGACGCAATTCATCGACGTCCGAGATCTCGGCGACTGGATCGTATCGCTGTGCGAAAAGCGTAGCGGCGGTACGTTCAATGCGACGCACCCGGGCGTGTCGTGGGGCGAGCTCCTCGACACGTGCGTCTTCGTCACCGGCTCGGACGCGACGATCTCGTGGATCGATCGGGACTTCCTGGCCGAGCTGGAGGTAGGCCAGTGGATGGAGCTCCCGCTCTGGATTCACGACCCCGAGGCCACGTACTTCGATCGCGTCGACGTGACTCGAGCGCTCGCCGCCGGTCTCGTGTTCCGGCCGCTCGCCGAGACCGTCCGGGCGACGCTCGCCGACGCCCGGACGACCGCTGCGGCGGGTCTGACGCCCGAGCGCGAGAGCGAGCTGCTGGAGGCGTGGCATGGCCGCGGGTAAGGACTACTCGGCCACGCCGCTCTCGCAAAAGCTCGGCGCGAAGCCGGGTGTCGGCGTCGTCGTCTACTTCACGACCACCCGAGAGGAGCTCGAGCGGCGCTTCGAGGCGCTGAAGGCCACGCTCGATCCCGCGGACGGGCTCTGGATCGCGTGGCCGAAGAAGGCGGCGAAGATCGACGGCGACCTGACGTTCGAGGCTGTCCAGGAGATCGGCCTCGCACATGGCCTAGTCGACAACAAGAGCTGCTCGATCGACACAAGCTGGCAGGCGCTGCGCTTCGTCTATCGACTCACGGATCGGTAGGCGTCGCTACTCCTCCGCCGTCCAGTCCTGGGCCTGTCGGGCGCGGTTCCATGGATCCTCGTCCCAGCGGATCATGTCCGGGTCGATCCGCCGCGCTTCCGCGAGATCGCAGGTCAGGCGCTGGAAGCGGACGATGTCGACGACCGGATGCGTCGTGGGGACGAGGAGGGCCTCGCAACCGAGCTCACCGAGCGCCCGCATCGCGTCGACCGCCCGCTCGGCCGCGCGCCCTACGCCCTCGAGGACGAAGCAGCGCACGCCCGTGTCGACAGCCGCGAGATGTCCGTGCAGGAGCTGCTCCGTCTGGTGCGCCTCCGCGGCGACGCGCGCGCCCTCGCGCAGCTTGAGCACTGCCTCGAGCACGGTGGCCGTGTCCCGCCCCGCGCCCGCGATCACGAAGCGATCGTGCTCGGAGACGGGGAGCGGCTCGCGGTCGAGCTCGCGGAAGACGTCTGCCGCGAGCCCCGACACGTCCTCGCCCAATAGCGCCCGTCCGGCCGCGACCGCGCACGTGTAGCTCACCGTGTGGCAGTAGCTCTCCTCGATCGCCGGCGTGGCGACGACGACGTGGTCGACGTCCTTTGCGATCGCGCTGTCGGCGGCGCCGGTGATCAACCACGTCTCGCCCGCGAACCCCCGGATCGCCTCGTGCGTGAGGCGAGTTCCGCCCTCGTGTGAGATCGCGACGAGCACGTCCGCGTCTGCCGCGTTGCCAAGGACGAGCTCGAGCGCCTGAGCTGCGTTCCCGCATGCCAGCGCCGCATGGAAAGACGTGCCGCAGCCCGTGAAGAGGACGCGAGCGCCCTCCGGACACCGCCGATCGCCGACCCGCTCGGGCACCTGAGCGAGCCATGCGGGCTGGAGCGCGATGGCCTGGCGGGTGAGCTGTCCGGGCATGGATGCGGTCTATACCATCGCGCGGAGTGGCGATCTTCGAGAAGACGGCGCTCCGGAACGGCGTGCGTGTCGTGACCGCACCCTTCCCGCAGGTCGGATCCGTGTCCTGCTTCGTCATGCTGTCCGCGGGATCTCGCTACGAGACGCCCGAGTCGCAGGGCATTGCGCACTTCGCCGAGCACATGTTCTTCAAGGGCACCGAGCGCCGCCCGACCGCGCGCACCATCTCGACCGAGATCGACGCGATCGGCGGCGAGTTCAACGCGTTCACCGGCAAGGAGTTGACCGGCTACTACGTGCGCTGCGGCTCAGAGACGCGCGACGTCGCGCTCGACGTCCTGGCGGACATGCTCCTCAACTCACGGTTCGATGAGACCGAGATCGAGAAGGAGAAGGGCGTCATCCTCGAGGAGATGAACGTCTACCTCGACACGCCGCAGCGGTACGTCGGGAATGTCTACGACCGCCTGCTGTACGCCGACCAGCCGCTCGGCTGGGACATCCTCGGCACGCGCGAGACGATCGAAGGCACGACCCGCGAGACCTTCCTCTCGTACCTCGACACGTGGTACCGGCCCGAGCGCATGGTGGTCGGGATCGGCGGTCGCATCGGCGACGGCCTCACGGAGCGGCTGGAAGAGCTGCTCGGCGGCATCGAGCCGCGGCCCACCGGGACGGCGGCCGAAGTCGAGCTGCCACCCGACACGTCGCCCGTCCTCCTGCACACGAAGGACTCGGAGCAGGCCCACCTCATCCTCGGCGTTCGCGGATACCCGATCGGACATCCCAACCGCTACGCCCTCCAGCTGCTCGCCGTCGTGCTCGGCGGCGGCATGTCGTCGCGGCTCTTCACCGAGGTCCGCGAGAGGCGCGGCCTCGGCTACTACGTCCACGCGGGGAACACGGCGTACACGGACGCGGGGACCTTTTACGCCAGCGCAGGCGTCGACGTGTCCCGCGTCGACGAGGCGATCACGACGATCCTCGCCGAGCTGCGGAAGATCGCGGCCGAGCCGGTCCCGGCGGACGAGCTCGAGAAGGCGCGCGGCTACGCGAAAGGCCGCTTCGTGCTCCGTCTCGAGAGCCCACAGGGCACGATCCAGTACGGCCTGCGGCGTGAGGTGCTCGAGGGCGAGATCGAGGAGCCGGACGAGCTGCTGCAGCAGCTCGACGAGGTCACGGTCGAGGACGTCCAGCGTGTCGCGAAGGACCTCCTCGAGAACAAGCGCCTCTACCTCGCGCTCGTCGGGCCGTTCGACGATCCAGCCCGGTTCGAGAAGCTCCTCGCCGCGTGACGGACGAGCGGGAGCTCCTGCGGCGCACCGCCGAGATCGCTGCGGACTACATCGACTCGCTCGACGGGCGGCCCGTGTTCCCGCAGGACGCGACCGAGGACATCGCACGGGCGCTCGGAGGGCCGCTTCCCGAGTCGCCCTCGGACCCGCTCGAGGTCGTCGAGCTCATGGCGCGCGAGATCGAGCGTGGGGTCGTGGCGACCGCGGGGGGACGCTACTTCGGCTACGTGACGGGCAGCGCGCTTCCCGCGACGATGGGCGCCGACTGGCTCACGACGATCTGGGATCAGTGCGCCGGGCTCGGAGCGCTCGGACCGTCGGCCATGGTGGTCGAGGAGATCGTCGGCGACTGGCTGAAGGACATCTTCGGACTGCCGGGCGACGCGTCGTTCGCGATCACGACGGGTTGCCAGATGGCGCACGTCACCGCGCTCGCTGCTGCTCGACACCATGTGCTGTCCGAACGCGGCTGGGACGTCCGTGAGCGCGGGCTCGCAGGCTCCCTTCCGATCACCGTCGTCGTCGGCGCACTGCGGCATGTCACCGTCGACCGTGCGTTGCGGCTGCTCGGGATCGGCAGCTCGCAGCTCGTCGTCGTCCCGGCCGACTCCCAGGGCCGGATGGAGCCCGCAGGACTGCGAGCGGCGCTCGCCGAGATCGACGGCCCGACGATCGTCTGCGCCCAGGCCGGAGAGGTGAACACGGGCTCGTACGACCCCTTCCCCGAGATCGTCGAGATCGTCCGCGCGACCGACGCCTGGCTCCACGTCGACGGTGCGTTCGGGCTCTGGGTGGCGGCAAGCCCGACCCGGCGGCATCTCGTCGAGGGCGTGACGCTCGCCGACTCGTGGGCGGCCGACGGGCACAAGTGGCTGAACGTTCCGTACGACTGCGGGCTGATGTTCTGCACGAACCCGGTCGCGCACAACGCGTCGATGACGATGAAGGCCTCGTATTTCGAGGGTCAGGGGAAGTGGATCCGTGACGCCGTCGACTGGACGCCCGAGTCGTCGCGTCGCGGGCGCGCTTTCACCGTCTACGCCGCCTTGCGCTCCCTCGGGCGGGAGGGCGTGGGCGACCTCGTCGACCGCTGCTGTGAGCTCGCCGGACGATTTGCTGGCGCGATCGAACAGCTCCCCGGGTGCGAGGTCCTGAACGACGTCGTGATCAACCAGGTCCTCTTCCGCTTCGCGGACGACGAGACCACGCTCGCCCTCCTCGACGCCGTCCAGCGAAGCGGCGAGGCGTGGATGGGCGGAACCACGTGGGACGGACGAGCCGCGATCCGCGTCGCGGTCTCGAGCTGGCGCACGACCGAGGCGGACATCGACCGTACCGTTGCCGCCTTCGAAGGCGCTCTCGTCGCGGCCTGAGCGGCGCCGGCCGTTGACGCCGGCCGTCGGGCGTCCTTCAATAGAGGCTCGTGCCGCCAGCGAGACTTGCCGCCACAGCGATCGCTCTCGTACTCTCGTTCGCCGTCGCCGCGTCGACCGCGAACAGCGCGAAGACCAGGCCCGAAGGTCGAGCGCAGCTCGGCATCGTCGGGGATGCAGGGCGCTTCACGCAGCTCACGGGCCAGCGCTCGGCCATTCGCCACGTGTTCGCGAGCCTGTACCAGGCGGGCCAATTCCCGCGGATCCTCGAACAGCTCCGGCCGGTGCCGATGCTCGCGCTCAAGACCGGGGGGACCACGCCGCTCGATGTCGCGCAGGGCCGGACCGACACGTACCTGATCACGCTGAACGGCGCTCTCGCGAGTTTTGGCGGGCTCGTCTACGTCCGTCCGCTGCCGGAGATGAACGGGCACTGGAACGAGTACTGCGCGTTCAACAGAGACGGCTCGTCGCGCGGCCCGCGCTACTCGACTGCGGCTTTCCGCAAGGCGTTCGCGCGGATCGCGATCATCGCCCGCGGTGGCCCACCCGGTCAGGTGAACGCGCGACTCCGCAAACTCGGCCTACCGGGCGTGACCTCCGAACTCCCGAAGACCCGGGCCAGGATCGTCTGGAACCCGCAGGGCTACGGGGCACCCGACATTCCGGCCAACTCCGCCGCCGCGTACTACCCGGGAGACGTGTACGTCGACGTCGTTGCGAACGACATCTACCGACAGGCGACGGGCGCTGCGTGGGACGCGAACGAGAAGCTCTATGCAGCGCATCGCAACAAGCCGTACGCGATCGCCGAGTGGGGCCTCTGGGGGATGGACGATCCAGCGTACGTCGAGCAGATGGCGGCGTTCACGCGGACGCACCCGCGCATGGAGTTCCTCTCGTACTTCAACTCGAAGTCGGGCTCGCTCTGGGACCTCGGCAACAAGCCTCGCAGCCGGTCGGCGTACAGGAAGCTGATCACGCCGCTCGGCGGCTAGTCGATCATTCCTCGGTTGGCTGCTCGACGGCGCGGTCCGCGATCTCGGCGACGACGGCGGGATCCGCGAGCGTCGTCGTGTCGCCCAGCGGGCGGTGCTCGGCCACGTCACGCAGGAGGCGGCGCATGATCTTCCCGGAGCGCGTCTTCGGCAGCTCGGGGGTGAAGACGATGTTCGCCGGCTTCGCGATCGGCCCGATCTTCACGGCGACGTGGTTGCGGAGCTCCTCGAGGCGCTCCACCGAGCCGTCCTCTGCGCCCTTCAAGGTCACGAACGCGACGATCGCTTGCCCGGTCAGCGGATCGGCACGGCCGCACACCGCCGCCTCGGCGACACTCGGGTGGTCGACGAGCGCCGACTCCACCTCGATCGTCGAGATGCGGTGGCCGGAGACGTTCATCACGTCGTCGACCCGGCCGAGGAGCCAGAAGTCGCCGTCCTCGTCGATGCGCGCGCCGTCACCCGCGAAGTAGAAGCCCGGGAAGCGCTCCCAGTACGTCGAGCGATAGCGCGCGTCGTCGCCGTAGACGCCGCGGAGCATCGCCGGCCACGGCCGCTTGAGGACGAGATAGCCCCCACCGCCAGGCCCGACCTCGCTTCCGCTGTCGTCCACGACGCCCGCGTCGATGCCGGGAAACGGCTTCGTTGCCGAGCCCGGCTTCGTCGTCGTCACTCCCGGCAGCGGAGTGATGAGGATCATGCCCGTCTCCGTCTGCCACCAGGTGTCGACGATCGGCGCCCGATCGGCGCCGATGTGCTCGCGGTACCACATCCAGGCCTCGGGATTGATCGGCTCGCCGACCGTTCCGAGGAGCCGGAGCGACGACAGATCGTGCTTCGCCGCGTGCTCGGGCCCCCACTTCATGTGCGCGCGGATCGCCGTGGGTGCCGTGTACAGGATCGTGACCTTGTAGCGCTCGACGATCTCCCACCAGCGGTCGCGGTCCGGGAAGTCCGGCGTCCCCTCGTACAGCACGCCCGTCGCCCCGTTGCAGAGCGGGCCGAACACGATGTAGCTGTGGCCGGTCACCCAGCCGATGTCGGCCGCGCACCAGTAGACGTCGCGCTCGGGCTTCAGGTCGAAGATGTAGTGGTGGGTCGTCGCGACGCCGACGAGGTAGCCGCCCGTCGTGTGCGCGATGCCCTTGGGTTTCGCGGTCGTGCCACTCGTGTACAGCAGGTAGAGGAGATCCTCGGAGTCCATCGGCTCGCAGGGGCAGGACTCCGGATCCGTCGGCTGCCCCTCCACGAGCTCGTTCCAGGTGACGTCGCGGCCGGGCGTCATCGGCACGTCGTTCCGCGTGCGCTGGCCGACCACGACGGTGCGAACGCCTGGGCACGATGCGAGCGCCTCGTCCGCGTTGCGCTTGAGCGGGACGAGCGATCCGCGCCGGTAGCTCTCGTCCTGGGTGAGGAGGACCTCGCACCGCATGTCGTTCAGCCGGTCGGCGAGCGACTCCGCGGAGAAGCCCCCGAACACGACGGTGAACGGCGCACCGAGACGCGCGCACGCGAGCATCGCGACCGGGAGGCCAGGCCCCATCCCCATGTAGATGCCGACCGGCGTCCCCTTGCGGACGCCCAGCTCCTTCAGTCCGTTCGCAGCCCGCACGACCTCGTCGAGCAGCTGCGCGTAGGTGATCGCCGTCCGCTCGCCGACGGGCTCGCCCTCGTAGTAAAAGGCAACGCGATTCCCGAGTCCGGCCTCGACGTGACGGTCGAGGCAGTTGTAGGTGACGTTGATCTGCCCGCCGACGTACCACTTCGCGTAGGGCAGGTCCCACTCGAGCAGTGACGTGAACGCCTCGAACCAGGTGACCCGCTCACGGCCCTCCCGCTCCCAGAACTCCTCGAACGGGACGTCGTAGATCTCCGATTTCGCGTTGGCCTGAGCCGCGAAGTCCGGCGGAGGCGGATAGCGCCGATCCTCGTCGAGCAGGGTCTCGATGGCCTGGTCCGACATCGGACGCGGATCCTAACGCGGTGGGTAGAGTCCTCCGAGGTGGACGCGGACCTTCGCGTGCTCAAGGAGCGCCTGGCCGAGATCTCCGATCTGGCCCGGGCGGTCGGCGTCCTCGCGTGGGACCAGAAGGTCGTGATGCCGCCCGGTGGGCACCCCGCGCGGGCCGAGGCGATGGCGACCGTGGGGCGCATCGCGCACGAGAAGTTCACGGACGTGGAGATCGGCAACCTCCTCGAACGACTTCGACCGCTCGAGGAGTCGCTCGACTACGACTCGGACGACGCGAGCCTCATCCGCGTCACGCGGCGCGACTGGGAGAAGCAACGGCGTGTTCCCACGGAGCTGCGGACGGAGATGATCCGCGCGGCGGCGCAAGGCAACCAGGTCTGGATCGAGGCACGCGCAACCAACGACTTCCCGAAGTTCCTTCCCGTGCTCCAGCGGAACCTCGACCTCAAGCGCCGCTACGTCGAGTGCTTCGAGTGGGAGGACTCGCCGTACACGCCCCTGCTCGACGACTTCGAGCCGCACATGCTCACCTCCGAGGTCACGGAGGTGTTCGGGACGATCCGGCCGGTGCTCGCCGAGCTCGTCAGAGAAGCCCCGCGTGTCGACGCCTCGTTCCTCCAGCTCGACTACCCGGTCGACGAGCAGCGTGCCCTCTACGGCCGGATCCTGGCCACGCTCGGCTTCGAGGAGGGCTCGTACCGGCTCGATCCGACCGTCCACCCGTTCTGCACGTCGTTCTCGCGACGCGACGTCCGCATGACGACGCGCTTCGAAAGCGGGCTCGACGGACTGTGGTCGACGATGCACGAGGCGGGCCACGGCCAGTACGCGCACGGCATCGCCGAGTCGCTCGAGCGTTCGCCGCTCGCCGGCGCGCCCTCGCTCGGGCTCAACGAGTCGCAGAGCCGCACCTGGGAGAACCTCGTGGGCCGCTCGGGTCCGTTCTGGCTGTACTGGTACGAGCCGCTGCAGGAGACGTTCCCGGCGCAGCTCGGCGAGATCGACCTCGACACGTTCCTCGCGGCGATCAATCGCGCGGAGCCAGGCCTCATTCGCGTCGAGGCCGACGAGACGACGTACAGCCTCCACATCATCCTCCGCTTCGAGCTCGAGCAGCGGCTCGTCGAGGGCTCCCTCGACCCGAAGGACCTGCCGGCCGCCTGGGCGGCCGGCATGAGCGACCTGCTCGGCGTCGAGGTTCCCGACGACACGCACGGCGTCCTCCAGGACATCCACTGGTCGCAGGGTGGGATCGGCTACTTCCCGACGTACGCGCTCGGGAACGTCATCTCGCTGCAG
>DASTYQ010000084.1:0-10611 GCA_035764775.1 Gaiellaceae bacterium
GCGGCCAGTTGATGGTCAAGGAACTCGAGGACACGTCGCACGACGGAGCGGTAGTGCTCCTCGACTGCGACCCGGCCGGCGACGTCGGCGCTTCCCCCGGCTCGAGCTTCGACACGGCGGTGCGGGTCGCGGGGTCGATCCTGCAGGCGCACGCCGTTCGCGGCCGGGCTGCGGTGCTGGTGTCGTCCGGTCGAGGTTGCGTGCCGATCCAGGTGCGCACGGCCCAGGCGGAGCTCGGCGGGGCGGTCCTCGCTCTCGCGGCAGCCCTTCCCGACGCCCCCTGCGGCCTGGCGCGAGCGCTCGCGGGCATCCCCGGCACGGGCGGGGAGCTCACGGTCGTAACCGCGACGCTCGATCCGGCGGCCTTCACCGCGTTGCTCGCTGTCGCCGGCCGCCGGAGCGTCTCGGTCGTCTGGGTGGACTCGGCGAGCTTCGCGGCGCGCCCGGCGCGAACAGAGCCGGGTGTGCTGCGTCTTGCCGCGCACGGTGTGCCGACCGCCGTCGTCCGCATGGGAGACGACCTCGCGGCCGTGCTCTCTGCACGCAGGATCGGAGTCGCCGCGCATGGTTAGGACACTCGTGGCCTCGGTCGTCGCGGCGCTGGCGGTGACGGCCGCCTGGCTCAGCCTCGAGGAACCACGGGCGATCCGGGAGGCGATCGTGGTGGCCGCCCTCGGGCTCGTCCCCGCTCTGCTGAACTCGCGGCGGTTGCGTCTGCTGGCACTCGTCCCGGCGTCGCTCGGGGCGGCGTGGGTCGCGTTCGGCGCGGAGCCGTGGGAGCTCCTGCCGTTCCGCGACGAGCGCGTGCTCGCACCGACGCTGCGCGACGCCGGCTCGGGCGTGGTCGACTTCTACGAGGTCTTCCTGCCGTTCGTCCCCCTCCGGAATCCGGAGATGCACTCGCTCGTGCTCTGCGCCGTGTTCGGCTTCACGGTGGCGGCGGCGCTCCTCGTGGCGACTCGTCGTCCGATCGCGGCAGCGGCCGTGACGGTCGCAGGTGTCGGCTGGCCGGCGACGCTCTCGGGGGGGAGCGCGATCGCGTTCGGCACGGTCGCGCTCGTCGCAGCACTCGCGATCCCGCTCGTCTTGCGGGCGAGCTCGCTGAGAGCGCTTGCCGCCGGGACGGCGATCGCCGCCCTCGTCGTCGGCGGCGCGGCTTCCGCCTCCTCGGTCACGACGCTCGGCCACAGCGCTGCGTTGGACTGGGAGAGCTGGGACCTCCGAGGACCCGCGAAGGAGGCCCGCTCCGTGCGGTTCGTCTGGAACTCGGACTACACGGGCATACGCTTCCCGCCGACGAAGACCGTCGTCCTGCGCGTGGAAGGACCGACTGTGCCGTACTACTGGCGCACGACGACGCTCGATCGCGTCTCGAACGGTCACTGGTCCGAAGACCTGTTCTGGCTCGACCAGGTCGACCGCGAGACGCGCGCGCTGGACTTGCCGCAACTCGTCCCGAAGCGCGCAGGCGATCCGAGCAACTGGCTCGAGCAGCGGATCGAGGTCGAGGCTCTCGTCGACGACCACCTCGCCGCAGCGGGGACACCGGTCGGGCTCGACGCTCGGCGCTTCGAGACGATCTTCCAGCTCTCGGGCGGCGTCCTGCGTGTCCGCGACCCGGTACCAGCGGGACAGCGGTACACGGTGTGGAGCTACGCGCCGGATCCGTCACCGCGCGCTCTCGCCTCGGCTCCTCGCCGCAGTCCCGCGGCGGCAGGGCGGTTCCTCGAGGTCGACGGACGGGTCTTCCCTGCGTTCGACACGCCTGATCGCGATCGCGTGATGCGCGTCTTTCTCCGCGATCCGTCGTACGGCGGGTACGGCTGGCACACGACGATGTGGAGCGTCGCCCGTCGCGTGACGCGCCACACGACGACCCCCTACCGCGCTGTGCTGGCGCTCGAGTCGTGGTTCCGCCGGACGGGACGCTTTCGTTACGACGAGTCGCCGCCCCGGATTCCCGGACCGCCGTTGGAAGTCTTCGTGACGAAAACGAGGGCCGGGTACTGCCAGCACTTCGCGGGCGCGATGGCACTGATGCTGCGGCTCCTCGGCGTTCCGGCGCGGGTCGCCGTCGGCTTCACCAGCGGGACGATGAGCGACGGGGCGTGGGTGGTCACCGACCACGACGCCCATGCCTGGGTCGAGGTCTGGTTCGCGGGCCAGGGCTGGATCCCGTTCGACCCGACCCCCGGGCGAGGGACGCTCTCCGGTAGCTACTCGTTCGCGTCGCGCTCACAGGAGGCCGTGGCCGCACTGCGGCGAGGGGAGCTCGCGGGCAAGGCGCCCGCGGGACCTGTCCGGCCTCCCGACATCGGCGTACCGCCTCAGGGGACGAGCGAGCGGGCGGCGCCGTGGATCGTCGGTGTGGGTGTCTTCCTCGGGGTCGTCTGGATGCTCGGCGTCGGTCTCGGGAAGGCCGTGCGACGCCGGCTCCGCTACCTCTCGCGCGACCCGCGGCGTATTGCGGCGGCGAGTAGACAAGAGCTCGAAGGATTCCTCCGCGATCAGGGCGCCGTCGTCGAGCCGAACGCGACGCTGGTCGAGCTGCAGCGCACGGTTCGTCAGGAACTGGGCCTGGACGGCGGTGCTTTCGCCGCGGCCGTTGCACGGGCGCGCTACGGCCCGCCGGACACGGTGGAAGTCGGTGCGCGAACTGCGCGCGTCGAGCTCCGGCGCCTCCTCCGCGCCGCCCGTCGAGACCTTTCCATCTGGGAGCGCGTCCGCGGCTTCTTTTCGCTTCGTTCCCTTCGCTCGACCGGCTCGGCGTGACCGAGACGTACGACCTGTTCCAGCTCGGCCGCAGCCATCTCCGAAACGGCATGCCGGCCCAGGCGACCGTTCCCCTCGAGAAGGCGAAGCGCGCCGAGCCGCGCTCGCGCTCGATTCGCGAGGCGCTCGGCATCGCGTACTTCCGCATCCGGCGCTGGGAGGAGGCAGAGGCGGAGTTCCGAGCCCTCGTGGAGCTGTCACCGGACGACGAGTTCGCGCACTACGCGCTCGGCCGCGCGCTCGTCAACCAGGGCCGGCGCAAGGAAGCGACACCGCACATCAAGCTTGCTCGCTCGCTTCGTCCGCGGACGACCGACGGCGACGGGCTCGAGTAGGCGTGCGAGCGGTCCTCCAGCGCGTCTCAGAGGCGGCGGTCTCGGTCGGCGGCGAGTCGATCTCCGAGATCGGAGTCGGAGTCGTCCTGCTGCTCGGCGTCGCCTCGGGCGACACCGCCGAGGACGCCGAGCGCATGGCCGGGAAGGTGGCGCGCCTTCGGATCTTCGAAAACGACGAGGGACGGCTCGACCGCGCGCTCGTCGACATCGCCGGCGAGGCGCTGGTCGTCAGTCAGTTCACGCTCCTCGCGGACACGGGCAAGGGCAATCGTCCGAGCTTCACGGAAGCCGCCGGCTCGGAGGAGGCGGAGCCGCTGTACGAGCGCTTCTGTGCCGCGCTGACCGACGAGGGCGTCGGGGTCTCCCGTGGGGTCTTCGGTGCGCGTATGGAGCTCGCTCTCGTCAACGACGGGCCGGTCACGATCGTCCTCGGGACGTAGCCGAAGTCCCGACCCGTAGCCCGTGTTCACACAAGCGGGCTCGAGCCGAAGCTCCCCGCGGCCATCCCGCACCAGGCATGTTCCGGCGATGCGCGGCGAAATCAGAGATGCGCCAGGGCACACCTTCCAGACACCTCAGAGACCCGTCCTGCGCCGCAAGGCAGGGAGCGGGGGCGAATCGTGGTAACGGCAGACCTGGGCACGTCCGAGCCCTGGCCGAAAGGCTGCGTCGATGCGACGGCGACTCCCGAGCCAGGGGGAGTGCGCCTCCGCTCAGGCTCTCCCGTCCCGCAGTTGACTCGCACTCTGGACGGCGCGCCGTCGCCATGACAAGCTACGCCCTCGGACTCGTGTTCCAACTACTAGGGGAGGGGAGCATGAAGAGAGTCCTCTGCGGTCTCCTCGCTGCCGGTGCGATCGCGGTCGTTGCAGCACCGGTCGCGGGCGCAGGCCAGCCCGATAACCCCAACTGCTTCGGCAAGGGTGCGTCGCAGCTCGGTCAAGCTGGCGAGATGGGTACGCATTCATCGAGCTTCGATGAGCCACGTTCGGGCATCGGCAACGTCGCGTTCGAAAACACTGGAACGCATCAGCCGGGCGAACTTGGCATCGCCCTCGGCGCGGATTGCGGCTAGCACCCTACGGTTAGCGGAGAGCGCGTAACGGCGCTCTCCGCCGATCGCAAGCGAGAACACCGAGTTCGCAGGGCATGGTGCGTTAGGCGCGTTCCGGCAAGGACAACAGCTGGGCCGGTGGAGCCAACGGCTTCAACACTGGCATCGCCAATGGAACGCTCTGCGGCGATCGCCAGGGCAACCTGCCCTAACCACGCTGACATGGGGCGTTAGACACCTCATCGAGGGACTCGGTTCATCACGCTGGGCCGATAGGAGAGAAACGACGCCGCCCGGGGAGCCCTGCTAAGCCGCAGAGCAGGGCTCCTGTCCCTTTCGACCGGGGCACAAAGAGGGAGCGCATAGCGAGCGACGAAGGCAGACCTCGGCCGGGCCTGCGGAAGTGCTACGTCCTTCCTTCCCCTTTCCCCCTCGGGAGGGTCGGGCGCGCGGGCTCGGCCCGAGACACCCTCTCCGAGATCGATAGTGTCCCGCCTGCACCGAGTACGGAGCTTCCAAGGTTGATGGCTCCCCGAGTGGCAATCGCGCAAGCGAAGGCCAGTTGGGCTGCCGGACGAGGATGCCACCGCTCGGTGCATGTTTTGTAGGTACGGGCGCGTGACTTGTAACGTCCTTGTCATGGCTGGGCGGAAGGAAGTCGCGAAGCGGCTCGCTGAGGTATCTCACGCCACGTGGATGCTGCAGGGGATTCGCGATTACGGACGCACTTTCTCGGACAACTTCGCGTCGGGTGATCCACAGCGGATAGGCGGGCCAGAGTGGCGGGCTGACCTTGCGGAGGCCACCCGACGACTGGAAGCTGTTCGAGACGAAGGACGAACACTTGAGGAGTTCTCGGAAGAGGAAGCGCAGCGCGTGATGACCCACGATCTCGAGCGAGCCGAGGAAGCGACCCGGTCGCTTGAAGCGATGGGAATCGTGTTCGAGAGCGACTAGGCCGGGACATCCGTCTCCGAGTAGTGAGCGTTCATCACGAACGAACCCAGGAGAGCGCCCGCGAAACGCCCGGAGGATGCCAGCGCCCTCGCCCGGTCGGTGTCGGGACGCGTCCCGCGTTCAGCTCGTGAGCGATGTCGGAGACCCTCAGAGCGCGCGCCGATCGCAGGGTTGGCGTGTGGCGATTCGGCCAGCGGAGTCGCCACGACCGCGGCCGCAAGGCGGCCGCGCTTCAGGGGTCTTCTCGCGGATAACCGAGTGCTATCCTTCTCGCACCACATTTCACCGGCTTCACGAAATGGGCGCGTCGCGCCCATTTTTGTTGAGGGGGGCACGCCCACCGATGAGCACGACATTCGCCAGAGAACGCACGTTGCAGGACGAGATCGCACCCGCGGTCGAGTCGCGCGTGGCCGGCGTCCGTGTCCTCGCCGTCGAGCTCCCGTCACCGACCAGGATCCGTGTCTACATCGACCACGACGCAGGCGTCGACCACGCGCTCTGCGAGCGCGTGACCCACGTGCTCGACGCCTACCGCGCGGACTACGCGATCGAGGTCTCCTCACCGGGACCCGACCGTCCGCTGCGCAAGCCGGAGCACTTCGCCGACGTCGTCGGCGAGCGCGTCTCGGTGCGGGTCGAGGGCGAGCGCAAGAAGCGCTACCGCGGGCTTCTCACCGACGCGGGAGACGACACCATCACACTGGAGGCCGGCGATGCCGGCGTGATTCACATCCCGTACGACGCGATCGTGCGGGCCAATCTGATCGACGAGGGGTTGACGACATGAGCCAGGAGATCATCGAGGGCATTCAGGCGATCGAGCGGGAGAAGGGCATCGAGGAAGGCGTGCTCATCACCGCGCTCGAGGACGCCCTCCGTGCCGCCTACAAGAAGACGCCGGGCGCGACCCGCCATGCCGAGGTGAAGCTCGACGACGCGGGCGAGTTCCGCGTCTTCGGAATCGAGATCCCGACGGACATCGAGACGCGGCTGCTGGAGGAGGCGCGCGAGGCGCGCATCCTCGAGCTCGAGCAGCTCGAGGAGGAGACCGGCGAGCGCCAGCACACGCTCATCACGGACGACGACCTCGAGCTCGACTGGTCGCAGGTGCCGGCGGGCCAGATCGTCCGCACGGACGTGACCCCGGACAACTTCGGCCGCATCGCCGCACAGACCGCGAAGCAGGTCATCCAGCAGCGCATCCGCGAAGCGGAGCGCGCGATCATGTACGAGGAGTACGTCGACCGCCAGGGTGAGGTCGTGACCGGCATCGTCCAGCAGGCGGGCGACCGCAACAACGTGCTCGTCGATCTCGGCCGCGTCGAGTCGCTCCTCCCGCGCTCCGAGCAGGTCGACGGGGAGCGCTACGAGCAGGGAAGCCGCATCAAGGCCGTCATCGCCGAGGTGCGGTCGGGCACGAAGGGCCCCCAGGTCATCCTCTCGCGCCGCGATCCGGAGCTGATCCGCGCGCTCTTCGAGCTCGAGGTGCCCGAGATCGCCGACGGGCTCGTCGAGATCCGCGGGGTCGCCCGAGAGCCCGGGTATCGCTCGAAGATCGCCGTCGAGTCGCATATGCAGGGCGTCGATCCGGTCGGCGCATGCGTGGGACCGCGTGGCTCGCGCGTCCGCATGGTCGTCTCGGAGCTGCGCGGCGAGAAGATCGACATCATCCCGTGGAACACCGAGCCTGCGCGGTTCGTCGCGAAGGCGCTGTCGCCCGCGCGCGTCCGCGAGGTGTACATCGACGACGAGACGAAGGAAGCGACGGTCGTGGTACCGAACGACCAGCTCGCGCTCGCGATCGGCAAGGAGGGTCTGAACGCCCGCCTCGCGACGCGACTCACCGGGTGGAAGATCGACATCCAGTCCGAGCAGGAGTTCGCGCAGGCCGAGGCGGAGCTCGCATACGCGGGTTCCGAGGACGGCGAGGAGTTCTCGGGCCGCTGCGCCGCGGTGCTCTCGAACGGCAAGCGCTGCCCGAACGCTGCGCTCCCGGGCTCCCGGTACTGCGGCGTGCCCGCACACCAGGCGCTCGCGAACCAGCCCGCAGCCGCGGAGCAGCCGTCCGAGGACGAGGATGGGCTCGTCGAGGAGGCACTCGAGGTCGAGGCCGTCGCCGAGCCGATCGAGGAGGCCGAAGAGGGCGCCGAGGTGGAGGCCGAGCTGGAGGCCGAGCTGGAGGTCGCCGCGGTCGTCGAGGACGCCCTCGAGACAAGTGAGGAGAGCCGCGAGGAGGCGTGAGGCCTCCGCGGTTCTAGACTGGACGACTGATGGCTGACGGACGCAAGGGACCGAACCGCCCGATCCGACCCCGCGGGGGCACCGGCGGGCGGAAGCGGCGGGTCGTCATCGAGGGCGGCGGAGGGCGCAGCGCGGGCCGCCAGGCCCGCGACCGCTCGGCAGCGCCGCCGCAGCCGCGCCAGGCACCGGCACCGCCTCCGTCCGGCCCGATCACCGTCGAGTCCGGCGTTACCGTCAAGGACCTGTCGCAGGCGCTCGGCGTTCCGATGCCGGAGCTCATCAAGATCCTCATGGGCATGGGGCAGATGCGGACTGCGACGCAGTCCCTGTCCGACGAGGAGGTCGAGATCATCGGCACGGAGCTCGAGCGCGAGATCACGATCAAGCACGCCGCCGAGGAGGAGCTCGAGCCCGCGTCGTACGACGACGCCGAGGCCGACCTCGTCCCGCGGCCGCCCGTCGTCACCATCATGGGCCACGTCGATCACGGCAAGACGACGCTGCTCGACGCGATCCGCGAGGCCGCGGTCGTCGAGACGGAGGCCGGAGGCATCACGCAGCACATCGGCGCATACCAGGCAGAGGTCGACGGCCGGCGCATCACCTTCCTCGACACGCCCGGCCACGAAGCCTTCACCGCCATGCGCGCGCGCGGCGCGAAGGTCACCGACATCGCAGTGCTCGTCGTGGCCGCCGACGACGGCGTCATGCCGCAGACGAAGGAGTCGATCTCGCACGCGCGTGCGGCCGAAGTGCCGATCGTCGTCGCCGTGAACAAGATGGACATCCCGGACGCGAACGTCGACCGTGTCAAGAGCGAGCTCGCGGCCGAGGGGTTGCAGCCCGAAGACTGGGGCGGGACGACGCAGTTCTCAGCCGTCTCGGCGAAGCAGAAGGAGAACCTCGACGACCTGCTGGAGAAGATCCTCCTCGTGGCCGATGCCGAGCTCGATCTGCGCGCGAACGCCGAGGCGGAAGCCTCCGGCGTCGTCATCGAGTCACGGCTGGACGTCGGCCGCGGGCCGGTCTCGACCGTCCTCGTCCACCGCGGGACGCTCCGCGTGGGTGATGCCGCCGTCGCCGGCGACGCGTCCGGCAAGGTGCGCGCCCTCTACGACTATCGCGGCGAGAAGGTCAAGCAGGCAGGGCCGGGCGAGCCGGTCGAGGTCCTCGGCTTCGACCATCCGCCGGCCGCAGGCGAGTTCGTGCGTGTCGTCGAGCACGAGCGGCAGGCCAAGCACCTCGCGAACGTGCGTGCCGAGCGACTACGGCGCGAGCAACTCGCGCAGCGGCCGCGCCGCCGTGTTTCGCTCGAGACGCTTCACGACGACCTGCAGGCGGGCGAGATCCAGGACCTCAACATCGTCCTCAAGGGAGACGTCCAGGGCTCCGTCGAAGCGCTCCTCGGCGAGCTCGAGAAGATCCAGCACCCGGAGGTGCGCGTCAACGTCATCCACACGGGTGTCGGCGGCATCACGGAGAACGACATCAACCTCGCGTCGGCCTCCGATGCGCTCGTGGTCGGCTTCAACGTGCGCCCGACCGCCGATGCGCGTGCGCTCGCCGAGCGCGAGGGCGTCGACATCCGCACGTACCGCGTCATCTATCAGCTCACCGAGGACATCCAGAAGGCGCTCGTCGGGATGCTCTCCCCGGTCGAGACCGAGGAGACCCTCGGCGAGGCGGAGGTGCGCGCCCTGTTCCGCGTCTCTCGTCTCGGGACGATCGCCGGCTGCATGGTCACCTCGGGCGTCGTGCGCCGCGGTGGGCGTGTGCGGGTGGTGCGCGACGGCACCGTCATCTACGAGACGTCGATCGCCCAGCTCAAGCGCTTCAAGGACGACGCGCGCGAGGTGAGCGAGGGGTTCGAATGCGGCATCCTCCTCGACGGCTTCAACGACGTGAAGGAAGGCGACGTGCTCGAGGTGTACGAGACGCGCGAGGTCGAGCGCACCGATCTCGACACCCCTGCCGCACCACCGCCTCCAGCCGCAGACGACGACCAGTAACGCTGCCGGCCGTGGCCACCGGCTACGTCGGAATCCTCACCGTTGAGCTCCACTTCCCCGAGTCGGGCTCGCTCAAGGGAAAGCGGAAGTACGTGAAGTCGGCGAAGGCGCAACTGCACGAGCGCTTCGGGGCCTCGGTCGCCGAGGTCGACCACCACGACCTCTGGCAGCGCTCGACGCTGGCCGTGGCCTGCGCAACGCGCGAGCACGGCGAGCTGCACGCGCTCCTCGACGCGGCGGAGCGGTACCTCGGCTCGCAGGAGTGGGAGCTCGTGCGCTCGGACCGGGAGGTGGTCGTCCCTGGCGAGCGCTAGCAGCGGCGGCGGGAGAAGGAGGCGCGTGAACGAGGCCATCCGCCACGTTCTCTCCGAGACGATTCCGACGCTGAAGGATCCTCGGATCGGCTTCGTGACCGTGACCGGTGTCGAGGCCGCGCCGGGCTACGAGCACGCCACCGTGTACGTCAGCGTGCTCGGCAGCGACGCGGAGCAGGAGCGGACGCTCGAGGGTCTGCGCGCAGCGCACGGCGTTCTCCAGACGCACGTCGCGCGACGCCTCGGTACCCGGCGGACCCCGGTCCTGAGGTTCGAATACGATCCCGCGATCGAGAGGGGCGTGCGGCTCACCCAGATGATCGACGAGCTCGCTCCCCCGGAGCCGGATGGCGAACCAGACTGACATGCAGGCGGCCGTGGCCGCCCTCCGCGACGCAGAGCGGCTCGTCGTGACCTCGCACGAGGCGCCGGACGGCGACGCGCTCGGATCGGTGCTCGCGACGGGCCTCGCGCTCCGCGAGCTCGGCAAGGACGTCGTGATGTTCCTCGGCGGGCAGGCGCCGCTCCCCGGCGAGTACCGCTTCCTCGAGCTCGAGGACCGCGGCCTGCGGCGCGAGCATCCGGCGGACTTCGGCGAGCGCGTCCTCGTCGCGGTGGACTGCGCGAGCGCCGCGCGGGTGGGGGCGGAGCCCGGCATCGTCGAGGCGGCGCGCTTCACGATCAACATCGACCACCACCACGACAACCCACGCTTCGGGGACGTGAACCTCATCGTTCCCGATGCCTCCTCGACGGGCGAGGTTCTCGCGGACGTCTTCCGCGAGCTCGGCGTGACGCTCACGCCCGAGATCGCGGAGGCGCTGTACATCGCCCTCGTGACCGACACGGGCCGCTTCCAGTACGCGAACACGAGTCCAAAGGCGTTGCGGCTCGCGGCGGATCTCGTGGAGGCGGGGGCCGACGTC
>DASTYQ010000085.1:0-26803 GCA_035764775.1 Gaiellaceae bacterium
CTCCCTTGAGGAGGCGATGGAGAGATCCTGGTTCTCGTCACCTCGGGTGACTTGGAAGGCTCGCCGGAGGTCCGTCGTAGGGACGATGATCGGGTTCGCAGCGCTCCTCGTCGGCGCGGAGATTCTCTGGCTCTGGCTCGCCCACGTGTCTTCTTCTTCGCGTATGGGGCGAGAGGGCATGCGATCCTGTGCATGGAGGAGGACCGGCGGCAGCGGGCCGCGCTGGAGCAGTAGGCGTAACGGCATAGCGGAATGCCTGAGCGTGGCGCTCGTCGCTGGCGCTCGGTGAGCCGGATCCTTTCACGAGGAACGCTGTGTGGCGACACGGGAACAGTTTCGAATCCAGACTTGGGACTCATCGGGGACCCACGTTGTCTCCTTCTAAAACAAAACCCCCGATTTTACGGGGGTTTTGAGAGCGGATGAAGGGACTCGAACCCTCGACCTTCTGCATGGCAAGCAGACGCTCTAGCCAACTGAGCTACATCCGCGAGGGGGTGCAGTATAGCCGCGCTCAGTCGGCGAGCTTCTCGCGCAGGAGCGGTACGACGTCGTCCGGGTCCGGGTAGCGGCCTAGCATCGACTTCGCGAAGACGAGCTCGCCGTCGACGTGAACGTCGAAGATCCCTCCCTTTCCGGTCACCACCTCGAGCGCGCTCACGCTCTCCTCCCACTCCTCGAGAATCCGCGCCGCCAGACCGGCGGCGTTCGGGAGCGCTCCTCAGGGAACGCAGTACTCGATGCGGACGTGGTGACCGTCGGACATCGGCCCCATTCTTTCAGTTCGCCTGGCTGAGAAAAGCCGCGGCCCGCCGAAGCGGGCCGCTCGCGATACCGCACGGAGCGCAAGAGTCGAACCGGATCCGCTGGCAAGCCGGATGCAGCACGTATCAGTTGTGCTCCGCACCGTGCGGAATCACCTTCCGACTGCACCGATGGCGCCTCGGAGCTGGTGGCGAGCAAGGTGTCTGTTCAGGACGCGGCTCGGTCGAGCGCCTCGTTGACGAGGCTGTCCGCGAGCTCGTTGTGCTCGCGGCGCACCGCCGTGTAGGTGACGCTCCGGATCGCGCGGGCCAGGCGCGACGCGTCCAGGAAGAGGTCCTGCAGCGCCCGGTTCTTGACCTTGTACTCCCCGCGCATCTGCTTGACCATCAGCTCCGAGTCGGAGACGACCTCGAGCTCGTCGACGCCCGCCTCGACCGCGCGCTCGAGCCCCGCCACGAGCGCCGAGTACTCGGCGACGTTGTTCGTCGCCACGCCGATCGACTCGCCGCGCGCCTCGAGCACCGTCCCGTCCTCGGCCTCGAGGACGAACGCATACGCCGCCGGACCGGGGTTGCCGCGCGAGCCGCCGTCCGTGAAGAGCTTCGCCCTCACTGGTCGAGGAGCGGGTAGACGTCGTACGCGGGCTCCTCGTACGGATGCGCGAGCCGGAGGGCGACGATCGCGTCACGGATGCGCCCTTCGGGAACGACCGTCTCGACGCGCAGCTCGGCGACACGCTCCTCTCGTCCACTCTCGCCGAGCGCCGGGCTCGTTCCTGCCCCGCCGAAGAACGTCCCCGTGCCGGCCGCGTACCAGGAGCAGCGCTGGTAGTCGCCGATCCGCCCGCCACCCGCCTCGAACACGGCGTCACGCGTGGCATCGAGTGCCTCCTCGGGCACGAACCAGACGAGCTTGACGCGGCTCACTCGGCGTTGTCGATCTGCGCGCGCTGCAGCGTTCCGGAGTAGTCGACGTACACCGACTTCCACTCGGTGAAGACGTCGAGTGCCGCCTGACCCGCCTCGCGGTGCCCGTTTCCGGTCTCCTTCGTGCCCCCGAACGGCAGGTGCACCTCGGCGCCGATCGTCCCCGCGTTGACGTACGTGATCCCGGCCTCGAGGTCGCGCATGGCACGGAAGGCGCGGTTGACGTCACGGGTGAAGATCGAGGACGAGAGCCCGTAGCGGATCCCGTTCGAGATCCGGAACGCCTCCGCCTCGTCGCGGACGCGGATGAGCGAGAGCGTCGGGCCGAAGATCTCCTCCTGCGCGATGCGCATGTCGTGCTGGACGTCGCCGAAGATGGTCGGACGGTAGTAGAAGCCCTTTGCGAGGTCGCCGTCGTCCGCGATCTCGCCGCCGGTGAGCAGCGTGGCGCCGTCGTCCTTCCCGATTTGCGTGTAGGAGTCGATCTTCTCGAGCGCCGCGCCGTTGATCACCGGCCCGACGTCGGTGTCGTCCTCCCACCCGGGGCCGAGACGCAGCGCCTCGGCGCGCTCGACGAGTCGCGCTGCGAGCGTGTCGTAGAGGCTCTCGTGGACGATGACTCGGCTCGTGGCCGTGCAGCGCTGACCCGAGGTACCGAACGCCGACCAGACGATCCCGTCGACCGCGAGCTCGAGATCGGCGTCCTCCATGACGATGATCGCGTTCTTGCCGCCGAGCTCGAGGTGGACGTGCTTGAGGCCCTCGGCCGCGGCCTCGAGCACCTTCACGCCGGTCTCGCGCGAGCCCGTCAGCGAGATGACACGCACGTCGGGGTGTCGCACGAGCCGCTCGCCCACGGCGCCGCCGCCACCATGGACGATGTTCACCACGCCGGCCGGGACGCCAGCCTCGCTCAATAGCTCCGTGAAGCGCTGGCCGAGCATTGGCGTATCGGTCGCGGGCTTGAAGACGACCGTGTTCCCGGCGACGAGAGCAGGAGCGATCTTCCAGGAGGGGATCGCGATCGGGAAGTTCCAGGGCGTGATGACGCCGATGACGCCGATCGGCATCCGCACCGACATCTGGAACTTGTTCTGGAGCTCCGACGGCGTGGTCTGCCCGAACAGCCGGCGCCCTTCGCCCGCCATGTAGTAGCTCATGTCGATCGCTTCCTGGACGTCGCCGCCCGCCTCCGCCTTCACCTTGCCCATCTCGTGCGTCATCAGGTCGGTGAGCTCAGCCTTGTGCTCCGTGACGCGGTGCGCGAAGCGGAAGAGGATCTCGCCGCGCTTCGGCGCGGGAACGAGGCGCCAGTCCTCGAACGCGGCCTTCGCGGCCGCGACTGCGCGGTCGACGTCCTCGGCGCCCGAGCGCGGGAAGACGCCGACGAGCTCGCCGTCGGCCGGGCTCGTCGACTCGAACGTGTCGCCTGAGGCGGCGTCCATCCACTCGCCGCCGATGAAGTTCTGCTGTGTGCGTATCTCGGTCGTCGCCATTCCGCCAGCCTAGCGCCGCCAGAACCTTCGCCCGAGCGCTACTCCTGCACGGCCTGCGTGAGGTCGGAACAGGCCTTCTCGGACGCCCACCAATACGTGAGAGCGATCACACAGACGCGCATCCTCCCGCCGACGTCCGAGCCGCGAAGCCTGTACTTGCGTCCGGCGTCGAACGGGGCGACGACCTCGCAGTCCGAGGAGCAACGCTCCCAGGCGTAGCTCATCTCGTCCAGCGGAGCGGCCGAATCCCAGCGGCCCGGATGGGCTCTCAGTACCTCCCCCACGCCGGGCTCGCCCAGCACCCGTGGCGGCGACGCGCTGGTAGGTGAATCCCCGCCGATGCGGGACACCGCGATCCCGGCACCGCAACGAGCACGAGCCAGCACGCGAGGAGCACGAGCCCTGCGGGCTTCCGCACCACCGCCCGCACGCCGCCCGTGTCGTCGAGCAGCGCGCACACGACCGCTGCCACCGCCGAGCCGGAAGTGACGAGGACGAGAACGTGCCACTGGAAGGAGGTCACGAACGCATCCTCGGCGCCGAGGGCGTAGAAGATGAGCAGGGCGAAGGGCGCGACCGGGACCAGGACCAGCGTGCCCGCGAACAGGAGGACGAAGACCAGAAGCGGGCTCCACCCGGACTCCGAAGGGGTTGACACGTCCTCAGTCACCGGTGCCAACCGTCACCCCGCGCTCGAGAAAATCGTCAAGCGCGGCGCGTGAGCCGCACGACTCTGGCTTCGGACCGATCTCGCGTCAGGTCGCCCAGGGCCCGACGCCGCCCACCCGCTCGACCTCGATCCGCAGCACGTGCCCGGGCGGAGGGTCGTCCATCGGCGGGAACTTGACGTCCGGCCCGAGGTAGACATGCGCGAGACGCTGCAACAGCTGCGGTGCGCCCCCTTCCGTGACGCGCGCCTTGCCGTAGAGGACGAGGTACTGCTGCAGCCCCGGCGGTTGAATCTCGGTCCCTTCGAGGGACAAGGCGACCTGCGGGTCGCGCCGCACGTTCTCGAGCTTCCTTTGACCCCCTCGGAGATGACCGGAGACGATCTCGTCGCCGTCGAGACCGACCCAGACACACGTGACCTGAGGCGAACCGTCGGGATTGAGCGTGACGAGATGTGCCAGCGAGCCCGACTCGATCAGCGCGCGAGCGGCGTCAGGCAGCCGCATCCGACTAGCGCGCGACGTTCGGGACGACGCGGCCGGCGTCGTCGATCGACGCGTTCCAGTCCGTGAACGCCGCCTCGATCTCCGAGATGTCCGCGCCGCGATCGGCGAGCCGGATCGGTTGCCCGGCCTCCGGAAGGACGCGGTACTGGTACCACGTGATCTCCCAGGCGAACGTGAGCACGAGCTCCGAGTTCACGCCCGAGAGCGGGACGATCGACACGAGCGGCGCGCCGAGGGCCTTCGCGACCCCCTCGATCGTGCGGCGGAAGAGGCTCGCGTTGAAGAGGTCGGCGGCCTCGACGAGCGCGGCCTCCGAGTCGGTGAGCCTGCGCAGCACCGGCTCCGGGACGACGGGCTGCGCCTCCGTGCCGTTCGAGACACCGAGGATCTGCGACCAGCGTGTGCGCTTGCGGCGTGGGCGGGTCGAGGACAGCGTCGGGGACACCGGGCCCCCCTCCCGCACCCAGCCGTAGTCGAGGGCAAGGTCCTGGCAGAGCGGGCACACGTCCACGAACTCGAGCCCGTCGGGCGAGAAGCGGAGCGCGACCTCCCCTTGCAGCAACGTCCGCTCGCACACCGCGCATACGCGGCGCACGCTGGCCTTCGTCACGCGCATCGAAAGGACCCTAGCACCGGTTCATCCCTTGTCCACACTGTCCACAACCTGTGGACGGTCTAGGCCTTCGCGGCCTCGCGTTCGCGCTTCGTCTCCTCGATGACCTTCTGGGCAACGTGGGTCGGGACCTCCTCGTAGCGGAGGAAGTGCATCGAGTAGTCGCCACGACCGCCCGTCATCGACGTGAGGGACTGGGAGTAGGTCAGGAGCTCGGCCATGGGAACCTCGGCCTTGATCGTGGTCATCCCGCCGATCGGCTCCATTCCCTGGAGGCGTCCGCGGCGTGAGTTGAGGTCGCCGTTCACCGCGCCGACGGCGTCGTCGGGAACGCTCACCTCGAGCTCCATGATCGGCTCGAGGAGGACGGGATCGGCCGCCATGTACGCGTCCTTCCACGCCATCGAGCCGGCGATCTTGAACGCCATCTCCGAGGAGTCGACCGTGTGGTACGAGCCGTCGACCAGCTCCACGCGGACGCCCTGCACCGGCGCGCCGGCGAGCTCGCCGTGGTGCATGGCCTCCTGGATGCCCTTGTCCACCGCGGGTCGGAAGCCCTGCGGGATGACGCCGCCGACGATCTTGTCGACGAACTCGTACTCCGCCTCCTGGGTCGGCGCGATGACGATGTGGCAGTCGCCGAACTGGCCGCGGCCGCCCGTCTGCTTCTTGTAGCGCCCGTGCGCCCGCGCCTCGCGGCGGATGGTCTCCCGGTACGGGACGCGCGGCGGATGCAGCTCGACGTCGACTCCGAAGCGGCGCTTGGCGCGCTCGAGCGCGACCTCGACGTGCATCTGGCTCATCCCGGAGAGGATCTCCTCCCCGGTCTGCTGGTCGCGGCGGAGACGCAGGGTCGGATCCTCCTCGGCGAGCCGGCGGATCGCGGTCGCGACCTTCTCCTCGTCGCCCTTCGACTTGGGCGTGATGGCGAAGCTCATGACCGGCTCCGGGAAGCCGAAGCTCGGCACCTCGATCGCGACCTCCTTGTCGGCGAGGAGATCACCCGTCTGCGCCTCCTTCAACTTGGCGACCGATCCGAGATCGCCCTCGCCGAAGTCCATCGCTGGGTGGTGCTCCTTGCCCTGCACGTCGAGCAGCGTTCCCATCCGTTCCTTGCCCTTCGAGCGGAGGTTCACGAGCGTCGTGTCGGCGGTCACGGTTCCCTTGAGGACACGGAAGAGATTGATGCGCCCGGCGAACGGGTCGGCGACCGTCTTGAAGACGAATGCGGCGACCGCAGCGCCGCCGACGTCGATCGGCGAGCCCTTCTTCGCCGGCGACGGCACGCCCTCGACGAGCAGGTCGAGGAGCGCGTGCGTCCCGAGGTTCTTCGTCGCGACACCGCACGCCACCGGGAACACGTCGCCGCTCGTGACCGCGGCCTTCAGCGCCGCCGCGACTTCTTCGGCGTCGAGCTCCTGCCCCTCGAGGTAGCGCTCCATGAGCGCTTCGTCCGTCTCGACGACCGCGTCGAGGAGCTTCTCGCGGTACTCGGCAGCGAGCTCGGTCAGCTCGTCGGGAATCGGGCCGGGCTCGCCCTCCTTGGCGCCTTCGGGGCTCTCGTACGAGCACATGTGCAGGACGTCGACGATGCCCGTCAGCTCGTGCTCGGCGCCGATCGGGATGTGTACCGCGACACACTTGGTCGAGAGTCCGTTACGAAGCGCCTCGAGCGTACGGAAGAAGTCGGCGCGCTCGCGGTCGAGCATGTTCACGAAGACGACCCGCGCGAGCTCGAGCTCGTCGGCGAGCCGCCAGGCTCGTGACGTCCCGACCTCGACGCCCATCACCGCAGACACGGTGACGAGCGCGCCCTCGACGACGCGCGCGGCGCAGCGAAGCTCGCCCTGGAAGGCCGGGTCGCCCGGGACGTCGATCAGGTTGACCTTCCGCTCCTGCCACTCGGTGTGCTCGAGCGACATCGAGATCGAGAGCTGCCTTTCGTGCTCGTCGTCGTCGGAGTCGGAGACCGTCGTCCCGGCCTGGACGGTCCCGAGGCGGTTGATCTTCCCCGTCTGGAAGAGGAGCGCCTCGACGAGCGACGTCTTTCCCGTCCCGCGGTGGCCGACGACGGCGACGTTGCGGATCTTTGCGGGCTCGGGCATGGACGCGCTCTCCTTCTCGGTCGGGTTCCGGCCGAGAAGCTTAGTCAGCTGTCCGAAGAGGGCGGTCGTCTCATCTCATCGCCGCATCTTCGGACGAGGGCGAGCAGCTCACGGACGTCGACTGGCTTCGGCAGATACGCGTCGAACCCGGCGCGGAGGAACCGCTCGCGATCGCCGCCCATCGCCTGCGCCGTGACCGCAACGACGGGCACGTACGCGGTGCGAGCATCGCTGCGGATGCGTCGCAGCGCCTCGACCCCGTCGAGGTCGGGGAGCTGAACGTCCATGAGCACGACATCGGGGATGTGACGCTGAGCGAGCTCGACCGCCTGCGAGCCGGTCGTCGCCTCGAGTGTGCGATAGCCGCTCGCCGCGAGGACGTCGCGGAACAGCTTCATGTTCCGCTCGTTGTCCTCGACGACCAACACGCGCTGGGTCGCCATCGCTATTGCGACCTTGCGGGGAGCGTGAACACGAACGTGCTCCCGACTCCGACCTCGCTGTCGACCCAGATCCGACCGCCGTGCAGCTCCACGAGCCGCTTCGAGAGCGCGAGTCCGAGACCTGTTCCTTCGCGCAGCGCCATACCGGCGCCGGTCTGCTGGAACTCCTCGAAGATCCGATCGCAATCCTCCGGTGCGACCCCTGGTCCGGTGTCGGAGACCGAGACCCGGACCTCGCCGTTGTCCCGAGCGGCACACACGTCCACGGACCCGCCCGCCGGCGTGAACTTGACGGCGTTGGCAAGCAGGTTGAAGACCACCTGGCGGATCCGGCGCTCGTCTCCTTCGACGGGGTCGATCTCCGGATCGGCCGAGAGCTCGACGCTCACGCCTTCGTCGCTCGCGCGCTCGCGCACCATGACCACGCCGCTCTCGAGCGCGTCGTGCAAGGAGAAAGGAGCGATCTCGAGCTCAACCTGGCCGGCCTCCACCTTGGAGAGGTCGAGGACGTCGTTGATCAACGAGAGCAGGTGGTAGGCCGAGGCGAGGATGTCGTCCAGGTACTCCTCCTGCTTCGCGTTCAGGTCGCCGAACATGCGCTCGCGTAGCACCTGCGAAAAGCCGATGACCGCGTTCAGCGGCGTGCGGAGCTCGTGCGACATGCTCGCGAGAAACTCGGACTTGTGCTTGCTCGCCGTCTCCAGCTCTCGATAGAGGCGGTCGAGCTCGTCGTTCATCCGGTTCACGTTCGCGCTCAGAGCGCCGAGCTCGTCGCGGTTCGTGACGTCGAGGTGCCCCGAGAAGTCTCCCGAGGCGGTAGCGGCCAGCCGCGAGTCGATGCGCTGGATCGGGCCGATCAGTGACCACGAGAGCACGAATCCGAGCAGCAGTGCGAGGATGACCACCCCGGCCGCCACTCCGATGAAGAGGTTCCGAGAGCTGGCGTACGCGCTTGCGTTCTGCGCAATGACGGCGTCCGTTTTCGCGGTTGTGGCGTTCGCGAGCTCGGTGGCGTGCTGGTTGAGGTCGATCGCGAGCAGCTCAGCCCGATAGCGAAGTGACGTCGCACGTGCAGGGGCGCCGGCAGTGCTCGCCGCGACGATCTTTCGCATCACCTCAGAGAGCTGGCCGCTCGTCTGCCGGATCCTCTGAAGGTAGACCTCGTCCTCGGGTGGAGGTCGGAATCCGAGAGTGTCGCGATACGTCGACGCCGGGATCAGTGCGACAGCGCTCACCGTCGCCCGGTCGATCGCCAGGCCGGCTTCCTCATCCTCGACCCGATTCAGGTCCGGGAAGTTCTTGTAGAAATCGCCTCCGACGTGCTGGGCCTGCAGCAGGCGAACGTGAGCCGCGTCGCTTCGGAGCTTGCCGTACGCGAACGCGCGTTGCTGGAGCATTCCGAGTGTCTCGACTCGCTCGTTCGACTGGCCGAGCAGCCGCAGCCCGAGCGCTCCGAGGACGACCACGAGCAGGGCGGTGCCGACGAACGCGACGAGCAGCTTGACGTGCACCCCGGCGGGGAGGCGTCCAACGGCTCGGACGAGCGGATTGTCGGCAGGGCTCAGCAGCCGGCGTTGTGTGGCGCCGGCTGCTGTCTCGCCCTGCGGCACGCCTCTGCGCAACACGCGCTCAGATCTTCAGCTCTGTCGTGCTTCCGACGAAGTTCGTGATCAGCCAGCGTCCGTCGATCTTCGCGACATCGAGGCTTCCGGCCGTGACCGATGCGACCCGTCCCGTATCGACGTCGACGAAGTGGCATTCGAAGCGGAGCGTGCCTCTGGCTCCGTCGACGGTGACTTTCAGCTTGTACGCGGGGTGGTCGGAAAGCCAGTGCGTCTCGGGGTCGAATGCGACCCCCTTCAGCCAGACGCTACGGATCTGGTTCCGGCCAGTCACTGTCTTCCCCGGGCCGAACGTGCCCGTCGCGTGCGGTGCGTAGAGGCCGACCATCATCTCGATGTCCTTCTTCGAGATGGCCTCGTGGAAGGTCTTTTCGATCTGGCTGATCTCGTACTTGTCGGAGTTGCGCTGCAGGGCAGCGTCGGACGCTGAGCTCGCGTTAGACCCGCCGCATGCCGAGACCGCCAGCGTGAGCGCCGCGAGCGCTCCTCCGATCAGCAGTGTGCGCATATGTCTCCGCCCCTTCTGGCTCTCGTCGGAGCCACCGTTAAACGTGACGATGTTCACATGCTCTGGTGCGCATGTCCAGTGCGGTGATTGCAGACGATGCACGACGAGAGCCTGGGTGCCAACCGTGGTCGCCAGGGCATTCACCGGGGTGCTGGCACACCATTCGACGCGGCCCGTCTAGGTGGCCGGCTCAGGCGCGGGCATCGCACAGTAACGGCGGACCTGGGTCGGAAACTCGCGGACGTTGATCGGCTTCTGGAGATAGCCGGCGAATCCAGCCGCCGACAGCCATTCGCCGCCCTCATCGGCCGCTATCGCGGTGAGTGCGACCACCGGGATCGCGGCCGTTTCCGCGCCGTTCCTGAGGTTCCGCGCGACGTCGGTCCCGTCCATGTCGGGGAGGCGGAGGTCGAGCAGAACCACGTCCGGCAGGCGCTCGATCGCGAGGGCGATGCCCTCTCCTCCGCTCGCGGCCTCGATCGTCCGGAGGTCGGCGGCCCGAAGCACGTCCCGCGCGAGGTTCCGGTTCCTCTCGTCGTCGTCGACGATCAAGACGAGCGGCTGCTCTACTCCCGCCGTATCCTCCTGCCGATGCCGATCCGGATCGTGCTCGCCGAGGACCAGTACTTCGTCCGTGAGGGGATTCGACGACTCCTCGAGGCGCAGGACGAGCTCGAGATCGCGGCCGTCTGCGACGATCTCGACTCGCTGTTCGCCGCGGTCGCTACGGAGGGCCCCGACGTCGTCGTGACGGATGTGCGCATGCCGCCGACCAACACGGACGAGGGAATTCGGGCCGCGACTCAGCTGCGCGAGACCAACCCGGAGGTCGGTGTCGTCGTGCTCAGCGAGTACGCGATTCCGAGCTACGTGCTCGCACTTCTGGAGGCGGGCAGCGAGCGTCGCGCGTACCTCCTGAAGGAGCGGGTCAGCGACGTCGCGCAACTCGTGGCCGCCATCAACGCCGTCGCGGCAGGTGGATCGGTCATGGATCCGAAGGTCGTCGAGGCGCTCGTGGCGCAGAACGCCCGAACCGAGGAGTCGCCGCTCAGCCAGCTCACACCCCGCGAGAACGACGTGCTGCGCGAGATGGCCGGAGGGAAGAACAACGCGGCCATCGCCGAGTCGCTCGTGCTCACGGAGCGATCCGTGGAGAAGGTGATCCACTCCATCTTCCTGAAGCTCGGCCTCACCTGGGAGCCCGCCGTCCACAAGCGGGTGAAGGCAGTGATCCTCTATCTCGCGGAGAGCCCCTGACGTCATCGCGGGAGCCGAATCCAGCCGCGCACGGAAGTCCCGCCATCCGGTCCCGACTCGATGGTCAGCCGACCGCCGAGCGACTCCACACGATCACGCATGCGCGTGAGAACCTCGTCAGGAAGCGCGGCCGTGGCAGGCCCGTCGAGGTCGAACGTCAGCGCGCCGTCCTCGCTGAACACGGCGACGGTTGCGGGCTGAGCGTCCCGAGCGCCCTCGAGCACGTCGAGCCAGCAGAAGTACAGGGCGCCCGCGGTCGGAGAAGGAAGCCGTCCCGCAGCCACGCTGATCTCCGCTCGCATGCCGTTCGCGACTGCCGCAGCTCGCAACGCGGCTCCGAGTCCGCCCGCGTCGAGCAGAGGCGGGTGGATCCGCTGGGCCAGACGCGCAGTGCTCTCGAGCGCCCGCTGCGTGTCCCCGGCCATTTCATCCAGGATGTCGGCCGCCGCAGCTGGGTCCTGCTCCACGAGCGAACGCGCGAGCTGAACGTTCACCGCAAGAGCAACGAGCTGCTGCTGCGCCCCGTCGTGGAGCTCGCGCTCGAGGCTCCTGCGGTTCGCATCCTCCGCGAGCGCGCCGCGCTCTCGCGCTGCCCGTAGGTCGTCGAGCTCGAGGCGGAGTCGCTCGAGCGCATCCTCTGAGTTCTCGATCTGCGAAAGCTCCGTGGCGACCTCCCAGCTTTGACTACGGGGAGTTGTCCGTGATCGCGCATGCGGCGTCAAGTGCACCAGCCTCCCCCTGCCCGGGACACCAGCCTCCCGGCGCATGCGCCGGTACTCGGCATCGAATACGCCTGCCGGCCCCGTAGTCGGTTCGGCATGCCCTTCGTAGCCTCGTGGAGATGCAACGAGGGAGCCAACCGACCTGGCGCCGGACGGTCCTTCCTCGCCTGGATAGAGGAAGAGCAACGGAGGAAGGAGCAACAGTGGACGACACGACACGCATCGGGAGGCGCCGCGGAATCGTCGCGGCGGCTATCGGGCTCGGGTTCCTGCTTACGGTGGGCGCGGCATTGGCGACTCCGGGGGTGGGGATCCTCGCAGCGCCGGTTCACGCGCGCGGCACGCTCGGGCCGAACGAGGGTCCCAACTTCGTCCTGAACAGCAAGTCGGGCGTGCACCTGAAGGCGCGGGGCTCGACCGACATCGTCACGCAACAGGTCAGGATCGCTCCGGGAGGACACACCGGATGGCACAGCCACCCCGGCCCCGTCCTTGTGACCGTCAAGTCCGGCTCGGTGCAGCTGATCTACGCGAACGACGAGGGCTGTCATGGCGTCGTCTACGGGGCCGGCGACACGTTCGTCGACCGCGGCGACGAGAACATTCACATCGCGCGGGCATCGCCGTTCGACGGCGTTGAGCTGTGGGCCACGTACTTCGTGCCGGGGGGCGATCCGTCCGCTCCGTTCAGGCTCGATGCACCTGACCCGGGAACCGGCTGCTAGCCGCCGCACAAGGGAGGAAGCAATGACTCGTTTCGCAAGAGGCTCAACTGCAGTCCTCATCGTGGTCGCGGCACTCGCGCTCACGGGACTTGCGGCGGCGTGGGATCCGGCTCAGAAGATCGACGCGATCGGCGGCAACAGCACGGAGCTCAACACGCCGTCGCAGGACGGGTGCCCGATCCAGTCCCCGGACGGTCTGAGTCTCTACGTCGCATCGAACCGTCCGGGCGGGAAGGGCGGCCTCGACATCTGGATGGCGAGCCGGACGAGCACGACTGCGCCGTGGGGAGCACCGCAGAACCTCGGCGAGCCCGTGAACTCGGCGGCGGACGACTTCTGCCCGACGCCCGTCGGCAGGAACGGCTTGTTCTTTGTGAGCCGGGAGGCGCTGCCGGGCGCCTGCGGTCAGGGTGACATCTACTTCACGCACCGCACGGGCGCGACGTGGGCTGAGCCCGAGCGTCTGCTCTGCTCACCGGCCGGCCCGAACTCGGCGCTCGACGAGCAGGGCCCGTCGTGGGTCGACGTCGGCGGCAAGCTCCGCGGCAAGAAGATGCTGTACTTCTCGCGGAGCTCGGTCACCCCCAGTGTCGCCGGCGAGATCTTCGCCAGCGAGAGGCAGAACGGAGCGCGGTTCGGGCCGGCAACTGCTGTCGCCGAGCTGAACGACGCGACGGCGAACGACATCCAGCCGAACGTCCGCGCCGACGGGCTCGAGGTCGTGTTCAGCTCGAGCCGATCCGGAGGACTGGGTGCTCAGGACATCTGGGCCGCGACGCGGGCGGCGGTCGGCGATCCCTGGTCAGCTCCCGCCAATCTGGGCTCGATCGTGAACACGGCGGCGGCAGAGACCAGGCCGTCACTATCGCGTGACGGCAAGCAGCTCCTCTTCGGCCGCTCGCCGGGGCCGGAGGGAAGCGGCGACATCTTCGTGACGACGCGGCCGTAACGACGGAGAACCAGCCAGAGCGGCGCGGGTCAGCCCCGCGCCGCTCGTCGTGCCGCGGTTACGTCTCGGCGGGCTCGCGCGACGCGCCGGAGAGGTGCGCCTTCAGCCGCAAGATCGCCTTCGTGTGCAGCTGCGAGACGCGCGACTCGGTGACGCCGAGCACCTCGCCGATCTCGCGGAGCGTCAGCTCCTCGTAGTAGTAGAGCGTCACGACGAGCTTCTCGCGCTCGGGGAGGTCGGAGATCGCCTCCGCGAGCGCTTCCTTCACCTCGGTCTGCTCGAGCGAGAACTCCGGGTCTGGTCCGGACTCGTCCTCGATCGTGTCGATGAGGGCGATCGAGTCGCCGCCCCCGGCCGGCGACCACAGCTCGTCGAGGGCGCCGACGGACGACCGCGAGATCTCGAGGAGGCTCTCGTCGAGCTCCTCCTCGGTCACGCCGAGCTTCTTCGCGATCTCGTCGTCCGTCGGCGCGCGGTGCAGCTCCTTCTCGAGCGCCGCGATGGCGCGCTCGATCTGGCGGGCGCGCGTTCGCACGGAGCGGGGAACCCAGTCGAGCGAGCGGAGCTCGTCGATGATCGCCCCGCGGATCCGCGCCATCGCGAAGGTCTCGAACTTGATCTCGCGCGACGGGTCGAAGCGCTCGATCGCGCCGATGAGGCCGAGCAGACCATAGGAGACGAGATCCTGCTCGTCGACGTGCGCCGGGAGGCTCGCCCCCACGCGTCCCGCGACGAATTTCACGAGCGGCGCGTACGTGAGGATCAGGCGGTCTCGGAGCTCCTGGTCCTTGGACTTCCGATACTCCTGCCAGAGCGTTTGCGTTTGGTCCGCAGCAGCCACGGCAAGAGAATACGCCGCGCGGGTGCAGACTCCTCAGGCTCGCCGGCGCACGAGCACGCGCCGTGCGAGATCGGCCATCCATGCCGCGAGCGCACCGGCGGCGATTGCGACGACCCAGGCGCCGCCGCCGTGCCGCGCGGCGTAGATCGCGAGGAGGAAGAGCGCGGCCGCGATCGCCATGAAGAGGAGGCCGAGGAGGTGCCGCTGCACGGACGGAATCGTGCCACCGATGCCGAGGTACCATTCCGCGGCAGCTCAGGGGCGTAGCTCAGCTGGCAGAGCGCTGGTCTCCAAAACCAGAGGTCGCAGGTTCGATCCCTGTCGCCCCTGTCTCTCCAATGGCGGGTCACGCGTCAGCACCAATCTTGTGGCGGCGATTCGCAGGTTGTAACGTGCGTTGCAGTGCATCGGATGGCAGCCGGCTCGGTGTTGGTCGCGCTCGGACTGCCCCTCACGCTGGTCTCGTTGTTCGCCGGGGCAGGTTCGTCAGAGGCGGAGTACAGCTTCGGATGGGAGCAGCAGGCAGGTGTCCTGTTCGGCTGCGTCGCCGTATGGCTCGCCTGCATCGTGGCGAGCGGCTGGCGGCCGCGCGCTCCGCTGTACGCGGAGGCCGCAAGTGCCGTTCGCGAGGCACTGCAACGAGCGTCCGGGAGTACCTGGCTCGACCTGTCGCAGACGCGCACGATCCGTGGCCTCGGTGGCTTGCAGTTCGTCGTGGTGCTCACGGCGACGCTTTGCCTGCTGGCCTTCACCGCGGTCTCGTGGTACGTCGCTCTCGTCGTAGCTCTCGCGCTCTCGATTGGGCTCAACCTCGCGATCTCCCGACACAGCGCGTCTGCGTTGAGCCGGGAGCGCAAGCGCAGTCCGCGCTAGCCCATTCGACCGGCCCCACTGGATGCCGTCCTAGTGCGCGGGCTCCGGGTCGGCAGGAACCGGCACCGCGCTGAAGCGTGCGCCTCGCCAAGCGACGGTGTCGACGCCGATCGTCACGATCTCGTCGCGCGCACATCCGAACGAGCGCGCGTAATCGACGGCTGCCTGCAGAGGACTGCTCGAGGTCTGGATCGAGACCGTCCGACGCCCGGACCGAATCTCGAATTTCCGGCTCATCGTTCGAGTAGACGCGGGGGAGGACGGAAACCTGCGCGTTCCCGTCGCCCCGTATCCCGTCGCCGCAGTCACCGGCACACCCATGGCTCTCTCCTTTCGTCGTCGTCCGCCACAGGCTCGTCTCCGAGGGGGCGCGCCACATCCGCGCGAGCCCCTACCCCTTTGGGGGAACTACGTGCCCGAGGGCTCGGCGGCGGTCTCCTGGCGGTACTGCAGGATCTCGCGCCCGATCGCGAGCAGCGAGCCGGCCACCGGGATGGCGAGGAGCGCGCCGAGGATGCCGGCGAGCTGTGCGCCTACGAGGACGGCGCAGAGAACCGCGAGTGGTGAGAGCTGCACCGTCCTCCCGTAGACGAGGGGCTGCAGGACGTGGTTCTCGAACTGCTGGTACCCGATGAAGAACGCGATGACGATGAGGCAGCGGATCCAGTCCGTCTCGATGAAGATCACCGTCGAGACGAGGATTGCGGCGAGCGTCGCGCCCGCGAGCGGGATGAGGTCGAGGATCGCGACGAGCAGTCCGAGGGCGACCGCGAACTCGCTCCCGACCGCGAAGAGCACGATCGCCGCGAGCACGCCGGCGATGAGGCTGATGAGCAGGTTGCCCGTGACATAGCCGGAAATGGCCTGGTAGATGTCCCGGCCGACTCGCTCGTAGCGCGGGCGGGTGCGCTCGGGGATCAGCGAGAGGACGCCCTGGATCGTCCGCGGTCCCTCGAGGAGCATGAAGAAGGTCAGGAAGATCACCGTGATCGTGCCGACGACGGCGGTCACGACGCTCCGCACGATGTCGAGGACGGGCTCGCTGAGACCGAGCACACCGCCGACGCCCTGCTTCTCGATCGCCTCCCGGATGCGATCGACGATCTGGTAGTCGTCCTGCAGCCACCCGAGCGGACCGCGTCCGGCGGTGATGTCGTCGATGAAGTCTGGAACCGTGTTCACGAAGTCCGAGACCTGGGACACGAGCGGAGGGATGACGAGGAAGCCGATCCCCGTGAGCACGAGGAGCGCGAGGCCGAACACGATCGACGCCGCGTAGCCGCGCGTGAGGCCACGGCGCTCGAACGCCTCGACGGCCGGATTCAGCGCGGCGGCGAGGAGCGCAGCGATGAGGATCCAGGTGAGGACGTGCCAGGCCAGCAGCACGAGCACGAGGCCGAGGCCCACGAGCACGGTGATCCCGAGGACGAGGAAGATCGTCCGCGGGCGAACGGCGACGACGCGCACCTCCGGGGTGGCCATGCCGGTGAGTTCGGGGCATCTCGGTGTCTTCCTCGGTGCGCGTAGGAACCGCTCTACGCGACAGCCGGAAGGCCGGCGAGCGCCAGCGCGACCTCCTCTTCTGAGTACGCATGGTCCTCGAGCTTCCCGGCGGCGAAATCGATGTAGGCCTGCATGTCGAAGTGCCCGTGCCCGCAGAGGTTGAAGAGGATCGCCTGCGAGACGCCTTCCTCGCGGCAGCGGACCGCCTCGTCGATCGCAGCTTTCACGGCATGGTTGGCCTCGGGCGCCGGCAGGATCCCCTCGATCCGCGCGAACTCGACGCCGGCGGTGAAGACCTCGGACTGGGTGTAGGCGCGCGCCTCGATCAGCCCGAGCTCCTTGAGGTGGCTCACCATCGGCGCCATGCCGTGGTAGCGGAGACCGCCCGCGTGGAACGGCGGCGGCACGAAGGTCGAGCCGAGCGTGTGCATCTTCACGAGCGGCGTCAGGTGGCCCGTGTCGCCGAAGTCGAACGCGTACAGCCCCTTGGTGAGGCTCGGGCAGGCGGCCGGCTCGACCGCGATGACGCGGATCGTGGCCTCCTCGCGCAGCGCGCGGCCGATGAACGGAAACGAGAGCCCGGAGAAGTTGGAGCCCCCGCCGGTGCAGCCGATGACGACGTCCGGGTAGTCGCCGGCCTCGTCCATCTGCATCTGCGCCTCTTCGCCGATCACGGTCTGGTGCATGAGCACGTGATTGAGCACGGAGCCGAGCGAGTACTTCGTGTCCTCGCGCGGAGCGGCGGCCTCGACCGCCTCGGAGATAGCGATCCCGAGGCTCCCGGTCGAGTCCGGGTGCTCCGCAAGGATCGTGCGACCGGCGTTCGTTTCCTCCGACGGGCTCGCGACGACCCGTCCACCGAAGGCCTCGATGAGGCCGCGGCGGTACGGCTTCTGATCGTACGAGACCCTGACCATCCAGACGTCGACCTCGAGCCCGAAGACTGCGCCTGCGAATGCGAGTGCCGATCCCCACTGCCCGGCGCCCGTCTCGGTCGTCAGGCGCGTGACGCCCTCGGCCTTGTTGTAGTAGGCCTGCGCGACCGCGGTGTTCGGCTTGTGCGAGCCGGTCGGCGAGACGCCCTCGTACTTGTAGAAGATCCGGGCGGGGGTCTCGAGCGCCTGCTCCAGGCGGCGCGCCCGGTAGAGCGGGGTGGGACGCCACTGCCGGTACACCGTGCGCACTTCCTCGGGGATCGCGATGAGACGATCGGTCGAGACCTCCTGGCCGATGATCGCCATCGGGAAGAGCGGCGCGAGATCATCCGGGCCGACGGGCTGCCCGGTACCCGGGTGCAGAACGGGCGGCGGCGGCGCCGGGAGGTCGGCGGCGATGTTGTACCAGGCCTCCGGGAGCCGGCTCTCGTTGAGGACGTACTTCACCTGATCGGACATCTCGCTCCTCCGGTGTCAGACACGGTTGGGTGTCAGGGGTCGGTTGCGACGGATCCGCACCAATCGTTCCACAGGGCGGTCTCCCTCGTTTGCCGCGAGCGCAGGTCGTCGACATGCCCCGTCGCCGGGAAAGGTCGCGCCGCCCGAAACTCGGTGTCCGAACCGCGCGCGATAGGCTCACGCGACGATGGTGGTGCTCGCGTCCGAAGTCGTTCGGAACGAGACGTTCGAGCGCCGGCGAGCGTCGCTGGAGGCGCTCGTCGCGGAGCTGCGCGAGCGCACCGCGCTCGTGGCTGCAGGCGGCGGCGAGAAGGCGGTCGAGCGGCACCGGTCGCGCGGGAAGCTCACCGCGCGCGAGCGGGTCGACCACCTCTGCGACCCCGGAACGGCGTTCCTGGAGCTCAATGCGCTCGCCGCGTGGGACGTCTACGACGGCGATGCGCCGTCGGCCGGGATCGTGACCGGGATCGGCGTCGTCGAGGGCAGGCAGTGCGTGATCGTCGCCAACGACGCCACGGTCAAGGGTGGCTCGTACTACCCGCTCACCGTGAAGAAGCACCTCCGCGCGCAGGAGGTTGCGCGCCAGAACCGCCTGCCTTGCCTCTACCTCGTCGATTCAGGCGGCGCGTTCCTCCCGCTCCAGGCCGAGGTCTTTCCCGACCGCGACCACTTCGGGCGGATCTTCTTCAACCAGGCGCGGCTCTCGGCGCTCGGCGTCCCGCAGATCGCCGTCGTCATGGGCTCCTGCACCGCAGGCGGTGCGTACGTCCCGGCGATGTCGGACGAGACCGTGATCGTGAAGGGGACGGGGACGATCTTCATCGGCGGCCCTCCGCTCGTGAAGGCGGCGACCGGCCAGGACGTGACGGCGGAGGAGCTCGGCGGCGCCGACGTGCACACGCGGCGCTCGGGTGTCGCCGACCACTTCGCGACCTCCGACGAGCATGCGCTCGCGATCGCACGCGAGATCGTGCGTCATCTCGATCCTCCTCCCCCCTCCCCCTGGCATCTCGCCCCAGCCGAGGAGCCCGCGCTCGACCCAGCGGAGCTCTACGGCCTCGTGCCCGAGGACTTCCGCCACGAGCTCGACGCGCGAGCGGTCATCGGCCGGATCGTGGACGGCTCCCGCTTCCACGAGTTCAAGGAGCTGTACGGCGAGACGCTCGTCTGCGGCTTCGCGCGAATCGAGGGCTATCCGGTCGCGATCCTCGCGAACCAGGGAGTCCTCTTCGCCGAGTCGTCGCAGAAGGGCGCCCACTTCGTCGAGCTCGCCTGCAAGCGACGGATCCCGCTCGTCTTCCTCCAGAACATCACGGGCTTCATGGTCGGGAAGGAGTACGAGGAGGGCGGGATCGCGCGCGACGGGGCCAAGCTCGTGATGGCCGTCGCCTGCGCCGAGGTTCCGAAGTTCACGGTCGTCATGGGCGGGTCGTTCGGCGCCGGCAACTACGCGATGTGCGGCCGCGCGTACGAGCCGCGGCAGCTGTGGATGTGGCCGAACGCGCGCATCTCCGTCATGGGCGGGGAGCAGGCGGCAACCGTGCTCACGATGGTCGGCGACGCCGACCCGGACGAGATCCGCGCGACCTACGAGGCCGAGGGCAACCCGTACTACTCGACGGCCCGGCTCTGGGACGACGGGATCATCGACCCGCTCGATACTCGTCAGGTGCTGGCACTCGGACTCGCCGCGGCCGCGAACGCGCCCGTCCCCGAGACGACCTTCGGCGTCTTCCGCATGTAGAACGCCACCGTGAGCTACTCGGTGATCCACGTCGACGAGATCGAGCCCGCCGGGCCGGGCGGCGCGGTGCGCTTCGTGCGACGCGTGCTGGGCGTCGAGGCGTTCGGGATCAACTGGTTCGAGATCCCGCCGAACACCGAGGGCCGCGAGCACGACGAGCTGTCGACCGGTCAGGAGGAGGTCAACGTCATCGTCGCGGGATCGGGCAAGTACCGCATCGACGGCGTGGAGGTCGACGTCGAGGTCGGGACGTTCCTCCGCTTCGATCCGGACACGACGCGCTTGCCGGTCGCGGGACCGGACGGCATGACGATGATCGCCGTCGGTGCACGCCGTGGGAGCTACGAGCCGCGCGGCCCGTTCTGAGTCGCCGATGCTCGTCCGCATCCTCCTCTGGAACGTCTTCGAGTCGAAGACCACGATCGACGAGCTGCGGGAGTCGCTCCCGGAGCTCGAGCCACCGAGTCGGTGGATCTGGAACGAGGCGGCCGAACGCTTCGGCGTGATCGCGTTCGGCGAGGACCTCCCTGAGTCGATCGGGTGGGCGCAGGATCTGGTCGGCGGCGAGCCCGACGTCTACGAGGAGTTCGACGCCGCGTAGTCGAGGACGCCTCCCGCCCAGGCGTCCAGCTGCTCACGTTCGTCCTGCGTGAGCCCGCGAAGCGGAGCGCGGACGTCCTCTCGGACCGAGACGCCCTGGAGTGCGAGGACCCGCTTGAGCGCCGCCTGGCGCGGAAACTGCTCGACGAACGAGCGGAGCTCGCCGAGCCGCGCCGCGCCTTCCGGCGACGGGGCACGTACGACGGCTCCGACCTCACGTGGAAGCGCCGAGGCGAGGGCGGACACGGCACCGAGCGCGCCGCGGGCCATGCCGTCGGCGATCAGTGCCTCCGGCCCGACGAAGATGTCGAACCCCGGCAGGACGTACTTCTCGAACGCGTCGAGTGGCGTGTCGGAGACCTTGAGCCCGACGACGTTGTCGGCGTCTTCCCGGAGTCGCTCGAGCACCGCCGGCGCGATCGCATAGCCGGTGGTCGCCGCGAACTCGTACACGTAGAACGGGAGCGGCGCGCAGGCGGACGCGGCGGCGAAGAAGTGCGCGTACTGCGCCTTCTCGTCGAGCTTGAAGTACGGCGGGCCGATCACGACGACCGCATCCGCCCCCACTTCGGCCGCGTGCGCCGCGAGCTCCACCGTGTCGCGGGTGGTCTGCGCGCCGCAGTGCACGGCGACCTGGAAGCGATTGTCGGCCGCCTGCAGGAAGAGGTCGGCGACGTGCCGGCGCTCCTCGACGCGCAGGAGAATCCCCTCCCCGGCAGTTCCGAGCGCGAGGATGCCGTCGAGGCCCGCGTCCGAGTAGAAGTCGCAGAGCGGCCCGAAGGCGTCGTCGTCGACCTCGCTGCCGTGTGCGCGCAGCGGCGTGATGGACGCGGCGAGTGCTCCGTGCAGCGGCACGTCGTGACTCTACGGGACGTGTCCCGGGGTCTGACCCCTCGAGACGTCCGCCGCGGCCTCGTCCGCGTCCGCAACGGCAGTAGGCTCCATGGATGGCCGGGCTCCGCGTCGTCCGCGACGGACACGTGCTGCGCGTCACGCTCGCGAAGCCCGAGCGGCACAACGCGTTCGACGCCGCGCTCATCGCGGAGCTGACCGAAGCGTTCGCGGACGTCGGGGACGCTCGCTCCGTCCTCCTCGAGGGAGAAGGGCCGTCGTTCTGCGCCGGAGCCGACGTCGAGTGGCAGCGTGCGTCGATCGATCTGTCCTACGACGAGAACGTCGAGGACGCGATGCGGCTGTTCCGGATGCTCGAGACCGTCGACGAGTGCCCGGCGCCGGTCGTGTGCTGCGTCCACGGCTTCGCGCTCGGAGGCGGCTCCGGGCTCGTGGCGTGCGCCGACATCGCGGTCGCGTGGCCCGACGCAGTCTTCGGCTTCCCGGAGGTCAGGCTCGGGATCATCCCCGCGGTCATCTCGCCGTTCGTCCTCGCGAAGGTCGGGAGCGCCGCGCGCCGCTACTTCGTGACAGGCGAGCGTTTCGACGCCGAGGCCGCGCTGCGAATCGGATTGGTCTCCGAGGTCGCCGAGGATGCGGGCGCTCGCACCGAGGCGATCGTGCGCGACGTTCTTCTCGGGGGGCCGATCGCGACACGCGAAGCGAAGAAGCTGGTGCTCGAACGGCCGGCCGGCGAGCAGACCGCGCGCATCGCCGCGACGCGGCGATCGAGCGACGAAGGACAGGATGGGCTGCGCGCGTTCCTCGAACGCCGTCCTCCGGGCTGGCTCGCGGACGACGCCTAGGTGCGGCGATCCTCTAGGTACTTCTTCAGCCCGAGGAACGGGAGGATGAAGACCGCGAGGAGCGAGGCGAGCCAGACGACCACGGTGGCTCCGATCCAGGTCCCGACGCCGTCGATCGACAGTCCGTCGCTGAGCAGAGCGGTGACGACGAGGGCGAGGAACGTCGAGATGAGAGCTACTCCTCCCACCGCCGCGGAGCTCGAGCGCCCGCGCTGCATCGCGTTCGACAAGAACGGCGTCAACAACGCGACCGCGACGGTGAAGAGGACGAGCGAGACGACGAAACCCGTCACGTCGATGTCGAAGCCGTCGAACACGAGAGAAGCGACGATCAGGCCGACCGCGTTGCCGATCAGGACGATGGCGCTTCGGACGAGGAACCGGATCACGGCCGGGAGCGTACAACGCCGCCTGCGTAGAGTGCGCCCGTGCCGATCGGGCGCCTGCTCGTCGCGAACAGAGGAGAGATCGCGCTGCGCGTGTTCCGCGCGTGCCGTGCGCTCGGGATCGAGACCGTCGCCGTCGCCGCGCCCGACGACACGGCGTCGCTGCACGCCCGCTCGGCGGATACGAGCGTCGCGATCTCGAGCTACCTCCAGTCCGAGGAGCACATCCGCGCCGCGCGCGAAGCGGGTGCCGACGCCGTCCACCCGGGGTACGGGTTCCTGGCTGAGAGGGGCGACTTCGCGGAGGCAGTCGAGGCTGCCGGGCTGACGTGGATCGGTCCGCCGCCCGAGGCCCTCCGCCTCGGCGGCGACAAGATCACGGCCAAGCGGATCGCGCGCGAAGCCGGCGTCCCCGTGCTAGCGGACGGCACAGCCGACGAGGTCGGCTTCCCGCTCCTCGTCAAGGCGGCGGCAGGGGGCGGCGGGCGCGGGATGCGCGTCGTCCGGACGAGCGAGGAGCTCGAAGACGCGCTCGCCGCCGCAGGGCGGGAGGCTGAGGGCGCCTTCGCCGACGGGACGCTCTACTGCGAGCGCTACATCGAGCGTCCGCGCCACGTCGAGGTGCAGCTGCTCGCCGATGCGTACGGCAACGTGATCGCTGTCGGTGACCGCGATTGCTCGGTCCAGCGCCGGCACCAGAAGGTGCTCGAGGAGGCGCCGGCTCCACGGCTCGCGGGCGCGCTACGCGCGCGACTGCACGAGGCCGCTGTCGCCTTCGGCCGCGCCATCGCATACCGGAGTGCCGGAACCGTCGAGTTCGTGGTCGAGGGCGACGCCTTCTTCTTCCTGGAGCTCAACGGGCGCATCCAGGTCGAGCATCCTGTGACCGAGGCGGTCACCGCTCTCGATCTGGTCGAGCGGCAGCTCCGGATCGCCGAGGGCGAAGCGCTTGCCTCGAACTACGACGAGTCCACCGGCCATGCGGTCGAGGTTCGCCTCTACGCCGAGGATCCGCGGACGTTCCTCCCCCAGGCCGGCCGCATCGAGCGCCTGCGGCTTCCGACGGACGCTGTGCGCGTCGACTCGGGCGTCGAAGAAGGTGACGAGATCGGCCTCGCCTACGACCCGATGATCGCGAAGCTCGTCGCGCACGCCGGCACGCGCCACGATGCACTCGACCTCCTAGCGACCGCGCTCGCCGAGACCGAGGTCGGCGGCGTCACGACGAACCTGCCGTTCCTCCGCTGGCTTGTCGCCCACCCGGTCGTTCGCGCAGGCGAGACAACGACGGCCTTTCTCACCGAGCATCCACCTCTCACGGCGCCGCCGCTCCTGCGCGCTGCCGCTCCTCTTCGCAGGCCATGGCGACTGAACCTCTCGCCCCCGCCGCCCGCTGCGCCGCCGGACGTCGATCTCGAGTCGCACCGGCCGGGAGCGGCCGCCGGCGAGAGCACGGTCACTGCGCCGATGCCGGGCACGGTCATCCGGGTCGAGGTGCGGCCGGGCGACAGCGTCCATGCCCGGCAGTCGCTCGTCGTCCTCGAGGCGATGAAGATGGAGATCCCGGTGCACTCGCCGTTCGACGGAACGGTGAAGGGCGTGCACGCTGCTGAGGGCGATCAGGTCGCCGGCGGCGCGCTGCTCGTCGAGCTCGAAGCCTGAGGGTCACCCTTCGAGCGCAGTGGGGCAAGGAACACGACCGTCAACAGCACGAGGATGGTCGCTGCGATTGCGATCGTCCAGCCGTCGTCCGCCTCGGCTTGACGACCATCGCGAAGACGATCGCGTACTGAACGAAAGATCCACGCGGAGGATCGTGAACAGACGCTCGATCAGCGCCTGTCCCACCGACGTCGTCGGGCCTGCGACGGGAATCCGCTTCGCCATCGGCGAGAGCACGAGAACACCGGTGAGGAACGACGCCGCGAAGGTGACGAGCGCGAAGATCACCCAGAGCTGATCCCAGTCCCAGTTCCCGTTGATCATCAGCGCGATCCCGGCCAGGATCACCAGGAGGGAGGCGGGCACGAACACGCGCTCGGACAGAGAGCCCGCGCGGCCGGCGAAGCGCGCAATCTCCTCGGGATCCCCGCCGCGGCGCACGACCATTCCGTACATCTGAAACGTGAACGCGCCGCCGAGCCAGATGACGGCCGCAGTGATGTGCACGAAGAGGAAGAACTCGTACCAGGTCACCGTCTCTCCTTACGTCCCGGGTTTGACGATCATCACGAACACGATCACGAACAGGACGAGGATGAGCACCCGCGCGAGCAGCACGAGCTTCCGCACCTCGGCGCCGAGCTCGGGGCTCGGGCCCTCGGCCGCCATCCTCGCCCCGACGCGTCCCATCGCCCGCGTCAGGAAGGCGAAAGCCACCAACGAGACCGCAGCCCAGAGGACGATGCCGAGCCAGATGAACGACTCGCTCCACTCCCAGTTCCCGTCCTCGGTCAGGAGGACGCCGGTGACGAGCACTGCGATGGACGCGGGCATGAAGATCTTCGGGCCGATGAAGCCCATGCTCCGCCCGAAGACCGCGCTCTGCGCCGGGTCACCCGATCTCTGAGCCAGGACTCCGAAGACCTGCGCGACCGTCGCACCACCGATCCACACCATCGCCGCCGAGATGT
Source organism: Gaiellaceae bacterium (assembly GCA_035764775.1). Lineage (GTDB taxonomy): Bacteria > Actinomycetota > Thermoleophilia > Gaiellales > Gaiellaceae > GMQP-bins7. The sequence goes on from DASTYQ010000085.1 coordinate 24,978, forward strand.
GTAGGAACAGCCAGAGCTCGTAGGACGTCACGCCTTCAGCCTCGGACCTTGTCGAGGAACCAGCCGACGGTGACGTTGACGAGCCAGATGACGATCGTCGCCCCGACGTACGTCCAGAAGCCGTCGATGGAGAAGTCCGGCGTCAGCCACTCGGCGAGCGCAAGCATCAGCACGTTGATCGCGAAGTACGCGAGCCCGAACGTCACGATGATGAGGGGGAGCGTGAGGATCGCGAGGATCGGCTTGATGATCGTGTTGCCGATCGTGAGGATCGCCGCGGCGAACAGCAACGAGCCCCAACGGCCGATCTCGATGCTCGAGAACATCCAGTCGACGACGATCAGCGCCAGGATGTTGAGACCCCAGCGGATGAGGAGGGCGATCCAGATCATGGCGTCCCTGCCGCAGGTCTGTCGGGCTTAGAAGATCTTCTGAAGCTTCATGGCTGCGCCCATGTCGCCCTTGATCTTGAGCTTGCCCGTCATGTACGCGGTGGTCGGGTTCTGCTCGCCCGCGACGATCTTCTCGAAGTTCTCCTCGCTCGTCGAGAACGTGCAGTCCGCGTCCCCGGCGCCCTCCGTGACGGTGACCGCGCCGTCGGCGATGGCGACGGTCCAGACGCCCGCGCCCTCGATGTCGAACACGTAGGTGTTGTTCATGCCCTCGATCCGATCGGGGGTCACGCGGGTCGGCAGCCCCTCGAAGAACTCCTGCACAGTGGCCATCGTCTCGACGTCTCCTTGTCGCTTGCGAACGGGCGCAGACTAACGTCTGGCTACCATCGCCGCGGCGTGGACTTCGACCTCACTCCCGAGCAGGAGCTGATCCGCGACACGGTCCGCACGTTCGCCCGGGAGCGCATCGAGCCCGTCGCAGCGGAGCTCGACGTCTCGGGGCGTTTTCCGTACGAGCTCGTCTCGGAGCTCGGCGAGCTCGGCCTCATGGGCCTCCCCGTTCCCGAGCAGTACGGCGGCGCAGGCGGCGACACGGTGTCGTACGCGATCGCGGTCGAGGAGCTGACACGCGTCGACTCATCGGTCGCGATCACCGTCGCCGCGCACACCTCGCTGGGGACGATGCCGATCCTGCTCTTCGGCTCGGACGCGCAGAAGGAGCGCTGGCTGCCCGACCTCGCGTCCGGGCGCCGGCTCGCAGCCTTCGGCCTGACCGAGCCCGACGCAGGATCCGACGCCGGTGCAACGCGCACCACGGCGGAGCTGCGGGACGGGTCGTGGGTCATCTCGGGCTCGAAGCTCTTCATCACGAACGCGGGCACCGACGTCACCTGGGGCGTCACCATCACTGCCCGGACGGGCGAGGACGAGATCTCGAACATCGTGGTCGAGAACGGGACGCCGGGCTACGTCGTCTCCGCGCCGCTGAAGAAGCTCGGCTGGCGCGCGTCGGATACGCGTGAGCTCTCGTTCGAGAGCTGCGCGGTTCCGGAGGACAACCTGCTCGGGCCGCGCGGCGAGGGCTTCAGGCAGTTCCTCGAGATCCTCGACGGCGGTCGCATCTCCGTCGCGGCGATGGGCGTCGGGCTTGCGCAGGGCGCCTACGACCTCGCCGTCGCGTACGCGCAGGAGCGGGAGCAGTTCGGGAAGCCGATCGCGTCGTTCCAGGCGATCCGCTTCAAGCTCGCCGACATGGCGACGGAGATCGAGGCCGGACGCGCGCTCGTGTACAGGGCCGCGTGGCTGAAGGACCAGGGACGGCCGTTCGCGCGCGAGGCGGCGATGGCGAAGCTCTACACCGGCGAGCTCTCGCATCGGGTCGTCAACGCGGCGCTGCAGATCCACGGCGGCTACGGCTTCATGGACGAGTTC
>DASTYQ010000086.1:0-30885 GCA_035764775.1 Gaiellaceae bacterium
AAGCTCCTCCTCGGCGCGGGCGCGATCCCCCAGCAGCCCTTCGAGCCGGCTCTGTGCACCGCGGCGTGAGAAGGACGCCGAATCCCGCCTCTCCTCGGCCTCAGCCCGGCGGGCACCCGAGTCCGCGAGGTCGAGCTGCGCGATCCGGGCGTTCAGCGACGCGATCTCGAGACCGAGTTTCTCGGCGCGCTCGGCCGCGGTCGCCTGCAGAGCGAGCGGGCGCAGGCGCTTGCGCACCTCCTCCTCGACGTCGCGTGCTCTCTCCACCTGCAACGCCACGCGAGCGAGCTTGAGCTCGGCGCGATGACGACGCCGCTTGAACTTCCCGAGCCCGGCCGCCTCCTCGACGAACGCGCGCCGGTCTTCGGGCTTCGAGGCGAGCACCTGCTCGACCTTGCCCTGCCCGACGATCGAGTGCATAGCGGCGCCGAGGCCGACGTCGGAGAGGATCTCGACGAGGTCGGTGCGCCGGACAGAGGCACGGTTCACGAGGTACTGCCCCTCGGCACCGCGCACGAGCCGTCTCGCGATCGACACCTCGGAGAAGTCGAGGTCGGGCCAGGTGCCGTCCTCGTTGTCGAAGACGAGCTCGACCTCGCAGTGCTCGGCGGGCTTACGCTCGGCGCCGCCGGCAAAGAGGACGTCGTCGGGCTTCTCGGCGCGGAGCTCCGACGGTGTCAGCGAGCCGGCGGCCCAGACGATCGCATCTGCGATGTTCGACTTGCCCGAGCCGTTCGGCCCGACGATGACCGCCACGCCCGGCTCGAGGTTGATCTCGAGCGCGTCCGGGAACGACTTGAAGCCGCGGATGCGAAGCGTGCGCAGGTGCACCGCGCCGCATTCTCGCGACGCGGACGGACAGCGCGCCGGGAGGTGAGGAGGGTCCGACCTCCGCGGCGCGCGTCTTGCCGACGACTATCGACCGAGGGTCAGAGAGAGGTTGTCGGCGTACCCGTCGTTGTAGTTCCCCGCCGTCCTGTTCGCCCCGAGCGTCACGCGAATCGTTCGCGTCGTCTTCGGGATGACCCCGACCTTCGACTTCCTGAGCAACCCGGTCGCGAGCTTGCGCTCGGCCGCACCGACCGGACCGACTTTCACCGCGCCGCGGCGCGATCGCGGCCTGTGGAATCGCTAGATCCGTTCGGGCACGACGCCGAGCGCCTCGAGCGCCTGCCGGGCGGCTTCCTGCTCGGCGGCCTTCTTCGTCGAGCCCTTCCCCACGCCCAACTGCACGCCCGCGACGTGTGCCGCGCACACGAAGCGACGGTCGTGCGGCGGGCCTTCGACCTCGAGCACGGTGTAGTGCACCTGCTTGCCCGAGCGCGCGAGCGCCTCCTGCAGCTCCGTCTTGTAGTCGACGTGGCTCGAGCGCGCGTACTCGATCCGCTCGCTGAACGCGTCGACGATCGCCGGCTCGATGCGTTCGAAGCCGATCTCGAGGTACACCGCCGCGATCGCGGCCTCGAGGACGGCCGCGAGGACATTCCGGCTCCGCGAGATCCGCTGCAGCTCGTCCTTCGGCGCCTCGCGCGCGTAGACGAGTAGCCGTTCGCCGAGCCCGAGCTCCTTCGCCACGGCAGCGCAGCTCTGGCGCGAGACGACGTGAGCACGGATCTTCGCGAGCCGCCCTTCCGACGCCGCTCCGAAGCGGTCGAACACGGCGCGCGCGATCGCGAGCTCGAGGACGCTGTCCCCGAGGAACTCGAGGCGCTCGTACGACGCGGCGCGGTCTTCCGCCCACGACGCGTGCGTGAACACCATCTCCGCCCGGTCGGCGGGCAGCTCCGCGATCAGGCGGCCGAGCTCGGTCGGCCCGGCGTGGGCCTCTACCTCAGCCCTGGTGCGCGATAACGTAGTCGATCGCCTTGCCGACGGTCGTGAGCTCGCGGGCGTCCTCGTCGGGAATCTTCAGCCCGAACTGGTCCTCGAGGTCCATGACGACCTCCACCAGATCGAGCGAGTCCGCGCCGAGGTCTTCCTCGAACGACGCATCTTCTGTGATCTCGCTCTCGTCGATGCCGAGCTTCTCGCTCAGCGCGCCTTTGACCTGCTCGAGGATCTCCTCACGCGAAGTCGCCATCCCTGAAATCTCACCTCTCTGCCGTCGGGGTCGTGGAGCGCGCCGACTCTAACACGCCGGACGACAGACGCTCTTGCAGCCGCTCGACCACGCCATGCTCGACCCCGCGGGCCCCCAGGCGGATGGCGCTGGCGACCGCCACACGCGAGCTCGATCCGTGTGCGATCACGACGAGCCCGTTGAGGCCGAGGAGGTAACCGCCGCCGTACGTCTCCGGGTCGAGGCGCTCACGAAGCCTCCTTGCACCCGGTCTGATGAGCAGACCACCGAGCCTCCCGCGGAGCGACGAGCCGAGCTCCGTGCGGAGCGCGTCGAGGAGGGTCTTGATCGTTCCCTCGAGCGTCTTCAGCGCGACGTTCCCCGTGAATCCGTCCGCGACGACGACGTCGGCCCCTCCCTCCAGGAGCAGTCGGCCCTCCATGTTCCCGGCGAACCGGAGCTCTGCCCCACGCAGGAGCTCGTGCGCGTCGATCGTCAGCTGGTTGCCCTTCTCGTCCTCCTCGCCGATCGACATCAGCCTCACCTCCGGCTGCGCGATGCCGAGGATCTCCTCGGCGAACACCGAGCCCATGTGCGCGAACTGGACGAGATGCTCGGGCCGGGCGTCGGCGTTCGCTCCTGCGTCGATCAGGACGCTCGGCCCGCGTTTCGTCGGGATGACGATCGCGATCGCGGGCCGATACACGCCCGGGAGCCTCCGGATGTGGAGAAGCGACGCGGCGAGCATTGCGCCCGTGTTCCCGGCGGAGACGACGACCTCGGCCTCGCCCTCGGAGACCGCCTGAACTGCACGCACGAGCGACGAATCGGTCTTCTCGCGGACCGCCTCGACGGCGTGGTCGTCCATCGAGATCGCCTCGGCCGCCTCCGCCAGAGGAAGACCGTGCGTCTCGAGGCCGGGCGGCCCGTAGAGCGTCGGCCGGATCTCGTCCGAGGCCGCGGCGGCAGCGCCCGCAACGATCTCCTCAGGCGCGCGATCGCCCCCGAGCGCATCCACCGCGACCCGAATCACGGGAGGACTCTACGGCGCTTCGATACGGAGCGGCTCGACGTCCCTGCCCTTGTACGTCTTGCAGTTCGGGCAGACGCGATGAGGTCGCTTCGGCTGCCTGCAGGTCGGGCAGACCTGCACGCGCGGGACGGAGATCCCGTGCTGGGCGCGGCGCTTGTCGCGCCTCGACCTCGATGTCTTTCGCTTCGGAACGGCCATGAGCGGCTGCGCACTATAGCGGCAGCTCCAGCGATCTCGTCGGTGCGACGTGCTCGAGGAAACGGCGGTCGTGCGAGACCACGACGAGGGTTCCGGTGAACGCGACGAGCGCGCTCTCGAGCTGCTCGACCGCCTCCAGGTCGAGGTGATTCGTCGGCTCGTCGAGGACGAGCAGGTTCACGCCTCGCGCCTGCAGCTCCGCCAGATGTGCACGCGTGCGCTCACCCGGCGAGAGCGACGAGCAGGCGCGGCCGATGTGTTCGGCCCCGAGGCCGAACTTCGCGAGCAGCGTTCGTGCAGCCACCGGCGTGAGCCCGGTTCGGGCGACCAGCTCGTCGACGAGTGAATCGTCGCCGGAGAGGGCCGCGCGATCCTGTCCGATCGCGCCGAGCACTGTGCGCCGGCCGACCGAGCGCGTCCCGTCGATCAGTGACACCGAGCCGAGGAGCATGCCGAGGAGCGTCGACTTGCCGGATCCGTTCGGCCCGGCAATCGAGAGACGCTCGCCGGGGACGAGGTCGACGTCGACCGGGCCGAGCCGGAAATCTCCCCGCCGGCCCACTGCTCCAGCGAGGGTCAGCACGTGGTCGGAGAGACGAGCCCCGCCGTTCAGCGACAGCCGCAGCTCCCAGGGCTCGAACGGCTTCTCGGGCAGCTCGTTCCGCTCGATGAGACGCTCCGCCTGCCTCACCTTCGTCTGCAGCGCGTGCGTCGCGCGCCGGTCCTGGCCACCCGTCTTGTCCCCGAGCGAGGCGCCCTTCGCACGAGCCTCGGTGCGCCGCGTCGTCAGCAGCTCCGCGAGCGCCTTCCGCCGCGCGCGGGCGTGCTCGTACTCCGCGACGGCGGCCGCGCGCTCTTGCTCCCGTGCGACCGCGTACTCGCTCCACCCCCCGGCCCACTCACGCGCGTGATGCGATCGCGGATCGATCGCCACGATCCGGTCGACGCTGCGGTCGAGCAGCTCACGGTCGTGCGAGACGAGGATCAGCGCGCCCCCGTACGCGCCGAGAAACGCCTCCAGCCGCTCGAGCCCGTCGCCATCGAGGTCGTTGGTCGGCTCGTCGAGGAGAAGCAGGTCGAAGCGGGAGAGAAGGATGCCCGCGAGCGCCACTCGAGCCGCCTCTCCTCCCGAGAGCGCAGCGCGGTCACGCTCGAGGTCGATGTCGAGCCCGAGATCCGCACAGACCGTGCGAGCCCGGGGCTCGAAGTCACCGCCGCCGAGAGCGAGGAACGTGTCCAGCGCGCGCGAGTAGCGGTCGTCCCCGGACTCACCGCGGGCGAGAGCCGCGGCGGCACGTTCGAGCTCCCGCTCGGCCGAGCGCACGCCCGTCCGTCGCGCGAGCGCATCCAGCACCGACTCTCCGCTCGCGCTCCGGCGCTCCTGCTCGAGGTAGCCGACGGTCAGCGTCTCGGGAGCACGGGCAACCGACCCGCGGTCGGGCTCCTCGACTCCCGCGACGATACGGAGCAGCGTCGACTTGCCGACGCCGTTCGGGCCGACGAGCCCGGTCCGCGCGCGCGGGCCGATCGTCAGGCTGACGTCGTCGAGGACGACCTGTGCGCCGTAGCTCTTGGCGATGTTCGCGAGCTGTACTCGCATCGAGCGGACCTCCGGAGACCGTGGGACGACGCGCACGCCTTGCGCGCGCACGAACGGGAGATGAGCCGGTCAGTCCGTCATGAGTGGGCGCCGGAGCGCCGCCCGCCATCGTAGACGACGCGGTAAGGACGATGTAAGGCCCTGTAAGAGGTCCGCAAGAGGTAGCGGCGCCGGGGCTCCCGAGGCGTCATAACCGGTGAGACCAAGGAGGGGTCCATGTTCCTGAGAGGAGCAACTGCATCAGCGCTCGTGCTCGGCGCGCTCGTCCTTCCGTCCGGCCAGGGGAGCGCGGCACCAGCGACACCGCCGTCCAACACCGGGGAGCCGACGATCAGCGGCAGGGCAGAGCAGGGCGCCCGTCTCACCGCATCGCCCGGAACGTGGAGCGGGAGCACGCCGATCACGTTCGCGTACCAGTGGGTGCGCTGCGGTGCCGACGGAGGCGAGCCGGACGGCGGGAACTGCGCCATCGTCTCGCGGGCGACCGACCGCCGCTACGACCTCGTTCGCGCGGACGTCGGGTTCCGGCTGCGGGTGCGGGTCACCGCGATGAACGTCGACGGCTCGAGGACCGCCGCCTCGAATCCGACGAGCGTCGTCGTGGGAGCGCCGGTGAACACGTCCACACCGACCGTCCAGGGCACGATGACCAACGGATCCGTCGTAACCGCGAACCCTGGATCCTGGACCGGGAAGCAGCCGATGTCGTTCTCGTACCGCTGGCTTCGCTGCAACTCCGCGGGCGGCGAGTGCGCCGCGATCAGCGGTGCGAACGGCACGACCTATCGACTGACGTCGTCGGACGTCGGTCACAAGATCCGCTTCAACGTCACCGCCCGCAACTCGATCGGGTCGAGGACCGTGATGTCGGGCGAGTCGCCCACCGTCGCCGAGCCGCTGCCGAGCGGGGCGATCAAGCTCCCGAGCGGTGAGATCTCGATCCCGGCGACGAGCGTCCCGTCGACGGCCCGGCTGATCGTGTCCGTCGTCCAGTTCTCGCCCAGCCCCGTGAGAAGTCGGACGCAGCCGATCACCGTGCGCGTGCGCGTGAAGGACACACGCGGATTCGTGGTGCGCGACGCGCTCGCCTTCGTCCGCTCGACACCACGAGTGACCACGGGCGGCGACCGACAGGCAGCAACGGTCGACGGTTGGGTGACGTACCGGCTCGCGCCGAACGGGAACTTCCCGAGGCCCCGAAACGGCTTCAACGTGCAGTTCTTCGTGAAGGTGTATCGGTCGGGCGACCCGGCGCTCGCCGGGATCGCCGCCTACCGCCTCGTGCAGGTGCGACTGGCGCGCTGACGAGGAGCAGACCGAGACGCCCCGCTCAGGGGGCGTCTCGGTCCTGCAAGAGACCTTCGAGCGCAGCCCAACGCGGGTCGGGATCGCGGTCGAGGTGCTCGTGCGGCTCGACGTTCAAGTCCTTGCCGCAGACGGGACAGAGGCCGGCGCAGTCCGGGCGGCACAGGATCTGCTCCGGGAGCTCGAGCGCGATCGCGTCACGTGCCCAGGTGCTCAGCTGGAGCTGGCCGTTCGCGACGTACTCCGAACGGAGCTCGTCGCCCGCGGGCGCGTCCGGATCGTGGAACTCGCGCGCGACGACGTCGCGTTCGATCTCGGCAAACCCGAGACACCGCATGCAGGCGCCGCTCAGGTGCGCACGTAGCCGCAAGTCGAAGAGCGTTGCTCCGGAGGGCTGGGAGATCTCCAGCTCGACCGGGATCGTCGACGGTGTGGACTCGTAGCGCTGACCGCCGAGTACGAACGGCTCCACCTCGACGTCGTAGGTCTCGAGCTTGCTCTCGCCGGGCCGGAGGCGCAGCGTTCTCAGATCGACGATCGTCATGGAGTGAGCGTAACGCCCTCGGCAACCCCGTCGGCAACATTAGCCCTCCTGTTGGGCTGCTACCGTACGATCATGGAAGCTGATCGCTGGCTCGGCCTCGACCTGAGGCATCTCATCGCACTGAAGGCGATCGCGGACGAAGGCTCCTTCGGGCGCGCCGCCGAGCGCCTCGGGTACACGCAGTCCGCGATCTCCCAGCAGATCGCGGCGCTGGAGCGAATCGTGGGCCTGCGACTGATCGAGCGCCCCGGAGGGCCTCGACCGATCTCACTGACCGAGGCGGGACACATCCTGCTTCGGCACGCGGACGCGATTCAGGCGCGGCTCCTCGCCGCGAAGGCCGACATGGCCGCGCTCGAAGCCGGCGACGCCGGGCGCCTCCGGGTCGGGACGTTCCAGAGCGTCGGGGCGAAGATCATCCCCCGGCTGCTCCGGCGCTTCTCCGAGAGCCACCCGCAGGTGGAGGTCGTCCTGCGCGAGTCTCAGGACGAGAGCGAGCTCCTCGAGATGATCGAGCGCGGCGACCTCGACCTGACCTTCTGGACGCTCCCGGTCGCCGGCGGCCCGTACGAGACGGTCGAGCTGCTGCACGATCCGTACGTCCTGGTCGTCCCGGCGGGGTCGCCGCTCGCTGCGACGAAGCGTCCGCCGACACTGAAGGAGATCGTGCTCCAGCCGATCATCGGCTTCAACCACTGCAGCGCGATGGACCATGTCGAGTCGCAGCTCTCGTCGACCGGCAGGGCTCCCAACATCGTGTTCCGCTCGGACAACAACGGCACCGTGCAGGGGCTCGTGGGAGCCGGCGTCGGAGTGGCGGTCTCGCCGCGGCTCACCGTCGACGAGGACGACCCGAGCATCGACGTGATCGACCTGCAGGGCCGCGTCACGGCGCGGGTCATCGGCCTCGTCTGGCATGCGGATCGCCATCGCAGCGCTGCGGCGGAGGCGTTCGTCGACTCCGCAGTCGACGTGTGCCGCCAGCTCACCGCCGAGTCGGCGGCGGCGTAGTCGGGGCCGGACCTGTCCGGCCCGCTCTAGCCCGGCCCCGCTCTAGCCCTCCTAGCCGAAGCGGTCGAACTCGGCCGGCTCGGCGGCCTCGATCGGCTCGGGCCCGACGCCCGCGACGACCGTCTCCTGCGACCGCTCGTGCAGACGCTCGCGCCCGCGCTTGACTGCCGTCAGGAACTTGTCGAGGTTCAGCTCGAGAGTCGAGAGGATCGAATCGGCCCAGTCCTCCATCTCGAGCCGCGTCTCGCGTGCCCGCCGCTTGGCGTCGTCGACGATGTCGTCGGCCTGCTTCTCGGCGAGCTTGACGATCTCGGTCTGAGAGGCCTCGCGCATCGCCTGCTCGCGCGCATCCTGAATGATCCGGTCGCACTCCCGTTTTGCCTCGGCGAGCATCTCTTGCCGCTCCTTGACGATCCAGCGGGCCTGCTTGATCTCCTCGGGGATCGTCGCCCGCATCTGGTCGAGGATCTCGTAGATCTCCTCGCGATCGAGGCGAACCTGATCGGTGAGCGGAACGGCCTTCGCGTTGTGTACGAGGTCGTCGAGCCTGTCGATGAGGACCAATACATCCATGAGCTGGGGAGTCTACGGAAGCGTTCGGCTAGGCCGCGCGAAGCAGGAATCCGCTCGCGCGGATCCCTGCCGCGCAAGAACGAAGACCCCTAAAGGCGGCCGCTACGCGGCCGCGGCGCTGCGGACCTTGATCCGCTCATTCCTGCGGTGAGACGGGCGCGCCGGGTTTCCCGTCCGGATAGAGCTCGGCGAAACGCCGCGCAACTGCCGCCGGCACGAGCTCGTCGACCTTGCCGCCGAAGGACGCGATCTCCTTGACGCCGCTCGACGAAACGAAGCTGTAGAGCGGATTCGCCATGACGTAGAGCGTCTCGATGTCGGGGGCGAGCTGCCGGTTCAGGTGGTTCATCTGGAACTCCCACTCGAAGTCGGAGATCACACGCAGGCCCTTCACCATCGTCGTCGCCTCGTGCTTGCGGGCGAACTCGACGACGAGTTCGGAGAAGACGTCGACGACGACGTTCTCGGTCGTCGAGAGTGCGTCCTCCAGGAACGAGACGCGCTCCTCGACGGTGAAGAGCGTCTGCTTGTGCGTCGGGTCGCGGACCACCCCCACGACGACGCGGTCGAAGATCGCGGCTGCCCGGCGGATGACGTCGACGTGCCCGTTGGTGACGGGGTCGTACGAGCCGGGGCAGATCGCTGTTATCACCTGGAGAACACCGTGATCCGCGCGGAACCGTAGCGCCGGGTCGTGACGAGGGCGAGCGGAAGCGCGGGCTCGACGCGACCCGCTGTCTCCACGACGACCAGGCCGTCGTCCGCGAGCACGGACGGAACGAGCTCGGCGAGTACGGGCGCGTGACGCTGCCAGTCCTCGTACGGCGGGTCGGCGAGCACGAGGTCGTAGCGGCGACCGCGGTCCCGCTCCTCGCGTAGGGCCGCCGCAGCGTCGCGGGCGACGACCACGGCGCCCGTCAGGCGCAGCTTCGCGAGGTTCGCCTGGATGACGCGCACCGCCTCGCGTTCGCGCTCGACGAAAACGCAGCTCGCCGCGCCCCGCGAGAGCGCCTCGAGCCCCAGCGCGCCCGAGCCGGCGAAGAGGTCGAGGACGTGGGCGCCCTCGACCGATCCGAGGATCGAGAACAGCGCCTCGCGCACTCTGTCGCCGGTCGGCCGGGTGACGACGCCCGTGGGCGCGTCGATCTTGTGGCCCTTCCTGGAGCCGGCGACGATTCTCACGACTCGCCGACGTGCTCCGACTCGCCGAGGAGGCGATCGACGGAGTCCGCGAGAAGGCCCTCGCCATCCAGCGAGCGAGCGACGTCACGGGCGCGTTCGAGCAGGGCCTGGTCTCGGCGGAGTCGGACGAAGCGCAGGTCCGAGTAGCCGGACTGACGCGCGCCGAGGAGCTGCCCCTCGCCCCGGATTTCCAGGTCGCGCTCCGCGAGCTCGAAGCCGTCGGTCGTTTCGACCATCGCCTCGAGGCGCTCGGCGGCCGACTCGGAGAGCTCCTCCTTGGCGCGAGAGACGAGGAGACAGTACGACTGCTCTGCTCCCCGCCCCACGCGCCCTCGGAGCTGGTGGAGTTGTGCGAGGCCGAAGCGGTCGGCCTCCTGGACGATCATGATCGTCGCATTCGGCACGTCGACGCCGACCTCGATCACCGTCGTCGCGACGAGGACGTCGAGCTCGCGCGCCTTGAAGCTCGCCATCACGCTTCGCCGCTCGGCGGTCGGGAGGCGCCCGTGCATGCATCCGACCCGATAGCCCCTCAGCTCGGCCGCGCGCAGCCGCGCCGCCTCCTCCTCGGCCGCGCGCGCGACGCGCGTCTCCGACACCTCGATCAGCGGGCAGACGACGTACGCCTGGCGGCCTTCGTCGAGGTGTCGGCAGAGGCGCGAGTACGCCTCCGAGCTTCGGTCCTCCGACACCCAGGCCGTGACGATCGGCTTCCGATCCGCCGGGGGGAGCGCCAGCTCCGAGATGTCGAGGTCGCCGTACACCGTGAGCGCGAGCGTGCGCGGGATCGGGGTCGCGGTGAGATGGAGGACGTGCGGACTCCGCCCCTCGACGAGCGCGGTGCGCTGCGCGACGCCGAAGCGATGCTGCTCGTCGACGACCGCCACTGCGAGATCCGAGAAGTCGACGTCCTTCTCGATGAGCGCGTGCGTGCCGACGACGATCTGCGCATCGCCCGAGGCGATGAGCTGCCGCGCAGCGGCGTGCTCCCTCGCGCGGAGCGAGCTCGTGAGCAGCGTGACCGTCACGCCGAGCGGAGAGCAGAGCTCGTCGATCGTGAGGAAGTGCTGCTCGGCGAGGGTCTCGGTCGGGGCCATGAGGGCGCCCTGGCGGCCCGTCTCCACCGCGCGCAGGAGCGCATGCAGCGCCACCACCGTCTTGCCCGAGCCGACGTCGCCCTGCAGGAGGCGTTGCATCGGAACCTCGCGGTCGAGGTCCGCGTCGATCTCGGCCACGGCGCGCTCCTGATCGGGAGTAAGCGTGAACGGAAGCGAGCGCCGGTAGCTCGCCAGAAGATCCCCGGGCGCGCCAAGACGCTGGGCCGATGCGGCTGCGCGTGCGGCCGCCGTACGCAGAAGCGCCAACCGGAGTACGAGGAGCTCGTCGAATGCGAGCCGCGAGCGTCCGACCTCCGCCTCGGGAAGCGAGCGCGGCCGATGGACGGCGACGAGAGCGTCGGCACGCAGTGGGAGGCGCTCCGCTGCGAGCACCGCGGCAGGGAGGTCGTCGCCGGCGTCGCGGACGAAGGCGAGCGCCTGGGCGTGGATGTTGCGAAGCGTCCTCTGGGCGATGTCCTCCGTCGCCGGGTACACGGGCGCGAGGTCGCCCGTCTCCGCGTCGTCCTCGAAGACGTACGAGGACACGGCGAAGCCGTGGCGATTGGCGCGTCCGCGGATCCGCACCGAGGTCCCGGCCACGAGCTTCGCTTCGAGCCAGGGCTGATTGAACCACGTCGCCCTGATCTCCCCGGTCTCGTCCGCAACTCGGGCGGTCAGGATCTTCAGGCGGCCGCGGCGGCGGCTCGACGCCGAGCGGACGACCACCTCGATCACCGCCTCCTCGTCGCCGAAGAGGTCGCAGATCTGCTTCGTCGGCGCCGGCTCCTCGTAGCGACGCGGCCGTTGCCAGACGACGTCCTCGACGGTGGAGAGTCCGAGCTTCGCAAGACGCCGCGCGCCGGTCGGGCCCACGCCCTGCAGGGATTCGACCGCTGCCGCGAGCCGATCCGCGCGCGGTGCAGAGCGCGGTCGTTGCCAGCGCTCGGGAGCGTCCGCGCCGCCGAACCCACGCAGGCCGATACGAGCACTGGTCCCCATGGACGGGAACCACTATAGGAGCGGGGTTTGCGCGCAAGACCGGTCTCCGCTCGCGCGGAGTCCGGTCGCGCGGAGACCCCGAAGGGGCGGCCGCGATCGCAGCGAGGTCTCGACCTAGCCGTCGATCGCGAGCGTGTACAGCCAGCCCGGCTGCCAGCGAAACGAGCCCTCGACGAGCTCCTCGAGGGGCGTGCCCTCGAGGATGTGGTCGAGTGCCCACTTCGTCGCGGAGTGGCCGATGACGGCGATCCGACGCTCGGGGTAGCGCCCCGGGAGATCCTGGATGAAGCTCCGCACGCGCGCGACGACGTCGACGTAGCTCTCCCCGCCCGAATAGGGGTCGAGCACGTGCTTCGTGCGCTCGACCTCGAGTCGCGCGACTGCGGTCCCGTTGAGCATCCCGTAGTTGCACTCGCGCAGCCGCCAGTCGTGGAAGATCGGCAGCCCGCGTCCGCCGAATGCGATCTGGGCGGTCTCGACCGCTCGCGCGAGATCCGAGCAGAAGACGGCGACGATGTCCTCGTCGGCGCGGCGATCACCGAGCTCCTTCGCCTGCCGTCGGCCGAGCGGGGAGAGCTGTCCGTCGAGCCACCCCGATGCGACCCAGCGTTCGTTGTCGGTCGTCGTCGAGTGCGTCTCGAAGACGATCTCGACCTTCGAAGCGCGCCGGCGCCGGGCCACGGCTCAGTCCGCGTCTTGGAACCAGAAGAACCCGACGGCACCGGGTCCTGCATGGGTGCCGACGACCGCGCCGAGCGTCGAGGTGAACTCGATCTCGGCGCCGGGACGAACGCGCCAGACGAGCTCGGAGAGCGTGCCGACCCATTCCTCCGCCTCGGCGTGCGCGATCGCGATGCGGAGCCCAGGCCCGTCGGTCGTCGCCTCGACGAAGCGCCGCTCGAACTCGGCTATCGCCTTCTGCTTACCGCGAACCCGCGCCACGGCGACCACCTCGCCGTGCTCGACGCTCAGGACCGGCCGCAGGTTGAGCAGGCCGCCGGCGATCGCCTGCGCCTTGCCGATCCGCCCGCCCCGCTGGAGGTACTCGAGCGTCTCCACGGTGAACAGCACCTGGCAGCTCGCGTGGAAGCGATCGACGAGGCTCGAAATCTCGTCGTCGGTCGTTCCGCGCGCGAGCCTCCGCTGAATCGCGTGCGAGAGCATCGCGATGGCGAGCGACGCCGTCTCGGTGTCGACGACTCTGACCTTGTCGCCCAGCTCCTGTGCCGCGAGCTCGGCGCTCTGGTACGTGCCCGAGACCTTCGCGGAGACGTGCAACGAATAGATGCGTTCGTAGGCGGCGAGCTCCTCGTAGGCCGAGACGAAGTCCTGCGGCGTCGGCTGCGCCGTCGCCGGCGTAACCGGCGAGACGCGCAGCTTCTCGTAGAACTCGGCAGGGCCGAGCTCGACGTAGTCGCGATACGTCTCGTCCCCGAACCGCACGTAGAGCGGCACGAAGCGCATGTTGGGGAAGCGGGCAGGTGCGTCGGGATAGTCCGACGTCGAGTCGAGGACGATCGCCGTGTTCTCGCTCGTCAGGTTCATCTGCTCACCTCCCGGCTGCCGCGCGAATTGCGACGAGGAGCGCGTCGATCCCCTCGTCCTTGCGCACGAGGGCAGCACCCGCGCTCGACGCGGCATCGTACTCGTCCCGCCCCGCGGAGGCACTCAGAAAGACGACCGGTGCACCGAGCTCCCCGGCGACCGCCGCGCCGTCGACGTCCGGCAGGCGATAGTCGAGCACGACGACGTCCGGGGCATAGTCGCCGGCTGCGCGAATCGCCGCAGCACCGTCCCCGACAGCCGCGACGACGTCGACGCCGGACCGCATTCCGAGCAGGAACACGAGCGAGTCGCGGTAGACCTCGGAATCTTCGACGAGGAGGATGCGAATCGGAGTCGCGTCCGTCACTGCGCGACGACGAGGAGCGGGTAGTGCGGCTGGCCGCCCTCGTGTACGTCCAGCGCCTCGAGCTCGGGGTGACGGTCTTCGAGCGCCTTCAGCAGTCCGTCGAGCGGGGGCGCGTCCTCGCCCGTGAGGACCGTCAGGAAGCTCTGACCGCCGGCGAGCACACGATCGACGACCTCGTGAACGACCGGCTCGAGCTCCGGCCCCGCCGCGATCGCGACGTCGTCGACGAGCCCGAGGTAGGCGCCTTCTCGGATTTCGACCCCGTCGAGGTTCGCGTCGCGCGAGGCGACCGTGATCTCGCCCGTGACCACCGCCTCGAGCTCCTGGAGCAGCGCCTGCTCGTTCTCCTCGGGCGACGACGTCGGGACGAACCTGCTAATGGCCGCGAACCCGGCCTGCACGGATTTCGACGGGATCACGCGCACGGTCTTCTCGCTGAGCGCCGCCGCCTGCTCTGCAGTGAGGACGACGTTCGAGTTGTTGGGGAGCACGAGGACGGTGTCCGTCGGAACGGAATCGATCGCCTCGAGGATGTCGGCCGCGGACGGATTCATCGTCTGTCCGCCCTCGATGACCCGCGTTGCGCCGAGGCTCTCGAAGAGCCGCCGATTGCCGCGGCCGGGACAGACGGCGACGAGCCCGGTGGCGAGCGTCGCGAGCGGCAGCGGAGCGCCACCCTCGAGCAGACGTTCCTCGCGCTGGGCGGTCTGGACGTGCATGTTGGCGATCTCGACGCCCTCGACGACTCCGAGCGCGGTGCCGAGCGCCAGTGCGCGGCCGGGATCGTCCGTGTGCACGTGCACCTTGAGCGCGGTCGAGTCGCCGACGACGAGCAGCGAGTCGCCGATCTCCTCGAGCCGGTCCTCGAGCGCCGCCGAGTCGAGCTGCTCGCCCTCGACCACGAACACAGTGCAGTAGCGGTATTTCGAGAGCTCCTGGTGGATTGCGTCGAGGCCGAGCGACCCCGTCTCGACGGGCGCCTCCGGCAGGTCCTGCCCCGTCGCTCCGTAGACCATGCCGCGCGCGATCTCGACGAGGCCCGCACCGCCGGCGTCCACGACCCCCGCGTTGCGGAGGACGTCGAGCATCTCGGGCGTTCGAGCGAGGGCATCCTCGCCACGGGCGAGCACGACCTGCAGGAGCTCGTTCGGGCGCAGATCGCGATGCTCCTTGCGCTCGCTCTCCTCGGCCATCTCGCGGATGACGGTGAGCATCGTCCCCTCCACGGGGCGCTTCACCGCGCGGTAGGCCGTGTCGCTCGCGCCCCGGAACGCCCTGCTCAGAAGAGACGAGCTCACGCGTTCGTGCTCCCCGAGGACCTCGACGAAGCCGCGGACGACCTGGGAGAAGATGACGCCCGAGTTCCCGCGCGCGCCCATGAGCGCCGCCCGGGTCACGTCCTTGGCGACCGCCTCGCTGTCGGCGGCGGTGGACGCGTCGAGCGCCTCGACGATCGAGCGCAGTGTCAGCGTGAGATTCGTGCCGGTGTCCCCGTCGGGCACCGGATAGACGTTCAGGTCGTCGATGCGGCGCCGGTGAGCCTCGAGGTTCTGGAGAGCACTCCGTGCGAGGTGCCTGACGACCTCGAGCTCCATCAGTGGCGCACTCCGTCGATGTGGACCTCGAGCGACCCGATCGGGAGGCCGACCATGCGCTCGAGCTCGTACTCGACTCGCGAGCGAACGGTCGCAGCGACCTCCGCCAGCTTGACGGTGTGCTCGACGACGACGCGAAGCTCGACGACGAGCGCACCGTCACGCAGGCCGATGTCGACGCCCTTCTTGATGCCCCACGGCACGAGCCGCGAGAGGCGCCCCCTACCGGCGAGAGCCACGACGCCGTAGCTCTCCGCCGCTGCCGCGCCGACGATCTGCGCCACCGCACCCGGCGCGATCGAGATCCGCCCGCGTTCGGTCGTGGCGATCGCGAACGGCTCGCGCTCCATGAGGCGCGAGCCTACTAGGCCTCAGCGCCTAGACAGCCTTCTGGACCTTGCCGGCCTTGAGGCAGCGCGTGCAGACGTACGCGCGCGTGGCGTGGCCGTCGAGCAGCACGCGGACGCGCTGGAGGTTGGGGTTGAAGCGGCGCTTGGTCGCGACCATGGAGTGGCTGCGGCTGTGGCCGAAGCCGGGCTTCTTCCCGCAGATGGCGCAGATCTTCGACATGAGCGGCTGCGGAGTGTAGCGGCTCAGCGCGCGGCAGCTGCGCGGAGGTGCGCGAACAGATCGGCCATCTCGAGGGCGCTCCGCACCGCCTCGGCGCCCTTCCCGACCCGCGCGTCCGCCTGTTCCACTCGGTCGAGCGTGAGGACGCCGAACGACACGGGAACGCCCGTCTCGAGCGCAGCAAGCTGGAGCCCGCTTGCGGCCTCACTCGAGACGTAGTCGAAGTGCGGCGTGTCGCCGCGGATGACGCATCCGAGCGCGACGATGCATGCGAAGCGGCGCGTCTTCGCGAGGGCGGTCGCGGCGAGCGGGAGCTCGAACGCGCCGGGGACGACCATGATCGTGATCGCCTCCTGCCGGACACCGGAGGTCTCGAGCTCGGTGAGCGCGCCGTCGAGGAGCTGGGAGGTCACCATGCCGTTGAACCTCGTGACGACGATGCCGACCGCCCGGCGGCCTCCTTCGGCCACGCCTTCGAGCACTGCGTAACCGTCGGGGATGTGGAGGTCGCCTGCCGCGTGCTCGTGCGAGAGCTCGACGTGCATCGGTGTCTCGTCGATCTCGATCTCGACCTCGCCCTCCTCGGGCTCGGACGGCTCTTCGGCGACCTCGGTCTCGAGCTCGGGCTCGGGCTCGGGGATCGCTACGACGTCCTCGACCGAGTCGGGCGAGCTCGCCGCCGTGCCCCATGCCGGTTCCTCGTTCTCCGCCGGCTCACTCTCGACGACGAGCTCCTCCTGCCCGGACTCGTCCTGCGCGGCCTCGTCGGCCCCCTCACGCGCCCAGTCGTGGAGGACGTTCTCGCTCGTCGTGTCGATGTCCCGGCTGCTCATTCGCTCTCCTCCGGCACGTCACCCTCGAGGCGCGCGCCCTGGTGATGGAGCTTCGTGATGGTGTGTCCGAGCTTCTCACGTTTGGCCGCCAGGTAGCGCTCGTTCTCGGCGTTCGGCTCGGCCTCGAGCGGCACCTGCTCGACCACGCTGAGCCCGTACCCGTCGAGCCCGGTCAGCTTGCGCGGATTGTTCGTGAGAATGCGGATCGTCGTCAGCCCGAGGTCGGCGAGGATCTGGTTGCCGATGCCCCACTCGCGAGCGTCCGGCGGGAAGCCGAGAGCGAGATTCGCTTCGACGGTGTCGAGTCCGGACGCCTGCAATTCGTAGGCGCGCAGCTTGTTGAGGAGCCCGATCCCGCGCCCCTCCTGGCCCATGTACAGGACGACGCCGCGACCTTCCGCCTCGACTCGCGCGAGTGCCTGCTCGAGCTGGTCGCCGCAGTCGCAGAGGAGCGAGTGGAAGACGTCGCCCGTCAGGCACTCCGAGTGCACGCGGACGAGCACGTTCTCGGCGCCCTCGACATCTCCTTTGACGAGCGCGAGGTGCTGCTTGTTCGCCAGCAGCTCGCGGTAGGCGATCGCCTGGAACTCGCCATACTCGGTCGGGAGGCGAACGGATACGACGCGCTCGACGAGCTTCTCGATGCGCCGTCGGTGGTCGATGAGATCCGCGACCGTGACCATCTTCAGGTCGTGGCGCTGGCAGTACTCGACGAGATCGGGCACGCGGGCCATCGTCCCGTCGTCCTTCATGATCTCGCAGACGACGCCGGCGGGAATGAGCCCGGCAAGCCGCGCCAGGTCGACCGCCGCCTCCGTTTGACCCGACCGCTGCAGTACGCCGCCGGGCTTCGCGCGTAGTGGGAACACATGACCCGGCTGCACGAGATCGTGCGGCACCGAGTTGGGATCGATCGCAACCTGGATCGTGCGGGCGCGGTCGTGGGCCGAGATCCCCGTCGAAACGCCCTCGCGCGCCTCGATCGACACGGTGAAGGCCGTGCCGAGAGGCGTCTCGTTGTGGTCCGTCATCGGACGAAGCTCGAGCTCGTCGCAGCGCTCGGCCGTGAGGCAGAGACAGATGAGGCCGCGGCCGTGAGTCGCCATGAAGGCGATCGACTCGGGAGTGACGAACTGCGCCGCGATCGTCAGGTCGCCCTCGTTCTCGCGGTCGGCGTCGTCGACGACCACGACGAAGCGGCCCGAGCGGATGTCCTCGATCGCCTCCTCGATCGTCGCGAAGGGCGACGACGTCTCCGGCGTGGTGAGGTCCACGGTCACGCGCGGATGGTAGCCCTCACCGGGCGAGAAGCCTCTCGACGTACTTCGCGAGCACGTCGGCCTCGAGGTTGACCCGTTGCCCAGGCCGTAGCTCCGAGAGCGTGGTCGCTGCGAGCGTGTGCGGGACGAGCGCGACCGCGAAGGCGTCGTCGCCGAGCTCCGCGACGGTGAGCGCGACCCCGTCGACGGTGATCGAGCCCTTCTCGACGCAGTACCGCAGCACCTCGTCCGGCGCGTCGACGAAGACGCGTAGCCCCTCGCCCTCCGCCTCCACCGACTGGATGCTTCCGACCGCGTCCACGTGGCCCTGGACGTAGTGGCCGCCGAGCTCCTCGCCCGCGCGGAGCGCCGGCTCGACGTTGACGCGCGCATCGGCGACCAGCGCTCCGAGCGTGGTACGGCCTACGGTCTCGGGAACGGCGTGGAAGGAGATCGCGTCGCCGTGGATCGCGGACGCGGTCAGGCAGCACCCGCTGATCGCGATCGAGTCGCCGATCTCGGTGCGGGAAGCGGTCTCCGGCGCCCGGACGAGGAGGGACCTGCCCCCACCGACTTCCTCCGCCTCGACCACGACGCCGAGCTCGCGCACGATCCCCGTGAACACGCCGGAACGTTACGGCTCGTGGACGTACGCCTGCAGGAGCACGTCGTCGCCGATCGCTCGCGCCTGCATCCGCGTCAGCTCGAGCGGCGCGAGCAGCCCCTCGAGCATCCCGGGACCGTCGCCCGAGAGCCGAGGCGCGATGAAGACCAAGAGCTTGTCGACGAGCTCTGCTTCGAGAAAGGCCGCTGCGAGCGTGGGGCCTCCCTCGAGAAGGAGCGACTGGACGCCTTCGGCTGCGAGCTGCCGGAGCTCCTCGAGGAGCGGGCCGGAGCGCAGCTCGAGCTCGGAGCCCGCAGGCAGCGGCCCCCGTCCGAATGCGATCCGGCGCGGCTGCCGCACGACCGGGACGTCGCGTGCGTCGAGCCGCGGGTTGTCCCAGCGCACCGTCCCCATCCCCACGGCGACGGCACCGGATTGCCCGCGGAGGACGTGCACGAGCCGGCGCGAGTCCTCACCGGTGACCCAGCGCGTCCCGGGAACGCGCACGCGTCCATCGAGAGTGGCCGCGACCTTGTAGGTGACGAACGGCCGTCCTCTCGCGACCCATGTGCGCCACTCCTCGATCTGCTGGCGGCAGCGGAAGCCGAGCTCGCCCGACGCGACCTCGGCGGCGACGCCGCTCTCGCGGAGCCGCTCCAGGCCGCCGCCGTGCTCCGGGTGCGGATCGGGCTGCCCCGCGACGACGCGCGCCACTCCGGCGGAGAGCAGCGCGTCCACGCACGGCGGGGTCGTCCCGTGGTGTACGCAGGGCTCGAGCGTGACGTAGACGGTCGCCCCGTGAGCTCTCGATCCGGCCGCCTCGAGCGCGACCACCTCGGCATGGGGACCTCCCTTGCGCTCGTGCCAACCCTCGCCGACGACCTCGTCGCCTGCAACGACAACCGCACCCACGATCGGGTTCGGATGCGTCGTGTCGCGGCCGTTCTCGGCGAGTTCGAGAGCGCGTTCGAGGAATCGGGCCTCCACGGCGCGGATCCTACGGGTCCCTCCCTAGGCTGCCTGTCGTGCGCCTCCCGCCCACCCTCGTCGAGACCTGGAGTCACGAGCCCGCTTGGCTCGCGGCGCTCCCGCAGCTCGTCACCGAGTGCGCGGAGCAATGGTCGCTCGAGCTCGAGGAGCCGGTCGACACGCCGCATTCCCTCGTCGTTCCCGCCGGCGGGGCCGTACTCAAGCTGAACGCTCCGTCGCACACGGAGGCCGAGACGGAAGCGGACGCTCTCGCACGCTGGGCGGGTCGCGGCGCGGTGATCCTTCACGCACGGGACGACACGCGGCACGCGTTGCTGCTCGAACGCTGCGTGCCGGGGACGCGGCTCTGGGACTCGGACGTCGACGAGGCCGAGGTCGTCGCCGGGCTGCTCCCGAGGCTGCAAGTGCCCAACGCCGACGAGCATCCGTTCACCCTGCTCGCGGTCGAGGCGGATCGCTGGGCCGAGGACGTGCCACGGTGGTTCGCGGCGGCAGGCGCCCCCTTCGAGCGCTCGCTCCTCGATGCCGCGATCGACGTCTACCGCAGCGTGGACCGGTCGAGCGCCTTCCTCGTGAACCAGGACCTCCACGGCGGCAATGTCCTCAGGGCTGCTCGCGAGCCCTGGCTCGTGATCGACCCAAAGCCGCTCGCGGGCGAGCGTGAGCTCGAGGCGAGCGGGCTCCTGCGGAACGCCGACTCCGTGTCGCGCTGGCTGGACGTGCTGGCCGACCTCGGCTTCGATCGTGAGCGGGCGCGCGGCTGGGGCGTCGCCCACAACCTCGCGTGGGCGTGGGACGAGCGAAGCGGCTGGTCGAGGGAGCGCGTCGAGGAGGCGCGGCGGATCCTCAACGCACGCTGAGACGGGCAATGAAGAACCCGGCCGTGCCGTGGACGTGCGGCAGGGTCTGGAGGAACTCCGGCCGGCGCGGGTGGCGAAACTGGGGCCACTCCTCGGCGAGGGTCGGGTCGATGCCGAGTCCCGCTGTGTCGACGACCTCCTCTGCTTCCTCGGCGTTGATCGTGCAGACCGAGTAGACGATCGTCCCCCCCGGCCGAACACGGGCGGCGGCAGCCTGGAGCAGCTCGAGCTGGAGCTGCGGCAGCGGCAGCGCACGCCAGCGGAGGTCGGGGCGGCGGTTCAGGACGCCGAGGCCGGAGCACGGTGCATCGACCAGGGCACGATCGAATCCCGTGAGCTCGGGTGGCAGGTCGCGACCGTCCGCGACGACGACTCGAACGTCCGCTGCTCCGAGGCGCCGCGCGGTCGCCTCCAGCTCCCGCGCGCGACCCTCGTTGACCTCGACGGCCGTGACCGCTCCGGCGAGCATCGTCGCCTTCCCGCCAGGCGCGGCGCACAGGTCGAGGGTCCGCTCGTGCTCGCGCGCGCCGACTGCGAGCCCGACGAGCTGCGACGCCGAGCTCTGCGGCCAGATCCGGCCTTCGGCGAGTGCTCGCTCGTCGACGCGATCGACGTGCCACGCGCCGGGGATGTCGGGATCCGCCCTCCCTTCGATCTCGCCTCGAACAAGCCTGACCACGGTCGGCGCCGGCTCGTTCAGCGCTTGCATCAACCTTCTCGCCGCGTCGGCACCGACTTCCTCCCACCACGTCTCCGCGATCCAGTCCGGGTACGAGTGCTTGAGGGCAGCCTCGGCGGCCGTGGCCTCGGGCAGCGACTCGAGCAAAGGCCGAATCCCGTCCGCGAGCCGCCGTAGGACTGCATTGGTGAAGGCGACGGCCCGCTCGAGACCCGCTCGCCGTACGAGCTCCACGGACTCGTTCACGGCCGCGTAGCGCGCAACGCCGTCGCCGAATGCGAGCTGATACGCCCCGAGTCGAAGGGCCGCTCGTACGGGTGCGTCGAGGCGCGCGACCCGACGACGCCCGAGCGTCTCGATCGCATGATCGAGGGTCCGGACGCGCTGGACGGCGCCGTACGACAGTCGCTGCGCGAGAGCCCGGTCGCGTTCGTCCAGCCCCGCCGCCGCGCTACGCAGCGCGCGATCCGCATAGGCGTCGTCGTCGAAGACCCGCTGCAGGACGGCGAAGGCGACGGCGCGCGCCGGGCTTACGGACGCAGGCCGCGGAGCCATGCCTCGTACGCCATGCGCCTGCCGCCGTCAGGCTGCACGACGAGCGGCTCGAACGATCCGTCCTCGGCGACGCGCGCGCGCCAGATCGTCACTCCGCGGCCGTGGAGCTCCGCACGGGCGCCGATGTGCGGCGAGAGCGCTCGCACGCGGTCGACGAGCTCTGCCGCCGGACGGTCGAGGTCGAGGCTCCGGTCCTCGGCCGTGACCTTCGCGGCGTACGTCGGCTCGCCCTCCTGCTCGTGGAACGTGGGGATGTCGTCACCGAGGACGTCATCGAGCAAGTCGACCGCGACGGAGGCGGCGCGCTCGTACACGGCGCCCGCGTCGTCCTGCTTCGTGACGGCGAACGCCCGCTGCGCCCCGATCGGACCGGCGTCGAGCTCCTTCACGAGCCGGATGATCGTGACGCCCGTCTCCTCGTCACCGGCCATCAGCGCGCGCTCGACCGGCGCGGCGCCGCGCCAGCGCGGGAGCAGCGACGGATGCACGTTGAGCCACAGCCGCTCGGCGAGCACATCGTCGGGAACGATCAGCCCGTATGCGATCGCGACGACGACGTCCGCACCGAGTTCGAGACCTGCACTCAGGCGCTCGGGGTCGACGACGGGGAGATCGAGCCGGCGCGCCGTCGCCTTTGCCGGCGACTCGGCGAGCTTCCTACCACGGCCGGCCGGCGCGTCGGGCCGTGTGAGCACGGTCGCGATCTCGTGTCGCTCCGCGAGGCGCTCGAGGACGTCGGCGCCGAACGCCGCGGTCGCGGCGACCGCGATCTGCCGGGTCAACGCGCGCCGAGGACGGGCTGTGGCCGAAGCGCCGCGAGCGCCGTCCGCCGCGACTCGTCGTCCGTGCGATCGATGATGAGAACGCCGTCGAGATGGTCGAGCTCGTGCTGGACGACGCGAGACGCGGGAGGCTCGAGCTCGAGTCGCACAGGCTCGCCTTTCGTGTCGACGCCCTCGAGGGTCACACTCGTCGGACGCTCGACGGGCACGAGCACGCCGCGAAGCGACAGGCATCCCTCGTCGTCCACCTCGGTGTCCTTCGACGACTCGGTGAGGACGGGGTTCACGATGACCCGATCCTCTTCCCCGTCGGCGAAGACGAACAGCCGGCGCAGCACGCCGACCTGGTTCGCCGCCAGCCCGACCCCGTTCGCCTCGTGCATGAGCGCGGTCATGCGCTCGACCAGACGGTCGAGATCCTCGTCGAACGTCTCGACCTCGCGTGCCTTCATCCGGAGAACGGTGTCCCCGTACTGCCGGATGCGCGAGAGCGCGAGCAGCCGGCGCGCCTCGCGCTCGAGCTCCTCCTGCTCCTCGGCGTGGCCGTGCTCGTGATCGTGCTGGTGATCGTGATCGTGATCGTGATCGGGGTGCTCGTGATCGTGCTCGTGGTCGGCCATCGCGCGGCGAGTCTAGCCGCCGCGCGATGCCCGGTTCGATCACCCGATGCCGGTCGTCTGGCGATCGATCTCGGCGCCGCGCTCGTCGTACGCAACGACAGCGATCGGCCCGATTCCCTTCCTCAGATCCGACTTCCTCACCCGGAACCCGTACGCCGAAAAATCACGGGAACCGACCTTCGTCTTCTTCAGCTTGACGATCCGTGACGAGCCGTCGCTCATGACGACACGCACGCTTGCGACCTCGGGTGCGGCGAGGCCGATGAGGCGTGCGTCCTTCACCGTCTCGATGGCAGGTCCGCCGTCGTAGGCGAGGCTCGTCGTCAGCACGCTCCCACCGAGCGGGTCGTCGACGGAGTTGCACCCTCCACCGCCCATCGAGGGCGCATCGAGAGGCGCGTCAGACAGGCAGAAGTGGCCGGTCGACGTGCTCTGAGCGAACACGCCGCGAGCCGGCAGGTCGTCGGCTGCCGGAATGTCGGCGACGCGTATGGGCGTAGCATCGACCAGGGCTGCTTCGAGCTCGGACGAGCCCCGAGACCAGTCGTAGCCGGCGCCGACTGCGCCCGCGAGCAGCGCTGCGATCGCCGCTGCGCAGACAACGACTGCGATTCGCCTACGAAACATGGCAACCACCCCAATGCCCTCCGGTATGTGCCTTGCAGTGCGCCTTCTTGACCTGAGAAGACCACCAGTACGTGTACGTCACCATCTCCTTGTTCCGAACCGTTCCGTGCCATGCGTACGACACGTTGTCGATGAAGGTGACCGTTGTCTCGTAGCCGGACGTTGCCTTGTTGAACGCGTTGCGCGTCCAGCCCGGTTGCCACGAACTCCCGGCGGAGTCGCCGGGATACCAGAAACGCGGGCCTCCGTACGTCTCCACCGCGAGCGCAGCGCCTGCGAAGACGAGCGCGGATGTCACCGCGAGCAGGAGAACGAGCTTCCTCATGCACAGCTCCTCTCGTTCGACTGAAGCGTCCCCGCCGGTGTAGCGGCGCGCGCCTGCCCCCACAATTGGCCGAATGGGACATGGCCGTTTGGGCCAGGGGGGTTAGAGCGACTGCGGATCCACGTCGACGACGGCGCTCAGGCCGTCCCGCCGCATCGCCGGGGCGGCGCGCGCCAGCACCGCCGCAGCACGGCCCGCGAGCGCACGCGGAGCGTCCGTCTTCGCCAGCAACCGAGCGCGATGGCGGCCGCGAAGCCGCAGGAGCGGAGCCGGCCCGAGGAGCCGCACGGACGGCGTGTCGAGCGCGTCGCGCAGCTCGCGGAGCGCACGCATCACGTCGCCGGAGCCAGGTCCCGAGACGACGAGTGCAACAAGATGCGAAAAAGGCGGATATGCGAGCTCTTCGCGGCGCGCGAGCTCCTGGGCGAGGAAGCCGTCGACGTCGTGCCGGACGGCGAACGCGAAGGGGGTCGCATCGGGCTGGAAGGTCTGCACGATCACGCGGCCCGGCGCATCGCGTCCGCTGCGGCCGGCGAGCTGAGTGACGAGCTGGAAGGTCCGCTCGTCGGCCCGGAAGTCCGGGAACGCGAGACCGGCGTCGGCATCGACAACCGCGGCGATCTCGACGCCGGGGAAGTGATGCCCTTTCGCCACCATCTGCGTCCCGATGAGCGCCGCCGAGCGAGCTGAGCGGAAGCGCTCGAGCGCCTCGCGCAGGGCCCCCGGCCGCGAGGCCGTGTCCGCATCGAGACGGATCCGCTCGAGACCGGGCACGCGGCGTGCGAGCTCCGCGTCGAGGCGCTGCGTTCCCGCCCCGATCCGTGCCAGCTCGACCGAGCCGCATTCCGGGCACGTCTCCGGCATCTCCGAGGAGAAGCCGCAGTGGTGGCAGTGCAGTCGCGAGTCGTCGTGGAGCGTGAGCGCGATGTCGCAACTGCTGCAGCGTCTCGTCGTCCCGCAGGAGCGGCAGTGGACCGCGCCCGACATCCCGCGACGATTGAGGAGCAGGATTGCGCGGCCTCCCCGATCGGCCACGCTGGACAGCTCGGCGAGCAACGGCGCCGAGAGCGGGTACCCTGCCTCGCGACGCAGGTCGACCAGCCTGACCGAGGGAAGCGGCGCCCCGATCCGGGCGGGCAGTGCCAGCCGTTCGAGACGCGACCAGCTCTCGACACGCGGCGTGGCGCTGCCGTAGACCGCGACGGCGCCCTCGATCGCCGCGCGCTTCGCCGCGACCGTGCGAGCGTCGTACCGCGGATCGGACTCCTGCTTGAACGACGCGTCGTGCTCTTCGTCCGTGACGACGAGACCGAGCCGCTCGACCGGAGCGAACACGGCCGAGCGCGCGCCGACCACGACGCGGGCGACACCCGACGTGATGCGCTCGCGCTCGTCGCGTCGCTCGGCGTCGGTGAGCGCTGAGTGCAGGACCGCGACGTCGTCGTCGAAGCGCGCGCGGAAACGTCCGACCGTCTGCGGGGTGAGCGCGATCTCGGGTACGAGCACGATGACGCCGCGACCGCGAGCGAGCGCCGCCGCGGAGGCCTGCAGATACACCTCGGTCTTCCCGCTCCCCGTCGGGCCTTGCAGGAGGACGTGACCGCCGGCGCCGTCGAGGGCAGCGACGATCCGCGCCACTGCTTCCTCTTGCCCGGCTGTGAGCACTTCGGGCGGGAGCTCGCCGCCAAGTGCGTCCCTGGCCGCCGGGGTGCGGAGAGCGCCTCGGCGAGCCCGCTCCTGCGGCGCGACGAGGGCAAACGCGCGTGCTGGAGTCGTGCCGTAGTAGTCGGCGAGCCAGAGTGCGAGCTCGACGAGCGCTGGTGGCAGGCGACTGACGACGGCACCCGCATCCGCGACGTCGACGCCTGCTGGAGCCTCCACATCCGTGTCGACGACGACCCCACGGACGTTTCGGGCCCCGAGCGCGATCGAGACGACATCCCCCTTGTCGACGTCATCGGGAACCGCGTAGGTGAACGGTCGCGCCAGCGCGCGAGCGGTGACGAGCGGGTAGACGGACGCGAGACGCAAGGCAGGCGAGCCTAGCCGCCGCGGGCGATCGCACTCATCAGCCCCGTGTCGATGGCAGGCGGCCCCGATGGTCGCGCGGCGGATCGCGGTGTAAGGTGCGCCTTACACGATGGGCAGCTCGATGATCCGCCTCGACGGCGTGACGAAACGGTTCGGACCGACCGTCGCGGTCGACGCTGCGTCGCTCCGTGTCGAGCGCGGAGAGGTCGTCGCGCTCCTCGGCCCATCGGGGTGCGGGAAGACGACGCTCCTGCGCCTGATCGCAGGATTCGAGCGGCCGGACTCGGGCTCGGTGACGCTCGACAAGCGCGTCGCGGCCGCACCGGGTACGTGGATCCCGCCGGAGGCTCGGCGCGTCGGGATGGTGTTCCAGGACTACGCGCTGTTTCCGCATCTGACCGTCTCGGCGAACGTGGCATTCGGCCTGTCGCGACGGGAACGCTCGCGGCGCGTGCCCGAGCTCCTCGACATCGTGGGGCTGGCCGGGCTCGAGCGGCGCTATCCGCACGAGCTCTCGGGCGGGCAGCAGCAGCGGGTGGCCCTGGCCCGCGCGCTCGCGCCGGCTCCGGAGCTGATCCTGCTCGACGAGCCCTGGTCGAACGTCGATCCGTTCCTGCGCGAGTCGCTCCGCGCCGAGGTCGCGGAGATCATCCGGCCGCTCGGCGTCACCGTGCTCCTCGTGACGCACGACCGTGAGGAGGCGTTCTCTCTCGCCGACCGAATAGCGCTCATGCGCGGCGGGACGATCGTCCAGGAGGGCACCGCCGAGGAGCTCTACTTCTCGCCGGCGTCGCGCTGGGCGGCCGAGTTCGTCGGGGCCGTGAACGTGCTCCAGGGACGTGTGGTGGACGGGCGCGTGGAAACCGCCATCGGCTGCTTCGCGGCCAACGGCGCACACGGGGCCGTCGAAGCGCAGGTCCTCGTTCGACCCGAGCTCCTCGAGCTGCGCCCGTCACCGGACGGGGAAGGGCGCGTCGTCGCCCGCGAATTCCGCGGCCACGACGTCTTCTACCGTGTGCTCCTCGACGACCTCGAGCTCGTGTCGCAGCGCCCGTCGACCGAGGCGGTCGACGTGGACTCCCGCGTGAGCATCCGCGTGCACGCCGGTCGAGTACCGGTGCTGCACTGAGTCCACCTCCCTGTTCGCCTGTGTAAGGTGCGCCTTACATCGCGGCTGAGGTGACTGGTGCTGGAGGTTCTGTCGAAGTGAGAAGGACACTGGTGACGCTCGTCGGCGCGCTCGTCGCGGCGCTCGCTCTCGCAGCGGGCGCTGCGACCGCCCCGACGCAGACGACGTCGCTCACGATCTACTCGGGCCGCGAGGAGCAGCTCGTCGCGCCGATCATGGATCGATTCACGAAGGAGACCGGGATCGAGCTGAAGGTTCGGTATGCCTCGTCGAGCGCGCTTGCAACCGCGCTCGTCGAGGAAGGTGGCAACAGCCCCGCAGACGTCTTCTGGTCGCAGGAACCGGGCCTTCTCGGACTCGTCGCGGCTCGTGGCCTGCTCGCGCGGCTCCCCCAGGCGACCGTCGGAAAGGTTCCGAGCCGCTTCTCCACGCGCAGCCGACGCTGGGTGGGCACGAGCGGCCGGTCACGCGTGCTCGTATACAACACCGACGAGCTTCGCCCGAACGATCTCCCTGCATCCGTCTGGGGCCTCTCGGGTGCGAAGTGGAAGGGGAAGATCGGCATCGCGCCGACCAACGCGTCCTTCCAGGCGTTCCTCGCCGCGACGATCCACCTCTTCGGCGAATCGCGAGTTCGAGCATGGCTCGAAGGTCTGAAGGCGAACGACGTGCGCTTCTACCCGAACAACACGACGGTCGTGCAGGCGGTCGGGCGCGGCGACGTGGAGGTCGGGCTCGTCAATCACTACTACCTCTACAACCTCCTCGCGGACACGCCGACTCTGCCGGTCAAGAACTACTGGTTCCGCGACGGCGACCCCGGGAACCTCGTTCTCGCCGCGGGCGCGGGAATCGTCGCGGCCAGCGAGAAGTCGGCCACCGCCAGGCGCTTCGTCGACTTCCTCCTCTCGAAGACTGCGCAGCGGCTCATCGCGCGAGGAAGGGGCGCCGCCGAGTACCCACTGGTCAAAGGAGT
This sequence comes from Gaiellaceae bacterium, assembly GCA_035764775.1. Lineage (GTDB taxonomy): Bacteria > Actinomycetota > Thermoleophilia > Gaiellales > Gaiellaceae > GMQP-bins7. The sequence goes on from DASTYQ010000086.1 coordinate 27,949, forward strand.
GCCGCGCAGGCCGGGACTCCCGGCTCTGAACACGATCGAGGGCCCGCGCTACAACCTCGGCCGGCTGTCCGTGGACCTCGCACCGGCTGTCCGCATGCTGCTCGACGAGGGCTTCATCAAGTGAGCGGACGCGCGGCGGCCGCGGCGGCGACGCCGGGCCGCCGCGCTCCGTGGCCGCTCGTCGTCGTCGCGGCTGTCGTTGCACTCGGCGCCCTCCTACCACTCGCCTACCTGACCGTACGCGCATTCTCGGCCGACGAGGGAGCGCGCGCGCTCGTCCCACTGCGGACGACCCTCGACCTGACGTGGGACACCGCGATCCTGGCCCTCGGCGTCGTCGCGGCGACACTCGTCGTCGGCCTGCCGTTCGCGTGGCTCGTCGTCCGCACCGATCTGCCGGGGCGACGGCTATGGGGGCTTGCTGGCTCGCTCCCACTCGTCATCCCGAGCTTCGTCGCAGCACTCGCGCTGCTGAGCGCGTTCGCCCCACGCGGCCTTCTCCAGGAGGTGCTCGAGCCGCTCGGAGTCGAGCGGCTGCCCGAGATCAGGGGCTACTGGGGCTCACTCGTCGCCCTGACGCTCGCGACCTACCCGTACGTCTACCTCCTTGCGGCGTCCGGCTTGCGGAGCGTCGACCCGTCGGCCGAGGACGCGGCGCGCAGCCTGGGTGCGGGACGGGTACGCGTCTTTGCGCTCGTGACGCTTCCCGCGCTCCGTCCGTCGCTCGCTGCCGCTTCGATGCTGGTCGGCCTGTATGTCTTGTCGGACTTCGGGGTCGTATCGCTGATGGGCTACTCGACGCTCACGACGGGCATCTACGCGCGCTACGAGTCCCTGCTCGCACTCGAGTCGGCTGCGATCCTCGCGCTCGTCCTCGTCGCCCTTGCGCTGGGGCTCGTTCTCGTCGTCTCCCGCTTCCGGCTCGGAGGCGCGATCTACCGAAGCACGCCGGGGGCGGGACGACCGGTCGCGCCCGTTCGCCTGGGAGCCTGGCGGTGGCCGGCACTGGCGTTCTGCACGACCGTGATCGGATTCTTCCTCGTCCTTCCGATCGGCGTCCTCCTGTGGTGGGCGGTCACCGCCGATCCGATCACAGGCCGTGCCGAGGTCGCGTGGACGTCCGCGCTGCACTCCGCCTCGATGGCCGGCCTCACGGCGATCGTCGCGGCAGCACTCGTCCTTCCCGCAGCCATCCTCGCGTGGCGCTACCCGTCACCGGTCTCGCGCTGGCTCGAACGCATCACGTTGCTCCCGAGCGCGCTTCCCGGCATCGCGGTGGCATTGGCGCTCGTGTTCCTCGGCGCCAGGGTCGGGGCTCCTCTGTACGGCAGCCTCGGCCTGCTCCTCGCCGCGTACGTCATCCGCTTCATGCCGTACGGGCTCGCCTCGACCCGAGCCTCGCTCGACGCTGTGAGCCCGCGGCTCGAAGAGGCGGCACGCTCTCTGGGCAGACGCCCGCTGAACGCCACGTTCTCGGTGGTCTTGCCGCTCACGCGCTCGGGGATCCTCGCCGGCGCGGCCCTCGTCTTCCTGAGCACGATCAAGGAACTGCCGGCGACGCTTCTCCTGAAGCCGATCGGGTTCGAGACGCTCGCGACCGAGATCTGGAGAGGGACGGCCATCGGGGCGTACTCGGCCGTCGCGCCCTCCGCCCTGCTGCTCATCGCGATCGCAACGCCGCTCGTCTACGCACTCTCGTGGCGGAACGCCTGGGAGCTCGGCGCCGCCGACTAGGATGACCTCATGGCGGGTCACTCGGTCGACGAGTACCTCGAGACGATCTACTTCCTCGCGTTTCCGATCGGGGAGTATCGGCCGGCAACGGGATCGACGGCGATCGCGGCTCGGGTCGCAGAGATGCTCGGCGTCTCACGCGCATCCGCAGGCGAGATGCTGAAGCGGCTCGAGGCGGAAGGGCTCGTCGAGCGAGGAGAGCACAAGGAGGCGATCCTCACGCCCGAGGGCGCCGAGCGCGCGAAGCGGGTCGTGCGCAAGCACCGGATCATCGAGCGCTTCCTCACCGACTTCATGGGCTACACCGCCGCCGAGTCGCACGTGCATGCGGACGAGCTCGGCGACACGTTCACCGACGAGATGATCGAGAGGATCAACGACCGCCTCGGCGGCCCCGACCGCTGCCCGCACGGGTGGCCCGTCGATACCGAGTTCGAGCAGGCCGAGAACGCCGAGCTCGTCGCGCTCGCGGAACTCGAGGTCGGCCGCGACGGGCGCATCGTGCGCCTCGCAGAGCACGACGGTGACCTGCTCCACTGGTTCTACGACGAGGGGCTCGTCCCCGGCTCGAAGGTCGCGGTCGTCTCGACACAGCCTGCGGCGGGCCAGCTCATGATCGCGGTCGAGGGCGGTGAGCGGGCGATCAGCGAGCGTGCGGCGGACGGGATCTACGTCCGCGCGGCGTAGCCTCCCACCCCCTTACGAATCACTCACGGTCTCCACACACCGCGGTGCCACGATGCGGCGCGCGATGGGGGAACGGGAAAGGAGACGGGGAGGCATGAGGATCAATCGACTCACGGTCGGCGCGCTCACGGCATCTGCAGCCGTGGTGGTCGGCACGGGAGCGGCGCTGGCCGCGTCGTCGGGCAGCGCAGACCGCAGCTCACGCTGTGAGGCGCGCGTCGCGAGGATCGCGGAGCGGCGCGGCGTCACGGTCGAGCAGCTGACCGCCGGGATCAAGGCACGTCTGCTCGCTCGCATCGACGCGGCCGAGAAGACCGGCCGGATCTCGCCGGAGCGAGCCGCGAAGCTGCGCGAGCGAGTCGCCGACGCGACCCTCTGCCGCGGTGCGCATCAGGTCCGGTCACGGATCGCGGCACACGGCATGCTGCGGGCGGCAGCGGAGTTTCTCGGTCTCGACCGGCAGGAGCTGCGCGCCCAGCTGCCGGGGACGTCACTCGCGCTGCTCGCGGAGAAGCA
>DASTYQ010000087.1:0-4025 GCA_035764775.1 Gaiellaceae bacterium
GCATGCCTCGTGCGCCCAGTACTCGAAGATGCGGCCCTCGCCGAGGAGCCGCGAGATGGTGGCGCGCGGGTAGGCGCCCACGCGCGAGCCGAGTGCGATCCGGTGGCTGCGCTCGACGGCCGTGATCGAGTCGAGCTGGACGCACGAGAGGTTGCGGATCGCGTCCTCGACCTCGCGCCGTGTACCCGTGCGCGTGCGGGTCGCGTAGCCCTGGGCCCGGATGACGACGCGGCGAAGTGCTGTGAGCGAAATCGTGCGCATGCGGCATTCCTACCGATTGCTGCCGGGGCGCGAGCCTGCCGACGCAGGTCTCTCCGACGAGGACCGCGTCGTGCTCGGGGGCACGCTCGGCCGCTTTCTGCGGGCGCTGCACGCTCGCGAGACGCTCGACCTCGTCGATCCGGACGGAGCCCTACCAGTCGACTTCAACCGAAGGTCGGACATGGCCGTCCGGGTGCCGCGCGCCAGAGAGAACCTCGCGTATTTGGACGAGGTCGGGCTCTGGCGGCCTCCGGTCTCGGTGGAACGCATCCTCGCGACGGCCGAGCTGCTCCCTCCGTCGCGGGCGGAGCTCCTCCTCGCGCACGGCGATCTGCACCAGCGCCATGTGCTCGTCGAGGATGGGTCGCTCGCTGCGGTCATCGACTTCGGCGATACGTGTCTGGCCGATCGGTGCCTCGACCTCGTTCTCGTGTGGTCACTGCTGACACCCGAGTGGCCGTGAGCGGTTCTTCTCCGAGTACGGGCTGGTCGGCGACGAACAGCTCCTCCGTGCGCGCGTGCTCGCGATCGGGCTCGACTCGATGCTGGCCCGCTACGCCCACGAGGTCGGGCACGCGAGCGTCGAGCGTGAGGCCGTCGCGGGGCTCGAGCGGGCGCTCGTCGACTAGTCCGGGACTCCGCCCTGGAGAATCGTCGCGAGGCGAATCGAATCGATGTTCCCGCCGGAGACGATGCACACGATGCGCCCCTCGCCTCCCAGCCCTGCGAGCGCGGCCGCCACGGGCAGCCCCGCCGCTCCCTCGCCGACGATGCGTGCGCGCTCGAGGAGCGTCCGCACCCCTGCCGCCGCGTCTGCAAGCGAGATTGCGAAGGCGTCGGTCACGAGGTCGTGGGCGTGCTCCCACATCTTCGGCAGCAACGCTCCCGACCCCGCTCCGTCGATGAACGAGGGCGTGTACTCGATCTTCACCGGCTCGCGGCCGTTCCGGATCGCCGCAGTCACGGGCGCGCCGGTCTCCGGCTCGCAGACGTAGACCTTCACCTCCGGCCGGAGCGCGTGCAGCGCGCTCGCAATCCCGGTCGTGAGCCCGCCGCCGCCCCACGGAATCAGCACCGCGTCGAACTCGTCGAGATCCTCGGCGAGCTCGAGCCCGATCGTGCCGTTCCCGGCCATCACCGGTGGGTCCTGGACCGGGTGCACGTAGAACCCGGTGACTCCCTCGCCCAGATCGCGCTCCTCGTCGGCGTCGACGGCGGCCCACCACTGCTCCCAGGAGACGCGCACGATCCGGCCGCCGAGCCGCTCGACTGCCGCGAGCTTGGTCGTCGACGCGTTGTCGGGGACGACGATCGTCGCGGGCACGCCGAGCTCGCGCGCCATCCACGCGACGCCCTGCGCCATATTCCCGGTGCTCGTCGTCACGAGCCCGTCGCGAAGTGCGTCGGGCGGCGCGCTCAGCACCGCGTTCGCGGCGCCTCGCAGCTTGAACGACGCGATGGGCTGCAGGTTCTCGAGCTTCAGCCAGATCTCGGCCGGCGCCTCGGCACGCAGGCGCACCAGAGGCGTCCGGATTACGATGTCCGCGATCCGCTCGCGTGCGGCCTCGATGTCGGCGAGCGGGATCAGAAGGGAACCTCGATGCCGACGCCGCGCTCGCGCGCCCTCCGCACGATCAGCTCGGCGGACGCGAGGTCCTCGACGGCGATGCCGAGCGACTCGAAGATCGTCAGCTCGTCCTCGTGCTCCCGACCCGGATGCATTCGGGCGAGTACCTCGCCGAGCTCCGCCTTGATGTGCTCGGGCCCCACCGCGCCCTCCTTCGCGGCGAGGAGGTAGTCGCCCGCTTCGCTGAGGCACGACTCGCGGCGGTCGGTGAAGAACGACGAGTGCGCAACCGTCTCCGTGTCGAGCTCGCGCGTCGTCGGAAAGCACGAGCCGACCGCGTTGACGTGCGCGCCTCGCGCGAGCCAGCGGCGCTCGACGATCGGCTCGACCGACGCGGTCGTCGTGCAGACGACCTCGGCGCCGAAGAGCGCGGCGTCCGCTGACGGCGAGACCGTTGCGCCGACCTCGCCTGCCAGCTCCTCCGCCCTGTCGAGATTGCGCGACCAGATCCGGATCTCGGGGTCGTCGAGCACCGCGCGCATCGCGTGGACGTGGCCCCGTGCCTGCGCGCCCGAGCCGAGGATCGCGACGCGCTGGGCATCCGGACGGGCGAGTGCGCGGGTCGCGACCGCCGAGACCGCCGCCGTCCGAATCTCCGTGATGGGCGCCGCGTTCATGATCGCCAGGAGCTCGCCCGTCTCTCCGTCGTGCAAGAGGACACCGCCCATGTGCGTGTCGAGGCCGCGCGCGGGATTGGCCGGCACGATGACGATCTCCTTGAGCCCGTACGCCTTCGTCGGTGCCGCGCGATATGCGGGCATGAGGCCGAGGAGCGTGTCCGCGCCCTCCGGACGGGCGATCGAGCGAAGCGGGTTGTGGAGCTCGCCGCGCGCGAGCGCGGCCAGCACCTCGGTCATCGCGTCGATGCAGGACTCCATGTCGAGCAGCTCGCGGACGTCGTGCTCCGAGAGAACGATCACGGGAACAACCCTCGCAGATCGGAGTGCTCCGAAGCAGTGAGCTCGAGCGAGAGGGCCTCGCGCACGGGCTCGAGCTGTTCGGCACGAGTCGGCCCGACGACGACGGCCGTCATCTCGGGAACACCGAGCAGCCAGGCGATCGCGAGCCCGGCCATCGAGACGCCGCGCGCGTTCGCCTCGCGCTCGAACGCCTCGAGCGCGTCGAAGCATGCGTCGGTCTCGTAGCGGCGGTACCCGTCGGGTCGCTGGGTCATCCGCGATCCCGCCGGGTACTCGGCGCCTCGTCGGTAGCGGCCGGTGAGCCAGCCCCCGGCCAGTGGGCCGAATGCCTCGTAGCCGAGGCCGTGCTCGCGGCAGACCGGGAAGAGCGACTGGTCGTCGCCGCAATCGAGGAGCGAATATGAGTTCTGGATCCACTCGTAGCGCGTGAGCCCCTCGAGCTCGGAGATCTCGACCGCCTCGGCGAGCTCCTCGGCGCTGAAGTTGGACGCACCCACGGCCCCGACCTTGCCCTCGCGTACGAGCCCGTCGAACGTCGCGAGCGTCTCCTCCTGCGGCGTGTCCGGATCGAAGGCGTGTGCCATGTACAGCGGGAGACGTTCGAGCCCGAGCCGCTCGAGGCTCGTCTCGACCTGGCGCCGGATTCGCCTGCTCGAGAGGCCGTGATCCGCGCCTTCGGTCATCGGGTTGAACGTCTTCGTCTCGACCGTGATCGCGTCGCGCTCCTCCGGGCTCTTCTTCGCGAGCCACTCGCCGATCCACGTCTCGCTGCGCCCCCCTCCGTATGCGTCGGCTGTGTCGAACGTCCGAATCCCGAGCTCCCAGGCGGCGTCCATGATGCGCGGCGCTTCCTCGTAGGTAATGCCCTGCCCGAAGAACGCAGGCGACGATCCCACCCCTCCGAAGTTCCCGCAGCCGAGGACGATCCGCGTGACCGCTACGCCGCTGCGTCCGAGCTCGCGCGTTTCCACGCGCGCGATCCTAAGTTGATTCGCAGATCCCCGATCGCCGAGTGGCGATCGGGGATCGCGAGAGTCAAAGACGCTCGCCCACCAGGTCGAGCCGTCCGCGGCCGAGCCGCGTTGAGTCAGCGGTCGCGGCGGACAATGCGAGCTACGAAGGCCCCGAGCCGTTCCAGCCGAGCGCCGGTGGCACGAACGACGAGGTGATGTCGACGGCGCGACGCTCCGCGACGGACGTAGCCGTCGCGTCCAGGA
>DASTYQ010000088.1:0-14215 GCA_035764775.1 Gaiellaceae bacterium
ATCTACAACTGGAACGGCTACCTGTGGCCGAAGATCAAGAAGAACTTCGCCAAGGAGTACGGCGTGAAGGTCGAGGAGACGTTCTTCGACACGACGGACGAGGCGATCGCGAAGATCTCCTCGGGCGCCGTCGACTTCGACGTCTTCTTCCCGACGACGGACCGCATCGGGCGGCTCGTGATCGGCAAGTCACTCCAGCCGCTGAACCCCGACTACCTCCCGAACCTCGGGAACGTCTGGGCGTCCGTGCAGGACCCGTGGTACGACCGCGGCTCGCAGTACACCGTGCCCTACACCACGTGGACGACCGGCATCGGCTACCGGAAGGACCACGTCGCAACGACGCCGGACGCACTCGCGAACCCGTACGAGATCTACTGGGACGACTCGAACCGCGGCAAGGTCTACCTCCTGGACGACAGCCGCGACGCGCCCGCGCACATGCTGCTGAAGAACGGGATCTCGAACATCAACACCGAGGACGCGGACGACATCGAGCTCGCGAAGAACGAGCTCAAGTCGCTCATCGACGCGGTCAACATCAAGCTCTCGACCAACGACTACACGAACCTGCCCGAGGGCAAGGCCTGGGTGCACCAGATGTGGTCCGGGAGCGCGATCTCGGCGCAGTGGTACCTGCCCGAGGGAACGGGGCCGGAGGCGCTCGGCTACTGGTTCCCGACGGACGGCAAGGGAACGATCGGCAACGACATGATCGCCATCCCGAAGAGCGCGAAGCACCCGGTTCTCGCGCACCACTTCCTCAACTACCTGCTCGACGAGAAGAACGGGTACGACAACTTCGCGAACTACGTCGGCTATCAGCCGCCGTTCACATCGCTCGACCCGGATCGCCTCGTCGCGGACGGCGTCGTCCCCAAGAACCTCGACACGGCAATCGTGCGGGAGAGCGACTTCGACGCCGCATATCCGCTCACCGAGCTCACGCCCGCGGGCGCGACGGACTGGCAGAACGCCTGGGCCGAGTTCAAGGCGGGTGTCTGAGCCCGAGCGCCGGGTAGGCGCGGGGAGAGGCGGCGACGGCTTCTGGGCCGGCCTTGCTCTGCCGGGGGTCGTCTGGCTCTGCGTCTTCTTCCTGCTGCCGTTCTACGTGATCCTGTGCGTCGCGCTCGGCAGCGTCGACCCGATCTTCCAGACACCGAGTCCCGAGTGGAACCCACTCGAGTGGAACACGTCGGCGTTCGAGTTCGTCCTCGACGGGCTCTTCACGAGCGGAGCGGCCTTCCAGACCGTGTTCCTGCGCACGCTCGTCTACGTGACCGTCGCGACCGCACTGTCGCTCCTGATCGCGTATCCGGTCGCGTACTACGTCGCAAGGTACGGCGGACGCTGGAAGGGCCTCCTGCTCGTCGGCCTCATCGCACCCTTCTTCATCTCGTACCTCATGCGCATGCTCGCGTGGATAAACCTGCTCCAGGACGACGGCTGGGTGAACGACGTGCTCGTGTGGATCGGCATACTCGACGCGCCGCGGAACTGGCTCGACGGTCGCGCTTCCTCGGTGATCCTCGGGCTCGTCTACGGCTACGTGCCGTTCATGATCCTGCCGCTGTACGCGTTCCTCGACCGCATCGACCGCAGCCTCCTCGAGGCGGCGCGCGATCTGGGCGCGAGCCCGTTCCAGGCGTTCCGCATGGTCACGCTCCCACTCTCGATGCCGGCGATCCTCGCGGGGATCGTGATCATCGCGCTGCCGATGTTCGGTGACTACTACACGCCCGACCTGCTCTCGGGTGCACCGCAGACCAGCCTCATCGGCAACCAGATCAACCTGTACATCCGCGGCGGCCAGCAGATCCCGGTCGGTGCGGCGCTCGTGGTCGTCCTCATGCTCTTCCTCACCGTCCTCATGGGCTACTACCTGTATGCGACAGCACGGGCGCAACGGAGGCTCGGGGGGTGACGCGATTGCGGAGATGGCTCGCGAACCCGTGGGGAAGGCCGCGGTTCCTCGTCCTGTTCACCGCCCTCTATCTCGTGTGGTCGATCGTCCCGATCCTCATCGCGATCCGGTTCTCGTTCAACGAGGGCCGCTCGCGCTCGACCGCACAGGGCTGGTCGCTGCGCTGGTACTCGGGAGACCCGGACCTCTCCGTGTTCCACGACCCCGACCTGCGGCTGGCGCTGTTCCAGAGCCTCCGCCTGGCCGCGATCGCCGTGCTCGTCACAGTCCCACTGGGCGTCGCGCTTGCCATCGGGCTGACGCGCTGGCGGGGGCGCGGCGCGGGAACGGCACGCGGCATCTCGCTCGCCACGCTCGTGACACCCGAGATCGTCATGGGGACGGCGCTGCTTCTCGTCTTCATCCACCTCCTGACGTTCATCCAGCTCGGCATCGTCGCCCAGGCGATCGGCCACATCACGTTCTCGCTCGTCTTCGTCGTGATCATCGTGCGAGGTCGGCTCCTCGCAATCGGCCCGGAGTACGAGGAGGCCGCCCGCGACCTCGGTGCCTCGCGCATACAGGCGCTTCGCCTCGCATTGCTGCCGATGCTCGTCCCGGCGATCGTCGCGAGCGGAATCATCGTCTTCGCCATCTCGATGGACGACTTCGTCATCTCGAACTTCCTCTCGTCGGGCACGGCGACGGACACCGTCCCGGTGCGCATCTACGCAACCGGACGGACCGCGCCGACCCCGGCCCTGAACGCGCTCGCAACGGTCACGCTCGTGATCACGATCGTCATCGCGCTCGTCGGGTTCCTGCTCTGGCGCGGAGTACGCGCTGCGCGCGGGCAGACCGGCTCGACGGTGGGCGAGTTCGCCGCCCTCGACGCCGAAGCGGTGCGCTAGGAGCTAGTGCCCGAAGCGGACGTCCGGGAGGACGCGGTCGAGCCAGCGCGGAAGCGTCCACGCATGCGGTCCGAGGACGCGCAGGAGCACCGGCATGAGCACGAGGCGAATGAGCATCGCGTCGAGCAGCACCGCGACGCCGAGGATCACGCCCATCTCCTTCGGCGGGATCGGGCCGGAGAGCGCGAACGTGAAGAAGACGGCGACCATCACGGCCGCAGCCGCAAAGATGGTGCGGCCCGAGTGAGCGACGCCGCCGACCATCGCCTCGTGTGCGTCGTGCGAGCGGTCCCAGTGCTCCTTCGCCGAGGACAGCAGGAAGACCGTGTAGTCCATCGAGATCGCGAAGATCATCGCGAAGAAGAACACGGGCCCCCACGCGTTCAGGAAGCCCTGCGACTCGAAGCCGAGCAGACCCGAGAGGTTTCCGTCCTGGAAGATCAGCACGCCGACGCCGAAGGCGGCGGCGGTCGCAAGCAGGTTCGTGACCACGCCCACGAGAGCGATGAGGGGTGCCTGGAGCGCGAGGAGCAGGAGGAGGAAGCCGAGTGCGAGCACGACCGCGAAGACGGGCAGCGTCTTCGCGGCGAGCGCCTCCTCGAGGTCGTGATTCTCGGCCGCCGCGCCGCCGACCAGCACGTTCGGCGGGAGCGCCGAGCGCAGACGGTCGATGGTCTCGCCGACAGCCGGATCCGACGGGTCGGCAGCCGGAATCGCGGCGATCAGTACCCGGCCGTCGTTCTCGCCGGCCACTCGGACGCCCGCGATGCCGGGATCCGCTGCGAGCGTCGAGCGAACGCCGGCGAGCTCGCTCTCCGAAGCGACGACCTGGAGCGTGCCGGGGGCGCCGGGGCCGAATGCCGCCCGGACGTCCTCATAGCCCGTACGTGACGCGTCTCGCTCGGGCACGACCTTGATGGAGGGCATCCCCGTCTCGATCCGGAGGACGGGAAGCGCGAGCACCACGAGGATCACTGCCGCGGGGATGCCGAGGAGCGCGGGCCGGCGCCAGAGCAGCTCTCCCCAGCGCTCGAATCGCGGCGAGCGATGCTCGCCCGCGTGCACCCACGGCAGCGCGAACTTGTCGACGCGATCGCCGAGCCAGGCGAGGATCGCGGGCAGGAGCGTGAGCGCCGCCAGCAGCACGAAGAAGACGGAGAGCATGATCCCCAGACTCATCGAGCGGAACGCGGGACTCGGGACGAGCATCACCGCCGAGAGCGAGATCAGCACGGTGGCGCCCGAGAAGAAGACGGCCTTCCCTGCCGTGTCCATCGTGACGGCGACGGCATCGCGAGTCTCCAGGTCGGATCCGAAGTGGGCGCCGCGGAACCTCGCGACGATGAAGAGCGCGTAGTCGATACCGAGCGCGAGCGCGAACATGAGCGCGAAGTTCATCGACCAGATCGAGACGTCGAACGCGTGCGTCAGCAGGAAGAGCGTTCCGGCCGACGCCATGAGGCCGAGGATCGTCAGGAGCAAGGGGAGACCGGCGGCCACGAGCGAGCCGAAAGCAAGGAGCAGAATCGCGAGCGTGACCGGCCAGGAGATGACCTCCGACTTCAGCATCGCCGACTTGTTCGCCTCGTTGAAGTCCGACCACATCCCGGGCGCACCGGTCAGGCTGACGGTGACGTCCTCGGTGGAGAGACGCGCGAGTCGGGCCTTCAGGTCGTCCGCGGCGCGAACCATCTCGGTGGGGTTGGCCGCCGCGCCCGCACTGAGCACGACCGTGTGTCCGTCCTCCGAGGGCTGCGGTGGAGCAACTTCGGAGACGCGACCGTCGGACTCGAGCATGGCGACCGCCTCGTCGAGCACGGGCTCGAGGCCGCCGTCGCCATGCACGACGACCATCAGCGCGTAGGCACCCTGACCGCCGAAGCTCTCGTCCACCGCTGCCCGTGTCGCGACCGACTCCGAGCCGTTCGCCTCCCACCCGGCGCCCGACAGCGCATGCTCGGCGAAAGGCGCGAGCGTGCCGAGCGCGACGGCCGCCACCGCCCAGGCCACGACGACGACGCGAACGTGGTCGGCAGTCCACCTGCCGACCCGGCCGATCGGGCCGACGGAGGTCAGCTTCCCGACCCCCCGACGAGCTCGGCGAGCTCGGAGAGCTGGCGCCGGAGGCCGCCGCACACCTGCTCGCAGAGCTCGAGCACGCCCTCGTCGGCGATCGAGTAGCGGACGTGGTTGGCGTCCTTCCGGCGGCTGACGATTCCCGCGTCGTGGAGAACGCCCAGGTGCTTCGACACGTTCTGCTGGGACGTCTCGAGCGCCTCGGTCAGGTCGTTCACCGTCGCCTCGCCGTCCCGCAGGCGGTCGAGGATGCGGATGCGCATGGGCTCGCCCAGGACACGGAACCTGCGCGCGATCAGTTCGACGACGGGGTCAGGGAGCGGGTGCGGAAGCGTCAACGGCCCTCCTCTACCACTACACAGCCAAACAGCTGTATAGGAGCTTAGCAGAGCCGCTACAGCGCGGCGTGCGTACGCTCTGCCGCCGCTTCGCCCGAGCGCACGGCGCCTTCCATGTGCATGTGCCCGACGCCGGAGATGTCGGAGCACGCCCACTGGATCGGGCCGACCGGGCGACGCAGGTCGGCGCCGAAGCGCACCAGTCCGCCGATTCCGAAGGTCGAGGCGTACGCGCCGCGCGTCCACTCCTCCGCCGACCAGTCCGTCTCGACGTAGTCGATCGGCTGGAGGGCAGCGGGGCCGACGAACTTCGACAGCCCTTCGAGGAGGAGCTCGCGTCGCCGGTCACGATGCAGCCGTCCGGCGAACTCGGCCTGCTCCCCGGGGAGGAACGTGCACAGGACGCCGACCGACGCGGACGGCGGCGTGTTGTCGTAGATCTCCCGCACGAACTGGTGTGGCGCGAAGCCCTCGCCCGACAGGCCCTCGGCACGCCAGAACGGCTCCGGGTAGACCGCGAGCACCTTCGTCACGCTTCCCTGCGAGCTCGCCTGCTGCAGCCGCATGCGCCACGCCGGCAGCGCGGGTGAGAAGCGGATCGCGGCAGCGAGGTTGGGCGCGACGGCGACGATCGCCGCGCGCGCCTGGACCGACACGCCGTCGGCGTCGATCTCCACCGCGCCCTCCGACCAGCCGATGCTCCGGACCGGCGCGCCGAGGACGACCTTCTCTCCGAGCTCCTCGGCCATGCGCAGCGGAATCAGCTGCGATCCGCCGACGACGCGATACGCAAGGCACTGCTCGGGCGCGAACAGCTCGTACGTTCCACCCGCCCCGGCGATCACCCAGAGCCCCTGCAGGAGTGAGAACGAGTACGCCGGCTTCGTCAGGAACCCGTCCGCGAGGTACGAGCGAAGGTTCTCGCGTGCGACCGGGTCTCCCACTTCCGTCCGCAGCCATTCGTCGTACGTGATCGTGTCGAGCTCGCGCGCACGGGGATGCTCCCACGGCTCCTCCGGATCGAGCTCCTTCGCGAGCGCGTCGATCCTCGCATCGGCCTCGAGGAGCGCCCGCTCCTCCGCGGAGCTCAGGCCGTGGCCGTCGCCCGAGTGTCGACGGGCGCTTCCCGTCTCGTCGACGTACACGTCGTCGCCGTCGCGGTACGCAGGAAAGAGCTCGATCCCGAGCTCGCCGAGGAGCGCATGCATCCTCGACTGGTAGGGGGCGATCCACTCGCCGCCGAGCTCGTTCGCCTCGCCGCCGAGCTCCGTGTTCCACAAGCGGCCCCCCACACGGTCCCGTGCTTCGAGGACGACGACGTCGCGGCCCCCGGCGGCGAGCCTGCGCGCGGCGGCGAGACCGGCGACGCCGGCACCGATCACCGCCACGTCCGCCTGGATCACGCGGGCGTCCACGCCTCGCTCCTCAGCGCGGCAGCGGCCGCGGCGCGGCCGGTACGCACGGCCCCTTCCATGTAGCCCGCGACCCATTGATCCGAGCCACAGACGTAGAACGGCGGCTCGTGCGTCCCGTGGAGCGGACCGACGCGCAGCACGTCACCAGGCCACCAGTGCGTCGTATAGCCCCGCGTGCACGGATCGAGTGCCCACATGCGCAGGAACGAGCGCGTCGGCCGAGCCGCGGCCGGGCCGTACATGCGCTCGAGCTCGGCATGGAGCGCCGGGAGGCGGTGCTCCTCGGCCGTGGCTGCGAGCCAGGTCACGCGCTCGGGCGGAACGAGCCCGGAGAGGACACCGTCGCGCTGCGGCCAGGTCGAGGCGAGAAGTTGCTCGCCTTCCGACAGCCCGTTCGCGCCGAGATCCGCCCAGACCGACCGCTCGTAGACGGTTACGACCTTCGCTGCCTGCGCCTGGCGCTGTGCGCGCAGCGAGGCGAGACGCTGGGATGAGATTCCGTCGATCTCGACTCCGTGGAGAACGCTCACCGGCAGGGCGCAGACCACCGCCTCCGGGCGCATCTCCTCGCCTGTCTCGAGCGTCACCCTGCAGCCCGAGCGCGAGACGGAGATCGCAGTGGCGACCGCGCCGAGCCGAACCCGGTCACCGAGCTCCGCACCCATGCGCAGCGCAACCTCGGCCGATCCCTCCGCGACCTGGAAACACTCCCACAGGTCGTACGAGTAGAAGCCATCGTCTCCCACGGCCGCCGCCTTGCGCAGCTCGGAGAGAAGCGACGTCCTCTCGCTCGAGCCGGCCGCGAGCGCGAGCGCTCCGGCCTCGACCGCCCGTAGTGTCGTGGGCAGCGCTCCGACGGAGCGCATCCAGCCCGCCCAGGAGAACCCATCGAGCCGAGCCGCCTCGGGATGCGACCAGGGGTCGTCCGGATCGACGGTCGCCGCAAGCGCGCCGAAGAGCCGCTCGACGCGCTCGAAGTCCGCGCGCTGCTCGGCGGTCTCGAAGGGAAAGCCGTCGTCGGCGCGCTGGACGCCGTCGAGGAGGTCGTACGTCGTCGCTCCGGCAACCGTCGTGTACGTCGAAGCGAGCGTCAGGCCGAGCTCCTCGACGAGGCCGAGGTACGCCGTGTGCGCATGACCGACCATCTCGCCGCCGAGCTGCACGGGCCGGCCGTCGTCGACCGAGACCTGTTCGACCCGGCCTCCGACCCGGTCGCGAGCCTCGAGCACGAGCACGTCGGCGCCGCCGAGCACGAGGTCCCGCGCGGCAGCGAGCCCAGCGAGGCCGGCCCCCACGACCACGACATCGATCACGCCGTCACCGTCTCGTCGTCGGCGAGGATGCGCAGTGCGTCCGCCGGCAGGTGCGCGGTGACGGAGGAGCCGACGTCGTACTCCTCGACGTCGCCCGAGTTCGCGACGAGCGCCTGCACACGGTCGCCGCCGGGCAGTGCGACGAACACCTGCGTCGTCGAGCCGAGGTAGACGAACCGCTCGATCGTCGCGGGCACGCGATTCTCGCCCGTCACCGCCGGAGGCTCGATGCGGACGCGCTCGGGCCGGATGGTGAGACGAACGACTCCCGAACGGGGGTCGCCCTGCTCGGCGCTCAACGCAACACCGCCCACGTCGACCGTGCGGCCGTCGAGCACCCGCCCGCGCATGAGATTCGACACGCCGAGGAAGTCGGCGACGAAGGCAGTCTCCGGGTGCTCGTACACGTCGCGAGGCGCGCCGAGCTGCTCCACCTTGCCGTTCGACATCACGGCGAGACGGTCCGACATCGTCAGCGCTTCCTCCTGGTCGTGCGTCACGTACAGGAACGTGATCCCGATCTCGCGCTGGATCGACTTCAGCTCGACCTGGAGCTCGCGGCGGAGCTTCGCATCGAGCGCACCGAGCGGCTCGTCCAGCAGGAGCACCGAAGGCGAGAGCACGAGGGCGCGGGCCAGCGCGACTCGCTGCTGCTGTCCGCCGGAGAGCTGATGCGGGCGGCGCTGCGCGAAGCCCCCGAGCCGCACGAGCTCGAGCGCCTCCGCGACCCGCGCGCGCTTTTCGACCTTCGCCACGTCCTTGAAGCGGAGCCCGAAGCCCACGTTCTGCTCCACCGAGAGGTGCGGGAAGAGCGCGTAGCTCTGGAACACCGTGTTGACCGGCCGGAGGTGCGGTGGCGTCGCGGTGACGTCCGTGTCACCGATGGTGATGCGCCCCGCGTCTGGCCGCTCGAAGCCGGCGATCATGCGGAGCGTCGTGGTCTTGCCGCAACCGGAAGGACCGAGCAGCGAGAAGAACTCGCCGCTGCCGATCTCGAGGGACACGTCGTCGACGGCTGCGATGTCGTCGAACGACTTGCGTATCCGTTCGAGGACGACCGACTGCGAGCCGAGCGTCACTGCGCGAGCTCTCGCCGCACGCACGACCCGAGGAGCTCGCGGGCCTCGGCGCGATCGACCAGGCCGAGGTAGTGGATCGAGTCGAGGCCGTCGGCCGCGGCTGCGAGCCGCCACCCCGCCCCGACGGGATCGACCGACCGCGGAACCGAACCGTCCTCGCGACCTTCGTCGAGGAGGCGGACGATCCGATCGATCCAGGCTCGATACCGATCCTGGACGAGCGGGTGCAGCTCCTCGTCGTACCGCAGGCTCGACCACACCTCGTTCCACAGCGCCGGCGTCTCCTCGAGCTCCGGATCGATCGTCCGAAAGAGCGCACGTTCGGCGCGCTCGGCACCGGTGGAGAGGGTTGCCAGCTCCGCCTCGAGCCCGACGATGCGTAGGTCCTCCGCATACGCGAACGTCGCACGCAGGAGCTCCTGCCGCGTCGTGAAGTAGTAGTGGACGAGCGTTCGCGACACGCCGGCCTCCTGGGCCACGGAACCGATACGGAGATCGCTCGCCCCGGCCGAGACGACGACGCGGCAGGCCGCGCGGAGAATCTCGTCGACACGGGCGGTCGCACCAGGAGACGCTGCGGCTTGCTCGATTCCCGGCATGCGCAGTATCCTGACTGACACGACAGTCAGGATCAAGCGCGCGTGACGACTGCAGGCCTCTCATCCCTCCCGCCGCTCGAGCATCCCCTCGAGGAGGGCTGGACGCTCCCGGCCAGCTGGTACACGGACCTCGGAGTGCACGAGCGAGAGCGCGAGCGCCTGTTCGCGCGCGCCTGGACCTACGCGGGTCCTGCGGAATGGGTCGCCGAGCCGGGCTCGTACTTCTCCGCGCACATCGGCCACGTGCCGGTGGCGGTCGTCCGCGGAACCGACGGCACGCTTCGCGGCCTCGTCAACGTGTGCCGGCATCGCGGCCACCTCGTCGTCGACGGCACGGGTTGTCGCGAGACGCTGCAGTGCCCGTACCACGCGTGGACGTACGACCTCGACGGGACGCTACGGCGAGCGCCACGAGCAGAACGCGAACCGGGCTTCACACCCGAGGGACTCTCGCTCGCGCCCGTGTCGGTCGGCACGTGGGGGCCGTTCGTGTTCGTGAATCCCGATGTCGGGGCGGCACCGCTCGCAGCGGCACTGGGACGCCTGCCAGAGCTCGTCGCACAGAGCGGTCTCGACGTCGACCGCATCCGCTTCCACTCCCACCACGAGTGGCCGATCGAGGCGAACTGGAAGGTGGTGATGGAGAACTTCCTCGAGTGCTACCACTGCCCGACGGCGCACCCGGGATTCAGCAAGGTCATCGACACGAGCCCCGACGCGTACCTCCTCCAGGTGCACGCGACGTTCTCGAGTCAGATCGGGCCGACCCGCAGCTCGGCTTTCGGCGGAAACGGTGACCGCGGCTACCTACCGGCGGGCGACGTGGGCCAGTCGCAGTACCACTTCCTCTTCCCGTCCACGACCGTCAACATCGCGCCGGGCATCCCGAACGTCTCGCTCGAGCGCTACAACCCGGACGGCCTCGGCCGCACGATCGAGGTGACGGACTACTACTTCGGCACCGACGTGTCGGAGGCCGAGATCGAGGAGCTCATGGCCTGGGACAGCCAGGTCGCGCAAGAGGATGTCTCCCTCGTCCAGTCCGTCCAGCGCGGACTCGAGTCGGGGGCGGTGCCGCAGGGACGCCTGATGTCGACGAGCGAGCAGCTCATCGCCGACTTCCAGCGCCGCGTGCACGACGCCCTGGTCTAGGACGAGGCCTAGAGGTTGTCGACGACGCGGCGCCGCGCCTCCTCGAGGGCAGCGCGGATCCCGTCGGGTCCTGGTGCGGTGCGCTTCGAGCCCTTGCGCGGCCTCTTGAAGGAGCCGTCGCGGACGCTCTCGGCGACCTGCTCGTGCGCGTCGCGGAACGCAACGCCCTCGCGAACGAGCGCCTCCGCCGCATCGGTCGCGAAGAGAAGGGGATCCGAGGCCGCCTTCGCCATGCGCTCGCGGTCGACCTCGAGGCCGCTCACGAGAACCGTCAGCGCCTCGAGCGCGAGGCGGGTCTCGTGCCGCGTCGCGAATACAGGCGCCTTGTCCTCCTGCAGATCTCGGTCGTAGGCGAGGGGGAGGCCCTTCACCGTCGCGAGGAGTCCCGTGAGGCGGCCGATCGCCGTCCCGGCCTTGCCCCGCGCGAGCTCGGCGACGTCGGGGTTGAGCTTCTGCGGCATCATCGACGACCCCGTCGCCGCTGACTCCGGAAGCCGCACGAAGCCGAACTCCGCCGTCGACCAGAACACGACCTCCTCTCCGATGCGCGAGAGGTGCGTGAAGAGAACGGCCGCCGCGTACAGGTAGTCGAGCGCGAAGTCGCGATCCGCAACCGCATCGAGCGAGTTGCGCATCTGCCGCGGTGGGGGCGGCAGCTCGAGGGTCGAGCCGGCGAGAGCGCCCGCACCGAGCGGGCTCTCGGCAGCCGCCTCGGCCGCAGCCGCGAAGCGCGTGCGGTCGCGGTCGAGCATCTCGACCCACGCGAGGAGATGATGGCCGAGGGTGATCGGCTGCGCGCGCTGCAGGTGCGTGTAGCCGGGCATGACCGTCTCGGCCTCGGACTCGGCGAACGAGAGCACCACGAGCGCGAACGCGTCGATCGCCTCGCGTGCCTCGGCGCAGGCGTCGAGGACGTACATGCGAAATGCCGCGGCCACCTGGTCGTTGCGCGAGCGGCCCGCGTGGATCTTCCGTCCGACGTCCCCGAGCAGGCGCTCGATGGCCGAATGGACGTCCTCGTCGGATTCGAGGTAGGCGCCCGGGTCCTGGGCGAGCTCGGCGAGGCGCGACTCGGCCTCGTCGAGCTCCTCGTCGGTCAGGAGCCCGGCGGCCGCGAGCCGGCGTGCGTGCTCCGCGGTCGCCTCGCAGTCGTAGGGCAGGAGCTCGGCGTCGTCGACGCGCAGGAAGCGCCACACGTCGGGGTCGAGCGCACCCTCGACCCTCGCCTGCCAGGTCGTCACACGTCGATCTTGGCGCGTTCGCGTGCCGCGTGCAATTCGGTCTCGAGCGACGAGATTCGGATGAAGCCCTCGGCTGCGTCGTGCGGGAAGGTCTCCCCCGTGCCGTAGGAGGCGAGCTCGGACGCGTAGATCATGTGCGGGGACCGGCGGCCGGTGACGACGGGAGCGTTCGGCCGAAGCTCCACGCGCACCTCGCCGGTGACGAGCTCCTGCGTCGCGTGCACGAAGGCATCGATCGCCTCGCGAGCGGGACTGAACCAGCGTCCTTCGTAGACGATCTCCGTCCAGCGCTGCTCGAGCGGCCGCTTGAGCCGGGCCTCGTCCTTCGTGAGCACGACGTCCTCGAGCGCGGAATGCGCCGCGATGAGCGTGATCGCGCCCGGTGCCTCGTAGACCTCGCGGCTCTTGATGCCGACGGCGCGGTTCTCGATCATGTCGATCCGCCCGATCCCGTAGGCGCCGGCGAGTCTGTTCGTCTGTGCGACCAGCTCGGCGAGCGAGAGCTCCTCGCCGTCAAGTGACACCGGGATGCCCTTCTCGAAGCCGATCACGAGCTCGATCGGCGGCGGCGCGCTCGCCGGGTCCGCCGTGAGCGCGTACGGCTCCTCTGGCGGAGCGTTCCAGGGATCCTCGAGGACACCGGCCTCGATCGCGCGCCCGAACAGGTTCTCGTCGATCGAGAAGGGCGACGCAGCCGACTGCACGACCGGAATTCCCTTGGCGAGCGCGTACTCGATCTCCTCGTCGCGCGTCCAGATGCGGTCGCGGAGCGGGGCGATCACCTTCACGCCCGGGTAGTGCGCCTTGAAGGCGAGCTCGAAGCGCAACTGGTCGTTGCCCTTCCCGGTGCACCCATGGACGACCGCCTCGGCATCGAGATCGAGCGCGATCTCGGCGACGGCCTGGGCGATGACGGGGCGCGAGAGCGCCGAGACGAGCGGGTACTTGCCCTCGTACAGCGCGTTCGTGACGATCGCACGCGCGCACTGCTCGTCGGCGAACGCCTCCTTGCGGTCGACGAGGAGCACGTCGTCGGCGTCGGCCGCGCGTGCGCGCGTGATCGACTCTTCGAGGTCGAACTCCTGCCCCACGTCGACGAGGACGGCCACGACCTCGTCGAAGCCGTACCAGTCCTCCTTCAGCCAGGCGAGGATGCAGCTCGTGTCGAGCCCGCCCGAGTAAGCGACGACGGCCGTCCTGCTCACTACGCGGCCCCCTGGAGCAGGTGTCGGGCGAGCTCGTCCTGGAGCGCCCGCGCCGAGACGCCGTCCCGCGTCGCGACGAAGATCGTGTTGTCGCCCGCGAGCGTGCCGGCGACGGAGGGATGCGCGGCTTCGTCCATTGCCTGCGCAAGGGCGTTCGCGTAGCCGGACGGCGTCGTCACGATCACAAGCTGCCCGGCGGCCTCGACGGTGATCGCGTACCGCCGCATCGCCGATCCGAGTGCCCGCAGCCGGTCGGTGTCGGTGCCTCCGGGCGGCGCGTAGACGAGCCGGCCGCTCGGTGCGCGCACCTTGACCAGCCCGAGCTCGGCGATGTCGCGGGAGACCGTCGTCTGGACGACGTCGTACCCGGTCTCTCGGAGTGCTGACGCTACTTCGGCCTGCGTCGAGAGCGCGCGCTCGCGCACGAGCTCGAGGATGGCGCTCTGTCGCTCCCGACGATTCATACTATGCAGTACATTAGCAGAATATGCATGCAATTGGCGCTACGAGCGGCACGGAAACCGCACATGAGGGTGCTACATTGCCCCGGCGGTGGAGCGGGTTCTCGTCCTCAACGCGAGCTACGAGCCTTTGAACGTCTGTTCGCTGCGCCGTGCGCACGTGCTCGTCTGGAAGGGGAAGGCGGAGGTGCTCGAGAGCCACGGCCAGCCGCTCCGCTCGTCGTCCTCGACCTTCACGCGCCCGCACGTCATCCGGCTCGTCACCTACGTCCGCGTCCCGCGCGGCGTGACGAAGCGGATCTCGCGCCGCGTCCTCTTCGCGCGCGACGGCTGGAAGTGCGTCTACTGCGGCACCGAGAGCAACCGGCTCACGCTCGACCACGTCGTGCCGCGCTCGCGCGGCGGAACCTCGGTCTGGGAGAACGTCGTCACGTCGTGCGCGCCGTGCAACCACCGCAAGGGCGACCGCCTCCTCGAGGAGACGACGATGACACTGCCGCGTCCGCCACGAGCTCCCACGCC
>DASTYQ010000089.1:0-9147 GCA_035764775.1 Gaiellaceae bacterium
GACCAGCACCGCCGCAGGCACGACCGCCGCGAAGAGGCCGAGAATCAGCGCGATGACCGAGGCTCCGAGCATCGCGCCGAGGAGCAGCGCGAGCTTGACCTTCCCCATGCCGAGCCCCTTCGGGTACGCGAGCACGACGAGGAAGAGCCCGCCGGCGGCGGCCAGCGCCCAGGCGAGCCATGTGAGCGACGGGTCGATCGCCGTGTGTGCGACGAGCACGACACCCGCCGCCGCTACGACGATCCGGTTCGGGACGATGCCGTGGTTCACGTCGATCACGGAGAGCACGACGAGCACGGCGCAGAATCCGGCCGCGAGTGCTGCGTACGCACTGACGCCCCAGACGGCGACGCACGCCACGATCAGGAGCGCAGTCACCGCCTCGACGAGTGGATACGTCGGCGAGATCCGCACGTCGCAGTGGCGACAGCGTCCTCGGAGGAGGACATACGAGACGATCGGGATGTTGTCGCGCCAGAGGATCTCCGTGCCGCAGCTCCCGCACGAGGAGGGCGGCCGCAGGAGCGAGCGGCGCGCGGGGACGCGGGCGACGACGACGTTCAGAAAGCTCCCGAGCGCAAGTGCTGGCGCGAGAGCGAAGACGGCTGCGGCGGCGTTCACGCGGACCTACCCGGAGTAGCTCCCGTCGATCATCTCGACGTCGGTGACCGTCTGCGTCGCCCCGGGCATGCCGTACATCCACTCGATCGGCAGCGGTGGGGCATTGACGAGATCCGAGTTGTTGATCGTCGTCGAGCGCGTGATCACCGGCCCCCAGATCGTGGTGTTGTTGTCCATGTCGAAGTCGTCGACGATGTACAGCGCGCCCTGGAAGTTCACGTGGTTGCCGATGTCGCCGCCGACGCCCGAGCTCGTGTACTCCGACACGAGCGAGCCGGCGACGAAGACGATCAGGTTCTGCTGCGGGTCCCAACTCGAGTCGTCGCGGGAGCCAGCTCGCCGTCGGTGCGAAACACGGGCGGCTTCCCAAGCTCGAGATGGACGTCGCTGGCACCCGCCGTGACGGCGTGTCGGAGTACGGCGCTGAGATCCATGGGCAGCTCGTGCATCGGCACGAGCAGAAGCGCTCTTTAGATCAGGCGAGGGGTGTCGCGCGGCGCGCGAGCCGTGACAACGCGCGGAGCGGCGGGCGGGCGAGGCCGCGCGCCTCGCTCGGGTGGGCGAGGTCGCCGCGCAGCAGGCCGGCGACCGCATCGAACACGCCGGGCGCGCGAAGAGCCCAGAGACAGGCGCGCGGATAGCGATCCGCTGCGCGCTTTGCCTTCCACGACGCCACCGCGTGATGGTCGAGCGCGTCCGAGAGGGCGCCTTCGTAGCTCTCCGGGCGGCCCTCGAGGACGGCCGTGGCGGCGAGCCGAGCCGAGACGAACGCCTCGTACATCCCGTCTCCGGAAAGCGGGTCGACGAGACCTGCAGCGTCGCCGACGAGGAGCACCCGACCCCTTGCCGCCGGGGCGCCGAGCTTCCGCATGGGCAGGCGATGTCCACGGACGCCTTCGAGCGACGAGGGATCGACGCCGTGCACCCGCGCAAGCCGGTCGAGATGGTCGCGGAGCTTCGGCCCCTCCGTCATCCAGCCGCCCACGCCGAGGTTCGCGTGGTCGCCCTTCGGGAACACCCACCCGTACCCGCCCGGCACGACCCCGAGCTCGACCCACGCCGTCCTGTCGTACGGCTCGCGCTCGAGCGCGATCCACGGGACGTTCCCTTCGAGCGCGACCCCGCGGACAACACCGTCGCCGAGCCCAGCCGCCTTCGCAACGATGCCGTTGGCGCCGTCGGCGCCGACGAGGAACGACGCGTGGATCGACGTGCCGCCGACGCGCGCTTGGACTCCTTCGCCGCCGATCCCGACGCGCTCGACGGCGACACCGTGACGGAACTCGGCGCCGGCGCCAGCAGCCTGCTCGGCGAGGTGAAGGTCGAGACGCTTGCGCTGCGTCATGTCGATGAGCCGCTCCGTGCTTCGCCGCGCGAACTTCGTCCGGTACCGCACGCGCACGACCATGCGGTCGACGACGTGCTCGACGACGGGATCGACGGCGCACGGCACGTGCCGGAGCGCGCGGCCGGTCAGTCCGCCCCCGCACGGCTTGTCGCGAGGGAAGCGCGCCTTGTCGGCAAGCAGGACGCTCGCGCCGGCGCGGGCGAGGTGGATCGCTGTAGCAGACCCCGCCGGCCCAGCGCCGACGACCAAGACGTCGAACCGCTCCATCCTGCGATCGTAGTGTGATGGCCATGCGACCCACTGTCCTCGACCTCGAGACGCCGCACGGGCAGGCGGAGGCGCACATCCACCGAGTCCGCCAGCCGCGCGCGGCGCTCGGCCTCGGCCACGGCGCCGGCGGAGGCATCGAGTCGCGCGACCTGACAGCCGCACGCGACGTCGCCCTCGAAGCGGGCCTCACAGTCGTACTCGTGGAGCAGCCGTATCGCGTTGCTGGCCGTCGGTCACCGGCGCCGGCAGCTCAACTCGATGCCGCGTGGGCGGCGGTGGTCACATTCCTCCGGAAGAGGCGGCTCGCGGGGCTACCGCTCGTCGTCGGCGGACGCTCCTCGGGCGCGAGGGTCGCGTGCCGCACCGCAGCGGATACCGGCGCCGTCGGCGTCCTCTGCCTCGCCTTCCCACTCATCCCGCCACGACGCTCGCGTCCGCCGCAGAGCCGACTACCGGAACTCGACGGCGTGTCCGTCGCAACGCTGGTCGTCCAGGGCGAGAACGACCGCTTCGGCGTCCCTCCCGCGTCCGCGCAGCGCACCGTCGCAGTGGTGCGCGGCGACCACGCCCTCCGCACCGACCTGGAGGCTCTCCGCGCCGCCGTGCGCGGGTGGCTGGCGGAGGTCGTTCCCTAGACCGCCGATACAATCACCCGCCCCGCAGGGATTCCCGAGTGGCCAAAGGGGGCGGGCTGTAAACCCGCTGGCTCAGCCTTCGGAGGTTCGAATCCTCCTCCCTGCACTCGGTGCACCGGCCCGGAACCCGCGAGTGCGAATTCCGGCCTGCCCTTGTCGCAGGCGAGCGCCGGAAGGTCGATGGCGGGGACCGGGTCGGACCGACCGAGCGTCGTCGGGAGCAGCAGCTCGCCGATGTTCGTCTCGATCATCGTGCTGCCGGCGTTGTGACCGTCGCGCCCACCCCCGGAGCAGTGGGTGGATTTCCTTGCGGCGACGAGGAGGCTCAGCCGCTCGAACGTCTGCGCGTTCGCGCCGAGGTGCGGCGCGCGCTGCTCGTTCCGGAGGGTTGCTCCGCCCAGGTAAAGGCGTCGGCGCGGGCGAGGTCGAAGTCGTGCCCCATCGTGACTCGTATCACCGTCTCATCCGTCTGGAAGTGCACGTCGGTGGAGATGTCGACATCGACCAGGTCGCCGTCGATTCCGATCCATGCCTGCCGCCAGTCCGCGCTGAAGTAGATCCGCCGGGTACCACCGTCGAATGCCGCGGCCGAGACGATGAATGGGTAGCCGAGGAATTCGCCGCCATCGGCTCCGTCGAGACGCAGCAGCCCAGGGAACATGTCTACCGTCGTGCCCGCCGGTCCCGAGGAGCTTTGCGGCAACAGATCGAGGGTCGCTGGGTGCAACACCCACCCGGGTGCGCGAAACGTCGGGTTCAGCAGTGGATCCACGTTGCGGATCGCCGTCAGCAACGCTCGGCCCGTGGCGAGCGTGTCCGCCGCGGCACCGACGCCCGGCACGAGACCGGCAATTCCGATCGGCCCTGGGCCGGCTTTACCGAGGAACGCCCGATCCGCGCGCAGCGCGAGCGCTTCCGCCAGGTCCTCCTTGACGGCGAGCGCGAGGAGTGGATCCGCGGCGATGTCGTCGGCGATCCTGTTTGGAAGAACCACCTTCGCCGCGAGCTCGTGATCCCGCGGCCGCAGCTTGAGCTCTCGGAGCTCCAGCCGAGGCTTTTCGTCGCCCTCGTCGATGTACTCCGGCGAACCGGGCGTGGAGTCGATCGCCGGGACTCGCAGCTCGTACTCGTCCGAGACGACGGTGGCCCCGAGCCGGATTACGGCTGAGCGCTGACAGACGAGCTCGGCGACGTCGGCGCTCCACTCGTCAGGATCGAGAGAGGCGCGGCCGTCCGCTTCTCCATGCCGCCCGCCGAAGGGCCTCCCGCCGAAGGGCCGCCCGCCGAAGGGCCTCCCGCCGTAGGGTCGTCCGCCGTAGGGTCGATCGTCGTAGGGTCGATCGTCGTCGTGCCGCCCGCCAAAAGGCCTCCCGCCGTACGGTCTCCCTCCGTAGGGTCGCCCACCATAGGGTCGACCCCCGAACGGCTTGCCCCCGAACGGCCGTTCCGAGACCTCACCATCGTCCCACGCTGTCCCGTCACTCGGCACGCGTTCTCCCTCGTCGATCACCGCAAGGCGTGGCCGAGTCTACGACGTTGCAGCATCCGTTACAAGATGCGACTAGGCGATGGCGAGTGCCTCGGCGGCGTGGAGGTATCTGCTCGCGTCCACCTCGCCGAAGAAGGCAAGAGCCGGCTCCAGCTCGCGATGCGCGTCGCCGTTGAGCCCCTCCCCGGCGAGGGCCCGTGCCGACCGTAGCCGGACGAGCGCCTCGTCCGGCCGCGACCCCACCTCGGCCAGAAGGTCGGCGGCGACCGCATAGTCGCCCGCTGCGAACGCGTTCGCGGCCGCGAGCCACAGGGTCGTGGCCGGCGCTCGCTCCGCCGCGCTTCGGAACTCGTCCACCCGATCGACGGCATCAAGCGCGAAGGCGAGCTCGACGACCCAGGCGGCTGCAGGGAAGACATTCGACTTCGTCTCCCACATCTCGATGAGCTCGCCGACGAGGTCGACCGCCTCGTCGGTCGCACCCACAGCACAAAGGAGCCTCGCACGAACGGCCAGCGCCGGACAGACCATCTGCGGCTCGTTCGAGGACCGAGCCTGATCGAGAGCGCGCCTGGAGTCCTCGAGGGCATCCTCGAGTTCCCCCCGGGCGAAACGGATCCGCGCGCGAATGGCGCGGCAGTACCCCTCCATGAAGTGTCCAGGACCCGCCTCCGCATCCGCGAGGAACTCGTCGGCGACGCTGAGGGCTTCGTCCCAGAGTCCCCTCCAGTAGTACTCCGCGGCGAGCTCCGCCTTGAGCCACTGGATGTGGGCGAGGTGGCCGAACCGCTGGGCATGGCCGCGCGCCCGCGACTGAAGATCGAAACAGCGCGCGAGGTTGCCGTAACTGCATTCGAGATCCGCCAGCATTCCGCAGTGGTGCGATGCCAAGGGCGAGTCGATCTCCTCGGTTATCTCGATGCTCCGCTCGAGGTCCGCACGGCCGCCCGGGTCACCCGCTGAGCCGCGGGATGCCCCCACGATCGCGAGGGCGCGCGCCTCGAGCTCGGTCAGCTCGAGCGCTCGCGCATCGGCGAGCGCCTCGGTGGCGAGATGGATCGCTTCCTGGTGCTCGCCCGTCAGGACGAGGTAGAGGGCGAGATCGAGGAGCAGGTCGATGGTCGTCGGAGACGCCTCGAGCCCCTGGATCAGCGCACGCGTCCGATACAAGTGCTCGAACACCTTTTCGTGTGGCTCCCCGCTCTGGTGCGCGAGGTTCGCGAGGAAACCTGCTGCCTCCGCTGCTTCTTCACGGTCACCCGCGTCGAGCAACATCCGCTCTGCATCCTCGAGCACGTCGGCGCCGTCCATGTCCGCGTAGTAACGGGCCTTCCCGAGATGGAGGAGAAGCGCAGCGCGTTCCGGGTCGTCGTGCGGCCAGAGGTCGAGGGCCGCCGCGTAGTGGCGCTCCGCGGCGGGGAAGGCGTTGAGCGCCAGCGCGCGGTCTCCCGCATCGCGAAGGGCGAGCCGGGTGCTCTCAGCCAGAGCGGAGGTGTCCGCGCCCGCCGCTGCGGCGTACTCGTACGCGTCGACGTAGTGGAACGCGAGCGTCTCGGCCCGGTCGGTCGTCCGGTCCGGGCTCAGCGACTCGAGCCACTCGGCGGCGCGCCGGTGCATCTCTGCTCGGCGCACGCGCGGGATCTGCTCGTACGCGACGTCGCGCACGAGGAGGTGACGGAACCGGAACTCCGTCTCCCCCTGGACCGACGACGCGCTGACCCGCATCAGGAACTCCTTGCGCACGAGCTCTCGGAGATGCTCGTCGACGACTCGCAGCGATCGGTCCCCGACCTTGGCCAGCGCCCCGGGCCAGACGGATCTCCCCACGACAGCGGCGTCTTGCACGAGAAGTTTCTCCTCGGCAGAGAGCGCGTCCAGGCGCGCGGCGATTATGGCCTGAACCGACTCCGTGGACGGCGGCTGTGCGACCCGGTCGACCAGCATTCGAACGAACTCCACCGCGAACAGGGGATTGCCCGATGCGGAGCCGACGATCGCTTCTCGCGTCTCGGCCGGAACCGTGCTCGGGGCCAGCCCGGTCACGAGCTCCGCGATGTGCTCGTTCGTGAGCGGTGAAAGGTGGACCGTCGTCGCATGGTCCCTGCCCCACCAGTCCGGTCGCTGGGCCGCGAACTCGGGGCGTGCGGTGCAAAGGATCAGGATCGGAACGTCGCGAGCCCAGTCGACGAGGTGCTCGATGAAGTCGAGGAGCCCCGTATCGGCCCAGTGGACGTCGTGGAAGACGAGGACGAGCGTCTCCTCTCGCGCGACCGCCTCGAAGAACCGTCTCCAGGCGACGAATGCCGCCTGGCGCTGGTCCTCCCCGTGGGTCAGAGCAGGAGCGCCCAGCCCGATCAGCGACAGCAGCTGAACCTCGATACGAGCTGCGTCGTCAGCCGACGGGACGAATTCGCGCACCGCGCGGCCGAGCTTGTCTCTGGCCACCGTCGCCCGGTCCGTCTCGAGGATGCCCGCCTGTGCCTTGATGATCTCGGCGAGCGCCCAGTAGGTGAGAGCGTCGCCGTACGGAGACGAGCCCGCCTGGCGCCACCGGACCACCAGCTCGTCGCGGGGTTGCGCGTCGATCCAGCGGGCCAGCTCCAGGACGAGCCTGCTCTTGCCGATACCCGCCTCCCCAATGAGCGTCACGAGCTCGGGAGTCCGTTGGCTTCGGACGCGCTCGAGCGTTGCGCGCAGGATCTCGAACCCGTCGGTTCGGTCGACGAACGGTGCCCAACCTGCCCGCGAGAGCTCGACACCGCGACGAGCTCGGGGGGCGAGGGCCTGCCAGGCGAGAACCGGCTCGGCCTTCCCCTTCGCCTGCACGGGGTCGGCTTCCCCGTATTCGATCACCGGGCGCGTGGCGCGATACGTGCTCTCGTCCACGAGGATCGAGTCGACCGGCGCCGCGGACTGGAGCCGCGCAGCCGTGTTCATGACGTCGCCCCAGGCCATTGCCTCGCCTTCCGACGTGCGTGCGCCGAGAGCTACCACCGCCTCACCTGTCGCCACGCCGAGCCTCAGGTGGAGGTCGAGCAGGGGAGCCGCGTCGTTGAAGGCGGCGAGCCAGTCCCGGATCGCGAGGGCAGCCCGAACCGCTCGCTCCGCATCGTCGCCGTGCGTGCGCGGCACGCCGAAGATGCCACACACTGCGTCGCCGATGAACTTCTCGACCAGTCCTCCCATGCGCTCGAGCTGATCGCGCACGCCCGCGTAGTACGGGGTGAGCAAGGCGTGGACGTCCTCCGGGTCGAGACGCTCCGCTTTCTCCGTGGACTCGACGACGTCGCAGAAGAGCGCGCTGACGACCTTGCGCTCGACCTGACTGGGCTCGCCGGCACCGAGCAGCGCCGCGCCGCAGGCACCGCAGTACCGAAATGCCTCGGGATTCTCGAAGCCGCAGCGTGAACAGGACATGTCCGAAGTGGCATATCTCGCGCGTCCCACATGTGTCAAGCGCAACGAGGCGTTGACGCGACCGGGACGAGGTGTGACAGTGTCTGGTCCGCAAGGGAGAGCGGTGAGCATCAGATCGATCCTGGTCGGTGTCGACGAGTACGAACGCCCTGACGTGCCCCCGCTGACCGGGTGCGCGAACGACGTCGCCCTCGTCAGACGTGTGCTGAAGTCCGCTTTCGGCGTGTCGAACGAGGACATCCACGTGCTCGTCAACCAGCGCGCGACAAAGGCGCGGATCATGCACAGACTCGAGCTTGCGGTCCGCAATTCCGACGCAGGAGACGTCATCGTCTTCTACTTCTCGGGCCACGGATCCCAGATTCGGGATCGTGACGGGGACGAGTTGAGCGACGGCCTCGACGAGCTCCTCTGCCCGTACGACATGGACTGGGAAAGCGAGACGTACATACTCGACGACGAGCTCGACGCGCTCTTCAGGGAGATTCCGTCCGGGGTCCTGCTGGAGGTCTTCCTCGACTGCTGCTTCTGGGGCTCCGGCGGGACCGTCGACCAAGGACCCCGCCCGGGCGCACTCCGAGTGGACGTGCGCTACCTCCCTCCACCGCTCGACCTCGCCTCGCGCATCGAGGGCGACGAGGAGCACTTGGAGCGTCACGGGTTCGCGGAGTGCCATTGCTTCCGTGACCGAAACGTGCTTTGGGCGGCGTCCGCCGAAGGGCAACTTGCAGCAGAGGACGACTTCGACGGGCGGCCGCAAGGGGTATTCACCTACACGGGCTGTCGGTTCATCGAGGCCAACATCGACAACATCTGGCGTCGGGGATACGGGCGCGAGCGGCTGCTCTGGGATCTGCGCGAATACATGGAGGTCCTCGGCTACGCACAAACTGCTCAGCTTGCTGCGCCGGGACGTCTGCTCGAGGTGGGGCCGTTCATGCTCACGGACGACTCGGAGCTCTGGACCGGCGATCCCCAGAGTTCGGTGAGACTGTGGACCCGACGCTGAGGCCCGATCGGTGGTCTATGCCTCCGCCGAAGGTGCGTCGACGTGCTGCGTCTCCCCCATCGCCGAAGGTCGCCCACCCACCCAGCAACCGGCCCGGGCGCGGTCGAGCGTCTACCGGAAACTTGGCTACAGTCCAGAGCTCGCCCTCTTAGCTCAGTCGGTAGAGCACCTCCATGGTAAGGAGGGGGTCGACGGTTCGAGTCCGTCAGAGGGCTTGCAAAATCCCCGCTCAGGCGGGGTTTTTCGTTCAGGCGGACTTGCTCTTGACCCAGCGTGCGGTGGGTATGGAGCGGTCCATGGAGCTTTCAAGCACGGATGCCGGCCCTTGAGCGGCGCAATTCGCCTCACTCCTGCCAGG
>DASTYQ010000090.1:0-3191 GCA_035764775.1 Gaiellaceae bacterium
GTCCAGCTCGACTCGATCACGGCCGTCGAGCGCAGCCACCGGATCGCACTCGGCTCGCGCGTGGGCGCCTACCCGCGCGCCACCATCTCGCGGCTCCTCGGCGAGGGCCGCATCTTCGAGTACTGGGCGCACGAGGCATGCCTGATCCCGGTCGAGGAGTGGCCGCTCTTCCGGCTGCGGATGACGCGGCATCATCCGTGGCGCGGCGACGTGATCGCGGAGCATCCGGAGCTTGCTCGAGACGTGCTCTCCGCGATCGAGGAGCGCGGGCCGCTGACGTCCCGCGACTTCGATGGCAAGGGCGGCGGCGGGATGTGGGACTGGAAACCGGCGAAGATGGTGCTCGAGTCGCTCTGGAACGCCGGCGAGATCGTGATCGCCGGCCGAGTCAGCGGCTTCCAGCGCTCCTACGACCTCGCCGAGCGCGTGCTCCCACGCGAGGTGCTGGACGCCCCGGTGCCGGACGAGGCGACTCGCGACCGTGAGCTGACGCTGCGCGCGGTCAAGGCACGGGGCGCACTCACCGAGGCCGGGATCGTCGAGCACTGGCGGATGAAGGGCGGGACGGCTCGGATCCGGCCGACCATCGACGCGCTCGTCGCCGAGGGTGCCCTGGAACGCCTTCGCGTCGCCGACGGCGAGGCAGACGTGCTCGTCGTCGCGGGCACCGACATCGACCCTCCGAGGCCGACCGCAGCCGCGCTCCTCTCCCCCTTCGACAACCTGCTCTGGGACCGGCCCTTCGCGCGTCGCGTCCTCGGCTTCGACCACCTGATCGAGGTGTACAAGCAGCAGCACGAGCGCCAGTTCGGCTACTACGTCCTGCCGTTCCTCTGGCGCGACCGCATCGTGGGTCGCGCCGACCTGAAGTCCGAGCGCGGCGACGGAGCCCTCGTCGTGAAGGCATTTCATCTCGAACGAGGCGTACGCCGCTCCGCAGCTCTCGACGACGCCTTCGAGCGGGCACTCGACCGACTCCGGAGGACGATCGGACTCGAGAGCGTGCGTCGTTGACGTCTGAGAGGCTCCCGCGGTGCACTGGCAGCTCGTCACGCTCGCCGTCATCCTCCTCGGGTTCGCGGCGATCTCGCGGCGCATCGACGGCACGCCCATCACGGCGCCGATGGTCTTCACCGCGGCGGGCCTCGTCGTCGGGGTCGACGCGCTCGGCCTCGTCGACCCGGATGCGGAAGGGCTCGAGGTCGAGATCTTCGCCGAGGCGACACTGGCGGTCGTCCTCTTCTCGGACGCGTCGCGCATCGACCTCACTGCATTGCGGCGGACGCTGCACATCCCTGCGCGCCTGCTCGGCATCGGCCTGCCGCTGACGATCCTCGCCGGCTTCGCGGTTGCGCTGGTCGTGCTCCCGGACCTGGCGTGGCCGGAAGCGCTCCTCGTCGCCATCATCCTTGCCCCCACCGATGCGGCACTCGGTCAGGCCGTCGTCACGTCGAAACGGCTGCCGGTGCGGATCCGGCAGAGCCTCAACGTCGAGGCCGGCCTCAACGACGGGATCTGCGTGCCGCTGTTCCTCATCGCGCTCGCTGTCGCGCTCGCCGAAGAGGGGGCGATCGGCCACGGCCACGCGGTCGAGCTCGTCTTCGAGAAGATCGGGTACGGCGTGCTGATGGGCGTTCTCGCAGGAGCCGTCGCCGCTGCCGTCGTGGTGCACGGCACCGCGAGGCGGCTGGTGGACGACACCTGGCTCCAGGTCGTTCCCCTCGCAGGCGCGCTCCTCGCCTTCACGCTCGCGGAGGCGATCGGCGGATCGGGTTTCATCGCTGCCTTCGTGGGGGGAGCGACGTTCGGCGGCATGCGGCGGCGGCGCGGAGGCGAGGTCTCCCATCTCATCGAGGAGACCGGGGCGATCCTCGCAGCGGTGACGTTCGTCCTCTTCGGCGCCGTCCTCCTCGGCCCGGCGATCCGGGACCTGGGATGGGAGATCGCCGTGTACGCCGTGCTCAGCCTGACCGTGATCCGCATCGTCCCCGTCGCGATCTCGATGCTCGGCACGGGTGCGCGCCGGCCGACCGTCGCCTTTCTGGGCTGGTTCGGGCCTCGAGGCGCCGCGTCCATCGTCTTCGCGCTGCTCGTCCTCGAAGAGGAAGGGCTTCCGCACGAGACTGCGGTGCTCACGACCGCGTTCGTCACCGTGGGTCTCTCGGTCCTCGCCCACGGAGTGACCGCGGCGCCGCTGGCCGCACGCTACGCCGACTGGCACGACGCTCGCCGTGCGGAGACCCCGGTCGAGTCGGGCGAGGAGGAGGAGCTCCGCTGGCGCCTGCAGGGCGAGTGAAGGTCGTCTCCCAAGAGGAGGCGCGCCGGATCGCCGTGCACGCGCAGCTCCTCGACGGATCGGCGACGAGGGTGGTGCTCGACACGATCCGCCACCTGGGCTTCCTCCAGCTCGACCCGATCTCGACAGTCGCGCCCCCACAGCAGCTCGTGCTCTGGAGCCGGCTCGGACCGTACGACGTCGCCGAGCTGGACCGCCTGCTCTGGGACGAGCAGAAGCTCTTCGAGTACGGCGCGTTCCTCTACCCGATCGAGGATCTCCCGCTCCAGAGAGCACGCATGCGCCGACGCCGCCGCGGGGGCACCCTCAAGCGGGACGAGTGGCTGCGCGAGTTTCTCAGGGAGCAGCGGCACCTCCGTCGCTCGATCCTGCGTAACCTCGAGCTGAAGGGGCCGCTTCTGGCCCGTGACCTCCAGAAGGACATCGTGCGCGACGAGGAGCGCCACCCCTGGTGGGGCCGAGGGCCCATGCGCCTGATGCTGGAGGCCCTCGCCGCGCGGGGCGAGATCGCAGTTTCGGGCCGCGTCGGGACGCATCGCTTGTGGGACCTTCCGCAACGCGTGTGGCCCGAGACCGAGACTCTCCCGTGGCGCGAGGCCGAACGGCTTCTCCTCGAACGCCGGCAACGGACGCTCGGGGTCTGGCGGGAGAACGACCGGTGGCTCGCGCATCCGGACGCTGTCGACGCTCCCGTCCCCGACCGCGTCACCTTCCTGTCGCCCTTCGACAGGCTGATCCACGACCGCAACCGCGCCGAGGCGCTCTTCGACTTCCACTACCGCCTCGAGATGTACGTGCCGAAGGCGAAGCGCGAGTACGGCTACTACGTCCTCCCGGTCCTCGTCGGCGACCGCCTCGTCGGGCGCATCGAGCCGCGGTTCGACCGGAAGACGGG
>DASTYQ010000091.1:0-3269 GCA_035764775.1 Gaiellaceae bacterium
GGAGACTCGCCGTAGGCACGCCGGAATTCGCGGCTGAAATGCCCGGCGGACATGTGCGCGTCGCGCGCGAGCGCCTCCACGTCCAGCGGCTGCGCATACTCCCGGTCGATCCGGTCGCGGACGCGGCGGAGCCGCACGAGGTCCTCGAGATGCAGGTCCGCTGCCGTGGCCGCCATCGCCAGATCGTGCCACCGCGCAGCTGAGCTCCGTCGGCGGGACGGGGAGACCGGGTCAGAGTGGGAGGCGCTCGGGGAGGCTCTGCACTTCAGCGGCGGACTCCCCGGCCAGCCGGCGAACCAGATCGAGCGTCGACATGACTCCCACGGGTCGGCGCCGCACGTCGTCGACGACGACGAGATGCGACACGCCGTGCGTCGTCATCCGCTCCGCCGCCGCCTCGAGCGACTCGTGCGGGAACGCAGTGATGGCAGGCCTCATCGCGGTCCCCGCGGCGCGCTGATCGTCGAGCGAGCGAACCGTCGCCGCCGCGACGAGGTCGAGATCGGAGACGATCCCCCAGAGGGAGGCCCCGTCGCCAGGAGTGTCGATGACGACGACGCAGTGCACGACCGCGTCGGCCATGAGCGCGGCCACCTCGCGCAGAGTCGCATCCGGCGCGCAGCGCACGAGTCCCCAACTCATCGCATCTGCGACCTTCGGGGCCGACGGGCCGATGCCGGGCACGTGATCGAATTCCTCCACTCGCGGAGGGTCGCCGCATTCGATCTCGCGGGCATCGGCGGCCACCCCCAACTCGATTGCGGAGAACTACGACTCCTGTCCAGCCACCGCTACGACTCACTGGATCGCGCCCATCGACGGGCGCTCGCTCTAGGCTCACGGGAGTCATGACCCAGCAAGCCGCGCCCGACCGCCTGCGTGTACTCATCGACGCGGGCATCGCCCTCAGTTCGGAGCTCTCGCTGGACGCGCTTCTCCAGCAGCTCGTCGAGACCGCGGCGCAGCTCACCGGCGCGCGCTACTCGGCTCTCGGCGTGATCGACCAGTCGGGGACGGGTCTCGAGCGCTTCCTGACACACGGCATCGACGCCGAGACCTACGCGGCGATCGGCGATCTCCCTCGAGGGAGAGGGATTCTCGGCGTCCTGATCCGCGACGCCAAGCCGCTGCGGCTCGACGATCTCGGCGAGGATCCCCGTTCGGTCGGCTTCCCGGAGCACCACCCGCCGATGCGGACGTTTCTCGGCGTGCCGATCGTCCTGCGCGGGGTGGCCTACGGGAACCTCTACTTGACGGAGAAGGACGGCGGCACGTTCACGAGCGAGGACGAGGAGCTCACCCAGCTTCTCGCCGCGCAGGCCGCCGTCGCAATCGAGAACACCCGGCTGTACGAGTCCTCGACGCGGTGGCTCCGCCATCTCGAGTCGCTCGGCGAGATCGGGGACGCCCTCGCCGGCGAGATCGAGCTCGAGCCGCTGCTGGCGCTGGTGGCGCGACGGCTCCGGGACCTCGTCGGCGCCCGGATCGTGCTGATAGCGCTCCCCGAGGCGGGGGTCGACCGCCTCAGGATCGTCGCGGCGGACGGTGATACCTCCGACGTGGACGAGCTCGTCGGAGTCGAGCTCATGCCCGGCGGCTCCAAGACGGGCCGCGTGCTGCAGCGCGCGAGGAGCGAGCGCGTCGACTCCGTGCTCGACGATCCCGAGCTCGACCAGCAGGTCGCTCGCCGTATGGGCATTCGCTCGGCGTTGTACGTCCCGCTGGTCGTCGAAGGGCGCGCCATCGGCGTCGTCGTCGCGCACGACAAGCTCGGGCCGACGTCGGCCTTCACGGACGAGGACGTCCGGCTCGCCGAATCGCTTGCGACGCGTGCTGCGATCGCCGTGGAGCTCTCGCAGCGGGTGAGCCGTGACGCTGTCCGCCGCGTGGTCGAGGCGCAGGAGCTCGAGCGGACGCGCCTCGCCCGCGAGCTCCACGACGAGACCGGCCAGGCGCTGACGTCGATCCTCCTCGGACTGAAGTCGCTCGACGACCGCGCGGTCGGCGACGACGATCGCGTAGCCGTCGGCGAGCTGCGCGAGCTGGTCGTGTCCACACTGCAGAGCGTCAGACGACTCGCCGTCGAGCTCCGACCCGCGGCGCTCGACGACTTCGGGCTCGTCCCCGCGATCGAGCGGCTCCGCGACGTCGTCGAGGAGCAGGGCGGAATCTCCGTGGACGTCCAGTCGAACCTCGGCGACCAGCGACTCCCCTCCGACACCGAGACGGCCCTCTATCGGATCGTCCAGGAGGCGTTCACGAACGTGCTGAAGCACGCCGCGGCCTCGCGCGTGTCGGTCCGCCTCCACCGGAGCGGCGCCGGCGTGACGCTCGTCTTCCACGACGACGGAAGAGGCTTCGATCCCACAGGCGTACGCGATGGCAGCCTCGGTCTCGTCGGGATGCGCGAGCGCGTCGCGCTGCTCGGGGGTCGTCTCACGATCGAATCGAGCGAAGATGCCGGCACCATGCTCAAGGCGGAGGTTCCTCTTCGGTGATCCGCGTGCTTATCGTCGACGACCACGCGGTCGTGCGGTCTGGGCTGCGTCGGCTACTCGACGCGGAGCCCGACATCGAGACGGTCGGC
Organism: Gaiellaceae bacterium; assembly: GCA_035764775.1. Classification (GTDB taxonomy): domain Bacteria; phylum Actinomycetota; class Thermoleophilia; order Gaiellales; family Gaiellaceae; genus GMQP-bins7. The sequence goes on from DASTYQ010000091.1 coordinate 2,588, forward strand.
GAGGCGCCGAACGCCGACCGGGCCGTCTTCGAGGCGCTCGAGAGCCACCCGGACGTCGTTCTGATGGATCTCCTCATGCCCGAGAAGGGCGGAATCGAGGGGATGCCCGCCGTGCTGCAAGCGGTCCCGGAAGCACGTGTGCTCGTTCTCTCCATGCAGGACGACCCGCGCTACGTCCGAGCCGCATTCGACGCTGGTGCGAGCGGCTACGTCCTGAAAGAGGCCGCCGACACCGAGGTCGTCGCGGCGGTCCGATCAGTGGCCGCAGGAGAGCGATACGTCCATCCCGCGCTGGGCGCACGACTCATTGCCGCGGACGCGGACGAGCGACGGCGGGCGGAGCAGGACCCGCTCTCGGAGCGCGAGCGCGAGGTGCTCCGGCTCCTGGCGCTCGGGCACACGAACCAGGAGATCGCGCAGCAGCTCTACATCTCCGTGCGCACGGCGGAGACGCATCGGGCGCACATCATGCAGAAGCTGAGCCTCTCGAGCCGCGCCGAGCTCGTGCGCTACGCGATCGCGGAGGGCCTGCTCGCGCCGGACTGACCGAGTGAGGCCGAGCGCCCGGATCTGCGGTCGCAGATCGGGGCCTGTCGGCTCGTTCGTCAGTCGCCCCGATCGTCTGTGGTTCTCGCGCGACCGGCGTCTGCATTGGCAGATCCCGAGCCGCCGGCTCGTTCGT